>JAVXCQ010000001.1:0-1738 GCA_036659415.1 Acidaminococcaceae bacterium
GAAAGCAGTAGCTTTTAGTTTGCCACCAAAATCAAGTTTCAAAGCATCGCCTGTGAGGTCAGCAACGTTACCGGTACCAACTTTGAAGTATTGACGACCAGCAGTAACTTTAACGCCGCCCAAGTTGCCTTTAACGAAAGCACGACGGAATTTAGTAGTGTTTTCTTCAGCATTGGTAGCCCAGTTTTGAGTGTTTTCAATCATAGCGCCGTAAGTCCAGCCATCATTAATAGCACCACTTAAATACAAACGAGTACGGCCTTCAGCTTTGTCGCCTTGGCCTTTGTTGTCATAGCTTTTGTAGCCGGCACGTAATTCGCCAGTGATTTTAACGTTGTCAGCATTTTTTTCTAGTTTAGCTACACGCACACCTAGGTTGTCCAATTCGTTAGCGAATTCAGCAACTAGTTTGTCGTCAGCGCCGATAGCGCCTTTAGCCAAAGCTTTAGCAACGATTTGAGCCATTTCATAACGGGTCATAGTTTCGTTACCTTGGAAAGTACCATCTGGGTAGCCGTCTACGATACCAGCAGCAGCTAATTTAGCTACGGAGCCGTATGCCCAATGGCCTGCAGGGACATCGGAGAATGGGTTTGCTGCAAAAGCTGTAGCAGTTACGCCAAGAGCCATTGCCATTGCAAGTACTAAAGATTTTTTCATTTTTGTTTCCTCCTTCAAGGAATTTTATTTTTATAAAATCCTCGGTTAGGAAGTGGGAACTTCTGTTTTGCTCGTCAATGCGTGTTACCTTGTTTCCACTATTGCCTAGCAAATCGTCCGTCTCTGCTTCTCGACTTCAGATATTATAAAGCAAATTAAATGTTACCTGTACTTCACTTCTATTGTAAACTCTCTTATTTTCATTTGCAAGTATTTTTTATTTAGTTCACTAATTCGCCATACTTTTAAGAACTCCTGCTTAGGCTAAAAAAATATTTTGAACAATTTTTTTGATTAACGCCAGCTAGTACTAAAAGCGTAAATTATACTCTTGAGCGCAAGGGTTTAATTTATTATGTAGCAATTATAGCACAATTTTTTTGCTCTGACTACCCAGTCAGCGTGATTTTTCTGTTTATTCTGTTCTTTTCAAAAGGTCATTTGTCCGTTTGAGTTTATTTTTTTGTTTGAGTGTGCTCTGAGCTGGAGCTTAGTTAAGCTTGTGTTGACACTTAAGTGCCTGATACTAAAGGTCTGACAGATGCGAGCTAAGACTTGTATTTTCGTCCCCATAACGACAAAAAGCTCCCCTTAAGGGGAGCTTTTATAGCCTTTAAGCACCAAGTGCTTTCATGATAAACATAGCAATAGCGGCATTAACGGCGGAGATAGCAATTAGCACCGGATAATGCTTAGCCGGTACACCGGCTGTGCCTAAAAGGCGTCCCAAATATTGAATCTTGGAACCCAAAAGGTAGATGGCGGGAATAACAATAGTAATATGGTGAGCATCCACGGAGCCAGCACTATACAGTGCCATGGCTACGCCTACGGCGCCGCCCATACTCATTAAGGCACTGAGAATAATCATAATCGCTTCGCCCGGCAAACCCCAAACGGCCATAACAGGAGCAAAAATCTTACCGGCAATGGCAAGCGCACCTGTAACGTTCAAAATCTTGATACAAACATAAGCCATTAACACGTTAGGAATAATATTATCCACCGCAACATGCCAACCTTTGCGGGCACCCTGTACAAAAATATCCATGACGGAGGGCTTGCTAACGTGAGCTGC
>JAVXCQ010000001.1:1838-68319 GCA_036659415.1 Acidaminococcaceae bacterium
AAACAAAAACTAAAGGCAAAAACAAAACGCTATTTAGCCACGAGCTAAATAGCGTTTGATGAGAATAAAGGCGGCATAGCCGTCCAAATTAACAGGAGGTGTTTGTAGTCCTAGGGGTAAGAGTCTTCGCCAACCCTGGGGTGGGTGCATTTGCCAATACAGCTTGCGTGCTTCTTGGGTGCTATTGGCTTCTGGCACCACGAGGAGTTCATGCGGTGCCAAAAGTTCTTTTAAGGTTTGCTGCATACTCGCCGTGGTCGTGCCGTCACCGATTAGGCACAGGCTGACCACAACATCCTGCAGAAAATCGCGCAAACCTTCTTCAAAATCGTCCATTAGGAGCACGTCCAGACGCAAGAGCTGTCCGGCACTATCTGTTAGGGCGACTCCGGTCTTACTGCGTCCGGGGTCAACGCCAAGAATTAGTTTATTCATGGTCTTTCCACTTCCAAACGTAAAAGTACGGGGCCTGCGATGGTAATATCGTTACGAGCATAAGCCGTCAATTCAACTTCGCCGCCTAGGGCATTCATCTTGTCACTGGCTTCCATCATCGTGGCTGCATCCATAGTTCCTACCTTGCCGGTAAGTGGATCCGGCAAGACGCCGGCAGTTACTGCTAATTTATTAACCTCGGTCAGCAAACTAAATAATTCTCTTTGCACATTTTCACTGCCAGCTTCGATGGTCACGACTTTACTGTAAATTTTGGCATCACGGGGATAAACCACCCGGTTGGGCATAATCTCCAGGGTACTCACTGCCATTTCGCCGGCAATAATATTACCTGCAGTGCGCACTCGCACATAAACCTTACCTTTGGGTTCAGCTAAAACTTGCAGGGCTTGTTCTACTAATTTTTCCGGTAGCCAAAGTCCCCACACAGTATCATCTGCTACACCCATACGGCGCAACACTTTTTCATTGGCAGCAGCCAAAAATAAATCCAGTTGCTTTTTATTCTCAGTAGCCTTTAAACCTGTTTGCAAATCCCCTGCAAACAAAACTTCACCGGCACGGAAAACCACTTGCCCCTCCCGCACTGCCACTAGGCCTGCTTGCAGTTTTTCAGTCGCTGCTTCTAGTTCACCAATTTCCTGTTCCAGTTTGCCTCTGGAGGCGAGTAAAGTATCTACCTCGGCTTTAGTCGCCGCAAGGTCAGCTCCCGCTTGGGTGTAACGCTCCTGCAAGGCAACTAACTGTTCGTTCATTTCATCTCGTTGCTCTTTCATGGCGTCCAAACTTTCCGAAGAAAGCTTGATTTTATTGCCTAATTCGGCGATTAATTGATTATTAGCCGCTAATTCCAGCGTGGCTGCTTCTTTATCCCGATTCAAAGTTGCTAGCTCTGTTTGTAGCTTTTGCATACCAAACAGGGCTGTCCGGGCGTCATTGGAAGAGATCGCTAAAATGCCCAAAGACACCGTGGCAATCAAAATGCCGGTAACCACCGTAATGAGTACGGAGGTGTGGTAGGGACGCAAACCAAAAACGGATAAACGTTTTTTGCCGATTTTGCTCCCTAATTTATCACCGATAAAGGCGATGATACCACCCACAATAGCCAGCATTAAGATTAAGTTGTAACCAAACATGAACTCACCATCCTTTGCAGCCTGCTCTTACATAGTGTACTTAGCCAGCAGGAAGCTACCCGATTATCTGTCTTTTTGCCGCATGAGCCACAAGCCCACGAGGCCGCACAAAAGATTAGGAGTGGCGGCGGCTAATAGTGGCGGAATGGCGCCCCCTTTGCCTAAACCGGTACAAAAGGTCATCACGGAATAATAAATAAAGATAATCACGATACTAATGCCAAGGCCAATGGAAGAACTAGCTCTTTGAGGCTGCATACCCAGCGGAATACCAATCATAGCAAAGAAAAAACTAGACAGTGGTATGGAAAAGCGCATATAGATCTCCATGACTTGCTTACTGGTAGGTAGATATTGTTTTTCCAAAATCTGGATATACTGCCGCAATTCGCTAATGGTCATAGAGTCCAGCTCTTTTTGATCCAAGGAAATTTCGTGGGGTGTAGCTGCAATCGGCAAAACCTGTTGGTCAAAGGTCATGGATTGCTGAATGCCATCGTTACTGACGGATAAGATGCTGCCATCATTCATATGCCAGGAGCCGTTCTGCCAAGTGGCAGTTTTGGCTTTTTGAATACGGGTCAAGTGTCCTTTTTCAAATTCTTCCATAGTGATGTCTTTCATGGTACCAGTATCTTCATCAAAACTACGAGCATAGGTCAACCGTTCTAGATTGGACCCACTCACAGATTTAATGATGACGTGTTCCTGCGAACGTGGCGTAGTATTTTGTTTTATTTCTTGGTCAATAATATAATTATAACCAACTTTGGACGCCGGTACTACTTTTTCTGCCCAAATTACCGAAAACATACTGATAAGAAACCCTGCAATCAAAACCGGTGCTGCCAAGCGGTAAAAGCTCATACCGCCGGACTTCATAGCCGCAATTTCGCTATTACCCGAAAGGCGGCCAAAGGCTAGGAGTGAAGCTAGGAGCATGGACATGGGGAAAGTATAGTTAATTACCTCCGGCAAACTGCACAAAAAAAGTCTGAACAAGGCATCTGCCGAAGCATCATATTTCGTAATAAATTCCGTAATGCGAAACAAGAGGGAACTGGCAATGAAGATGGTGGTAAATGAGGCCACACCAAAAACAAAAGGTCCCATTAATTCTTTCAGAATATAACGGTCAAGTATGCGCATAGAGTACTCCTTCCTCACAGGGTGAATTTATCACCAAGGTAATATTTACGGGCCATCGGGTCATTGGCAATAGTCTGACTATCACCGGCAATCAAGATCTTGCCGTCACTAAGAATATAAGCCTTGTCCACGATACTCAAGGTTTCGCGCACGTTATGGTCGGTAATCAAAATGCCGATGCCCCGCTGCGCTAGGTGTGCAATCATACCTTGAATATCAGCTACGGCTAGGGGGTCAATCCCGGCAAAGGGTTCATCCAAAAGTATAAACGAGGGATCGGTCGCCAGGGAACGAGCAATTTCCACCCGCCGCCGCTCACCACCGGACAGCTCCGAGCCTTTGCGGTGACGAATATGTTCCACGTGGAATTCAGCAATCAGATCATTCATTTTGCTTACTCTTTGCTCTGGGTTCAGCCCCGTTAGCTCGAGAATGGCCATAATATTATCTTCTACCGTTAGCTTACGAAAAATCGAGGCTTCCTGGGGTAAATAACCGATGCCGGCTTTGGCTCTTTCATTCATGGGCATCTTGGTAATATCCCGACCATCAATGAGTACGCTGCCCCCATCGGGGCGCTCCACACCGACAATCATATAAAAAGTCGTAGTTTTACCGGCTCCGTTAGGCCCTAAAAGTCCCACCACTGAGCCTTGTGCCACCTCAATACTCACATCGTTGACCACTTGGCGGCCGGTATAAGTTTTCATTAAATTTCTGGTTTCAATATGCACGTTTGTTCCTCCAATTCCTGGGTCAACAGTGTTGCGCTGTCCAACCGCAAACCTAGGGGCAAGTGCCAACCGGCCTTTGTACTTCTTATAGGTTTAGGTCTAGACTACCGGTTTAGCAACCGGCTGTGCCACTGGGATATAGACAAGTTTTACTTGACCAAAAGCTTGTGCCGTTTGGTCGTTATTGGTAATTTTAAGCTTATTGCCGGTAATAGTATTCCCATCTTGTACGGCTACCGCATGGCCAATCAGCTCAATAATACCTTCTTGTTGCAAATCATAAGTAGCTTTATCTGCATTCGCCGTTAGCTTGCGCACCTCGCTGACAATAGTCACCTGCCCTTCGGCTGTAGCTAAGCCTGCTCGCATATCATAATTGATGTAGTCGGCTTTCAATACGCTGCCGTCATCTAGGGCAAGTTCACCCCAAGAACCCACAGTTTCTACAAATTCACGGTCTTGATAATATTCTACCTGCTCAGCCCGCAAAGTTTTATCCTGTTTTTTAATCATAGCACTGCCGATAGCAGTCAAATGGTGCTCATCATGCATGACAAGAGTATCGCAAGTTGTGCGGGCATCTTTTTGCACAGCATTGACGCCTCCTGTCAAACGTCCGGCACTGGTTTTGGTATTATATTCGCCGGCAGCCGCTTTGACGATGCCGTCTTCTTTAGTAATCACCACATTACCGGTAGCCGTAGTCACCCCGGACTTCGTATTATATTCAATAACATCAGCTTTTACACTGGTAGCAGCATAAGCCGCCTGAGCACCTGCTAAACCCGTCACTGTAAGGGCGAGGGCGAGCATCATTCCTGTTAATTGTTTCTTCATGGTTGAACCCCTTTCTGTACTTCGGCATTGCCTGCTAACCGTAACTGTTCCAAGCCGCTGTCGGTAATGGCTTGGTCAGCCAAGGCCAACAAATCCTCTTTCGTAATGCGTACCTTACCTTGAGCTGTAATTTTGTCTTCTGAACGCAACCAGCTGACCTGGTCGGCTTCTAGCTTACCACCACTAGAGAGCGTAGCTACCACGTTGCCCTGCAAAACCACATCTTTCTTCGCCATCACAATGGAGCCGCCAGTAGACACTAGTTCTAACACACTGCCATCTGCACGATACCACTTACCTTTGACGTCTTTCATTTGATTGGTATCAGTGGCTTTATCGTAAACCATTTCACCGATGGCCAGCTCCCACAACAGCTTCCCATTTTGTTCTTCTTTCAGCTTACTATTGCGCACCAACATATCATCGACTTTGATGTCTTTACCTAATTTGGATTTAGTAATAGTTTCCTCGCTACTAAACAACCACGCAAAAATTAAACCTAAAAGCACAAAACCGGCTGCAATTAATAAAAAACTACGTTTATTTTTCATCTTTGCCTGCTTTCTGCGCTACCACCGGTGGCGTATAAGGAGTGTTCCAACGATGCTGAAACCACAGCCAATTATCCGGATATTCGCGAATTACTTCTTCAACAACTTGGGTCATGCGTAGGGTCACGTTATAATCATCGGCGAGACGATCGCCAGTATCTTCATAATAAATCGGTTCCTTGACTAAAGCCTGGTGACCGTAATAGCCTTCTTTGCGCACAATGAAGATAGGAATAATCGGAGCCTTGAACTTGCGGGCAAAGTAGGCAGGTCCTCCCGGAGTGGAGGCCAGCTTGCCTAAAAACGGCACAAAAACACCGTCATAGCCACCATCTTGGTCGGCAATCAGTCCCAGCATCCTACCTTTTTTCATCGCCCGTGCACAGCCTAAAATCTCACTAGTGCCACGGGAAAAAATTTCCTGCCCGGCACCGGTGCGTAATTCATTCATGAATTTACTGTACAACCGGTTGGGCTGTGGTTTTTCCACAGCACTAAGAGGAAATCCGTTCAGTGCCAAAGCAGCACCCAGCCATTCCCAATTGTCCATATGACAGGCTAACATCACAACCCCCTGTCCTTTGGCCAAATTTTCCCACAAAAGGTCGGGGTGGTCAAAAGAAACCAGTCCCCGTATATTATCCTTGTTCAGTGCCGGCATATACATAATTTCCACGAAAGTAATCCCCGTTTTCACAAACAGGGCTTTAATATGCTTTTTGGCTTCGGCTAAGGATACCCCTAGGCGTTCCACCATGGTTTCTTCGGCACGAATACGCTGTTTTTTGGCTACTAACCAATAGATGTGGCCCAAAACATAGCCAATCCACACCACCACCTTATAGGGCAAATGGTAAATTATCCAACTCATTGTTTTTAATAAATAATACAGCCACATTATTGAGAATCTCCCTGTCCTTTTTGCACATAAGAGGCCACTACCTGCTCCCAGATGCCCCGTGCTTTTAGAATACTTTCTATTACTTCCCGTACTGCACCGGCACCGCCGCAAGCTTGCGTAACTAGGTCAGCGCAGGCTTGTACCTCACTCACGGCATTAGCCGGAGCACAGGCATAGCCTGCTAGGTGTAACGCCGGCAAATCGTTGAGGTCATCACCCATATAGGCGACCTGACTAAGGTCTAACCGATGGTTAACTGCTAACTTATTCAAAACTAGGCTCTTATCCTTAATGCCGGTATAAATTTCAGTAATACCTAGTTCTCGTGCTCGTTGGCTAACAATCTGACTTGTGCGTCCCGTAATAATGGCTATGATTAAATCATTACGCAAAGCACAACTAATCCCCAGACCATCTTGAGCGTGAAACCTTTTGCACAATTCACCGTCCTGCCCTATGATAATGCCGCCGTCCGTTAAGACGCCGTCCACATCCAGTGCCAAAAGGCGAATTGTTTCTAGTTTTTTCATCTGTCCCCACCCCTTCTCCTATAGGAAGAAAGCTTCCGCCCTATTTTTATACCACGCCTTGGCGCACGAGATCCGTCATGTGGAGCAAACCTATAACGTGCCGCCGGTCATCTAGTACCGGCAAAACAGTAATCGGCCGTGGGTGGTTACTTTCCATCAGGTGGAGGGCTTGCGCCGCTAATTTATCTTGGGTAATGGTTTTGGGTGATTTGGTCATCAGCTCTGTCACCGGACGAGTCAAAAAGCTAAAGCCTTGGGACAAACCACGGCGAATATCGCCATCAGTGAGAACCCCAATCATTTGCTCTTTTTCATCTACCACGGAAACAGCACCCAAACCTTTGTCAGTAATAACAAAAAGGGCCTCTTGTACTTTCATGTCCCCCCTAACCACCGGATTTTCTTCGTCCTTGTGCATGATATCTGCTACTGTCATGAGGAGTTTTCGTCCTAAGGACCCACCAGGATGAAAAACGGCAAACTGGCTAGCCGTGAACTTGCGTTTGGATAGTAGCGCCACAGCTAGGGCATCGCCATAAGCTAAACACGCAGTGGTACTGGAAGTCGGGGCTAAACCCAAAGGGCAAGCTTCCTTGGACACCCCTACGTCTAAAACCACATCGGCATTTTTTGCCAGTGCAGAATCAGGCTTACCCACCATAGCAATGATTTTTGCACCAATACGGCGCAGAGAGGGCAAAATATGCAAAACTTCTCCGGTTTCACCGCTATTAGACAGAGCAATGACCACGTCTTGGGCAGTCACCATGCCTAAATCCCCATGAATACCTTCGGCTGGATGTAAATAAAACGAAGGCGTTCCGGTGCTGGCCAAGGTTGCAGCCATTTTCCTACCGATAATGCCGGACTTACCCATGCCGGTAATCACCGTTCGTCCTGGACACGCCAAAATCATGTCCACGGCCGCCGCAAAATGTTCATCAATGCGTGGTACTAATTCCAAAATCGCTTCCGCTTCCATTTTTAAAACCTCACGTGCAAGTTCTAGCATCTCTTAATCGCTCCTTTGCAGCAAACCTTTGTATTCATAACCTTCCTAAGCCGCCCCGCCGCCACCAGATTTTACCTGTCAACTTTTGAAGCCAAAACGCAGGTGCTTAGTGCCTGGGGCTTGTACTTTTACGCTTCTCTTCTGCCGATTTTATCAATGGCGAGCACGTCCCGCAGTAGTGTTTCCAATTCATCAATGCGTACCATATTAGCCCCATCGGACAAGGCTACTGTAGGATTATCATGGACTTCCAGGAACAAAGCGTCCACTCCCACGGCAGCAGCTGCCCGTGCCATATGGGGTACATACTGACTTTGCCCACCAGAAGTTGTACCTTGCCCACCGGGAATCTGAACGCTATGAGTAGCATCCATGACGACAGGATAGCCCAAAGCACGCATAATCGGAAGGGAACGCATATCCGTCACTAAGGCATTGTAGCCAAAGCTGGCGCCTCGTTCGGTGAGCATAATATTTTTATTGCCAGCTTCTTCAGCTTTAGCAATCACGTTTTTCATATCCCAAGGCGCTAAAAACTGCCCTTTTTTCACATTAATAACTTTGCCGTATTTAGCCGCTTGGTAGACCAAGTCGGTTTGTCGACATAAAAATGCCGGTATTTGCAAAATATCCAACACTTCTGCTGCTTTTTCTACTTGACTAGGTTCATGAACGTCACTAACAACAGGTACGCCCAAATCTTTTTTGATTTGTGCAAGAATTTGCAGCCCTTCCTCTAAACCAGGTCCTCGAAAAGAACTATAAGAAGAACGGTTCGCTTTATCAAAGGACGCTTTAAACACATAGGGCATACCTAGCTTTTGGGCAATCGCTTGTACCGCTTGACCAATAGCTAAGCTGTGTTCGTAGCCTTCTAACACGCACGGGCCTGCCATTAGTAGCATGGGGCGACCAGCTCCTACTTCATAAGAACCAACTTTGACGATCTGCATAACATCACTTTCCTTTCCCTACCTGCAAAAATATCGACCGGGCTAAGCGCCCGCACTGCTTATTTTTTGTCTGCCGCTGCGGCCAATAATTTATTTACTGCCAATAAGTCTTCCGGAGTATCAATACCAATGCCTTGGAATTTACTTTCCAAGACTTTAATTTTGTAACCATTTTCCAAGACGCGCAATTGTTCCAGTCCCTCAATTTGCTCTAAGGGGGTGGGCTCAAAAGCTGCATAGCGTAAAAGGAAGTTCCGGCGATAGGCATAAATTCCCACGTGTTTATAGACTTTAAAATCCGCCGTTTTCTTGCGGGGATAGGGTAATAAACTGCGGGAAAAATAAAGGGCATAGCCGTTTTGGTCGGTTACAACTTTAACCGCATTGGGATTATTGTAATCAGCTTCCGGCATCAGAGTTTTAAGCGTAGCCATATTTAGCTCTGGGTCCTCCACAAAAGCTTGCGCCAAGCGATCAATCACTTCCGGTGGAATCATAGGTTCGTCCCCTTGCACATTCACAATCACGTCTACATCATGGTAGTTAAGTGCTACTTCCGCCAAACGGTCGGTACCGCTGGGGTGATCTGGGGAGGTCATCATTACCTGACCACCAAAAGCCTCTACTGCTTCCTGTACTAATTCGCTATCGGTAGCCACAATCACTGCTTCCGGCAGGACTGCCTGGGTGGCACGTTCATACACATGTTGAATCATGGGTTTGCCATTAATTAAAGCTAAGGGTTTTCCCGGCAAACGGGTAGAAGCATAACGAGCCGGAATTACACATAATACTTTCATTTTGCGGTTGTCTCCTTTGCAATTGCTTGTAATATGGTAGCTTGGAAGGCATCACGGCCTTCGGTAATTTGAATTTCCATGTTTAAAACGTAAAGTGGTACTTCTCGGTCGAAATAAATAAATTCCGTAGGGATTTTAACGGCATCTTTGGCCGTAGTAATTAAAGCCGTAACGTTTTTGCGAATGGCTCGTTCCATAATGTATTGCATTTCTAACATCCCATAATCATGATGATCCGGGTAGCGAATGGCTTCTTCAATGTTTAATTGCACGTCAGTTAACGTTTGTTCAAAAGAGGACGGATTACCGATAGCAGAGAACACCATCACGGATTGCCCTGCCAAGTCTTCCAAAGATTTGGTATGGGAACGCAGCCCCTTGTACCAATCAGCAATTTCCACATAATTACAGGGTCTATGCACACTTTCAATCACCGGTGCCAAGGCATTGTGTTTTTCCAAAGTCGTCCGCAAAACTTCCCGTGAAAGGGTGGAGCTTTGATCTGTCTTGGTTAACAAGAACATCCCGGCACGGTCCAAATTGGCCAGTGGCTCACGCAAAGTTCCCCGTGGCAACAAGCAGCCATTACCGAACATATTCAGCGTATCCACTAGTACTACATCTAAATCACGATAGAGCTGCCAATGTTGATAGCCGTCATCCATAATAATAACTTCAGCTTTGAGCTTCTTCACCGCAAATTCTCCGGTCACCGAACGCTTTTTGCCGATAACCACCGGAATCCCCGGTAGGGTTTTGGCCATCAAGTAGGCTTCATCGCCTGCTTCGTAGGCCGTCATATAAATCTTTTTGCCATCGGAAACTACACCGATATCTTTCTCCCAATGCGAGCGATAACCACGATTCAAAATTACAACTCGATAGCCCATATTTTGAATAATTACGGCCATTTTCTGTGCTGTCGGGGTTTTTCCCGTACCACCTACCGTAATGTTCCCGATACTAATCACGCAACAAGACAGCTTGCTTTGTTTGCAAAGGCCGTGCTTATACATACTGAGTTTAAGCCGTACCCCTAGTTCATACATCACCGAGAAGCAACGCAGAGTACCCAAAACTAACCAATCAATAAGCGTATTGTCGTGACCGTGCGCCAGCTGATACAAATACTGGGTCACCGCATCGCCGCGACGCATTCTGGTTCCACCCTCATCATTAATGTTACGGGTATTAATTTTGTAATGAGCTTCCACATGGCTGCCGGTTAAATCCATGAGTTCTCGCAAATAATCAATGCTGCGAACAGCTGCACCTCTATTTTCACAGATCACCTGCAACGAGGCCTTGCCCATTTGCTCACGCACAGTGTCATCACCAATGATTTCTAGTAGTACCGCCACTAGTTCTTTACTAGCTTTGATCTGGCGACAAGCACCAACCTTATTTAAAAGGGCAAAAGAGTCTTTGAAATTATACATATTAGGTCCTACGATAATAGGTTTAGCATGAGCCGCCGGTTCAAGAACATTATGTCCGCCGTGCTTAATCAAGCTGCCGCCTACAAAAACAATGTCGCCTACTGCATAAATGCGGCCTAATTCCCCAATGGTGTCAATGAGCAGTACCGGATACTGTGGTCTGTCACCAACCAGCGTTAAGAGCTGGGAACGCAAACCTACTTCAAAACCGGCTTGCCGACTAAGCTTCACAATCTCGTCAATGCGTGCTGTTTTGCGAGGAGCAATAATGAGGCGAGCTTTGGGATAAGTATTTTGAATAACTTTAAAAGCATCAAACAAGGCTTTTTCTTCGCTGGGGTGAGTACTACCGCCGACGATAACCGGAAAACAATCGGTAATACCCAATTCTTGCTTATAGCGCTCCAAATCCTCAGGCGTAACCTCTGCATAAGTTTGGTCAAACTTGGTATTGCCGGTTATAAAAATTTTGCTTTTATCCGCACCCAGATGCACAATATATTCCGCATCAATACTGGACTGCATACAAAATCTAGTCACACTGCCGAGCATATCTTCCAAAATGCCATATAAATAGCGATAGCTTTTGACCGATTTATCAGAAATTCGACCATTAACCATCATGACGGGAATTTTGCGCAAACGCACAGCCCGCAAGAAGTTAGGCCACAGTTCTGTTTCTACCGGCAAAAAAACTCGAGGCATAATGCGCTTGACAAAAGACTCCGACACGAAGGGCAAATCCAGCGGAAAATAAATAATGGCATCTGCTTCGGGAATAATCTGATGAGCCATGTCATAGCCACCGGTAGTAACCGCTGAAACTAAAATCTTCACCTCTGGCATAGCTTTGCGAATTTCCTTAACCAAGGGGCTGGTGGCTACTATTTCGCCTACCGAAGCACCGTGAATCCAGATACAATCTTTGTGCGCAACAGCGGCAATTTCGGCATCAGTAATCCGCCCCAGACTTTGCCTAAAGCGCTTGGGAAAGCCCTTTTCGCAAAAGCTGCGGTACAGAAAATACGGCAATATGAAAATAAAGGCAACGGAAATAACCAAATTATAAATTATATACATTAATTAACCTCATTTCGCTTCTTTGTCGCGATATTGGATTTGGTAAAGATGCGCATACAGCCCATCACTAGCCATTAATTCATCATGACCACCGGTTTCTACAATTCTACCTTTTTCCAGCACAATAATACGGTCGGCATTTTTTACCGTGGACAAACGATGGGCTATGACAAAGGAGGTTCTCCCCACCATTAAGCGATCCAGCGCTTCTTGTACCACGCGTTCGCTTTCAGTATCCAAGGCCGAGGTCGCTTCATCCAAAACCAAAATTCTAGGATCTTTCAAAATCGCACGAGCGATGGAAATTCTCTGTCTTTGACCACCGGACAAGTTGACCCCGCGGTCACCTAGCATGGTTTCATAGCCAGCAGGCAATTCCGAAATAAAATTGTGAGCATTGGCCGCTTTGGCAGCCGCTTCCACTTCCTCCCGAGTTGCTTCCAGGCGTCCGTAGAGAATATTATCAAAGAGGGTTCCGTTAAAAAGAATGGTTTCCTGAGGTACAATGCCTACCTGTTCTCTTAAAGAATTAAGCGTAACATCAGCAACGTTGTGACCGTCAATCAAAATTTTGCCGCCAGTAACATCATAGAACCGTGGTAACAGATTGGCAATCGTGGATTTACCGGCTCCGGAGGGACCGACAATAGCCACTACTTCACCAGCGTGAGCATGAAATTGCAGGTTTTCCAGCACCGGCTCCTCTGGATTATAGGCAAAACTCACCTTGTCAAAAACCACGTCGCCCTGCACTTGAGGCAAAACCTGTGCGCCTTTAATTTCTTCCACTTCTTCTTGCAGGTCGATAATATCAAAAACCCTTTGCGCCGCTGCCAACGCTCGTTGAATGTTACCGACAACTCTGGTCAGCCGTTTAATAGGGTTAGAAATATTAACAGCATAAACAAGAAAGGCCACCAGGGAACCGGCCGTAATTTCGCCGTTAATCACACTGCTGCCGCCATACCAAATAATCGCCGTGACGCCAATCGCTGCTACAAACTCAATCACCGGAGTAAGCAGAGCCATCAACTGGGCGTTTTTCATATTAGCTTCAAAGTTGGCCGTGTTTTGATACTGAAAACGGTCAATCTCGTAGTCTTCCCGCACAAAAGATTTAATAACACGGGCAGAAGCTACTGTTTCTTGCAAAACGGAGGTAATATCGGCAGTACACTCTTGGATGCGGCGACCGGAGGAACGAATTCTCTTGCCAAAAATATCCATCAACCACAATACTACCGGAAAAGTACAAAAAGTAAAAAGAGTGAGTTTCCAATCCAAATAAATCATGGCGCCAATAGAACCAATTAAAATACAGCCCTCGGTAATCATCTCAATGGTATTTTGCACCATGGCTGATTGCAGCGCGGACACATCATTGGTCACATAGCTCATAATTGTACCGGTTTTATTTTTATCATAAAAAGAAACACTCAAGCGTTGTAATTTGCAATAAACGGCAGCCCGGATATCAATGATAACCTTTTCGCCGACATAGCTCATGAGATAGCTCTGCCCATAGAAAAATACCCCTCGAGCAAAGAAAATAATAATGATGCCCACGGCAATCACATTGAGCATTTCGCCATTTTTTTCGGCCAAAACTTGGTCAATCACGTCTTTAATAATCCACGGCACATAGAGATTACCCGCAGCAGCCATAGCTGTACAAAAAGCGGCAATTACCAGGCGTGTCAAATAGGGTTTGATGTACCCTAAAATTCTCAAATATAAATTCATGCTTTATCTCCCGCAACTCTCAAGGTAAGTTCGGCTACGCGCCGTACAGCTCCTGGTGCTCCCAAACGTTCTTTAACGAAGTCTAAATCTGCTTGTAGGCGTGCATATGCTGTAGGTTCCAACATTTGCAAAATAGCTGCGCTCATCTTCTCAGGACTGGCATCAGCTTGTAATAATTCCGGCAAAATATGCCGACCTGCCACAATGTTGGGCAAGCCAATATCGGGAATGGTCAACAAGCGTTTCACAATAAAAGCGGTAAGCGGCGACGTGCGATAAATAATCACTGTCGGCAAACCGCACAGTGCTGCTTCCAAAGTCACCGTGCCGCTGGCAGCCAAAGCTGCATCAGCCACGCTCATCATATCGTAATTATCACCCTCGGTGATGGTAACAGGCACACCAGCCTCTGCAATAGCCGTTGTCAATAGTTCCATAGGAATAGTGCCGGCTCTGGGCATGGCAAACTCTATCTGGGGATTAGCCTGACGAATAAGTTTGGCGGCGGCCAGCATATCTGGCAGCAACAATTTAATTTCTTGGAGTCTGCTCCCCGGTAATAATAAAACCAAGGGTCTACCCTGATGTTTACCAGCTTTTAAACAAGCTGCTTCCACGGTTAAGTTGGTGTGCACAATATCTACTAAAGGGTGCCCCATAAATTCTACATCAGCACCGGCTGCTTTGTACACTTCATATTCAAAAGGGAAAATGGCGGCGACCTTGGTCACCAGCTGGGCTACGCTTTTAGCGCGACCTTTACGCCACGCCCACGCAGAAGGACTAATAAAAGAAATAACGGGAATACCTTGCGCCCGTGCCACCTTGGCTAAGCGCATATTAAAGCCCGGATAATCAATAATAACCAAACAATCTGGACGACGGGTAGCCATTACTTCGGCAAAACTACTCCGCAACCGAAATAAATCAGGTAATTTGCAAATAATTTCTACTAAACCCATCACACCATGGTCTTTAATATCAAATAGTACTTCCCCACCGGCGTCACGCAGACCTTGTCCGCCCATACCGTAAATTTCTGCCGTGGGTTCTAGTTGTAGCAAGGCTTTAGTCAAAGCAGCGGCATGAACATCGCCAGAAGCTTCGCCTGCTGAAATCATTATTCTCATCACACTCAATCCTTTCGTGTGAATTAACCTGTCACTCTTAACTTAGCACACCAAGTTCTCCTTGGTTCAGAAACTTAGACACAATTAATCAAAGTATATTATAACATAAAAACAGGATGGACGTCTTGTCCACCCTGTAATTTTTCACATTTTTTGTTTATTTTGCAACAACTACCAAGTTATGTGCATCGGCTAACGCCAAAGTTTGTTCGCGCTCCACAAGTAATGTCCTGCCAGCTTCAAAAACCAGCCCCGTAGCTCCGGCCGTCAGCATGGACTCAATGGTCTTCACACCCACACTGGGCATATCAAAACGATTATCCTGTGCCGGTTTAGCGGTCTTCGCCACAATCACGCCTTTACTCAAAGCACCACTGCGAACAATACAGGCATCCGTGCCTTCAAGGGCTTCTACCGCAATTACGGCTTTGGCTTTAACGACCACAGTTTGCCCAATATCCAAACGTCCAATCTCTTTGGCCACGGCAAAGCCAAATTCCATATCTGCCAGTTCCTCTGCTGTAGGCTGACGTTTACTCAAAACGCCGGCTGCTGGTAATAAGGGTTGAATTAAAAGCGTCTGATCCATAACATGAATTTTTTCTACTTCTAATTCTCTAACAATGGCATTCATAATTGTATCGTCTTTGCGATTAGGTAGACCTGCCAAAAGTTTGATTGCCCTAAAATCAGGAATAATCGCACCTTCGCTGTAGAGTATTTCTTTGGTGACTTTGCCAATCATGGTGGCCACCGTCACCTTATTTTGCTTGAGGGTACTAATAATCTTCCCCAATTTCCCAATATGAATATCATAATAAGCATCGACTACCGAGGCCAGCTCTGTATCAATACCCGGAACCACACCAATGGCGACAACGTGATACCCGCTGGCTTTAGCGGCACGTGCCACCTCTACCGGCAAATGCCCCACGCCGGATAACAAACCTAATGTTTCCATCTATGGTCCTCCTAGTCTTTGCGACCACGGCAAATGCCGCGTTCAACATTACGTAAGAAACGCAACATATGTTCAACTTCTTCGCTACTGTCCAGTTCTTGTTCCATCATGGCTACCGCTTGATCCAAAGTCAGCCCCGAACGATACAACATCCGGTAAGCTTTTTTTAGGTTAGAACGAATTTCCGGTGCCACACCGGCGCGAGAAATGCCCACACTATTTAACCCTGCCACATGAGCAGGATTGCCGTCTACAATCACAAACGGAGGAATATCTTGGACAATTTTGGACATACCGCCAATCATGGCGTTGCGTCCTACTTTAACAAATTGATGAACTGCCGCCAAACCACCAATAACTACACGGTCTTCTACCGTCACGTGCCCGGCCAAAGTAGCCACATTGGACATAATAACATTATTGCCGACAATACAGTTATGGGCAACATGGGTATAGGCCATCATTAAAACATTATTACCCAGTCTGGTTTCATTTTCTTCACCGGTGGCGCGGTTAATCGTAGCACATTCACGCACGTGCACCCCGTCACCAATCACGGTATAGGTCTTTTCTCCGGCAAATTTCAAGTCCTGCGGGTCTGCACCAATAGAACACCCTGGGAAAAACTCACAATTTCTCCCAATGGTCGTCCAATTGTCAATCACCACATGAGCATGAACTTTAGTACCATCACCAATAACCACGTTTGGTCCAATTACCGCATAGGGGCCAATTTCCACATTTTTACCTAAAATAGCCCCTTTATGCACAACCGCAGTTTCGTGAATTTTGCGAAGCGGCATTACTACCGAATCAAATCCCATTATCTCCACTCCCCAATAATAATCTCACTTATTTTAAAAACATTTATCATATAGTCATTAATTAATTGGATAATTAACATCTCATAAACTCGCAAAATCATTGATTTTAATCTCAATTACGCTAATTATCTGCCAATAGCTAATGATTTCTACTTGTTTTTATTCTTTGGGGTCCATAATGGCAAAAGTAAACTCGCCTTCACAAGCAACTTTACCGTCTACCGTGCCTTCGCACCAAATAACGCCCATATTGCCACGAATTTTAGTAACGGTGGCAGTGGTAATAACTTGGTCACCAGGCACTACCTGTTTGCGGAAACGCACTTTATCAATTTTACCAAAAACGGCAATCTTACCACGATTTTCAGCTGGATACAACATAGCCACACCGCCCACTTGAGCCATGGCCTCAATGAGCATAATACCAGGCATAATCGGCTCTCCTGGAAAATGTCCCAAAAATTGCATTTCGTTCATCGAAATATTTTTGACACCAACAGCACGTTTTAGGGGTTCCAATTCCAAAATTCTGTCCACCAAGAGTAAGGGATAACGATGAGGGATAATTTTTTGAATTTCTTTTGCTTCTAAAGTAATCATGTTGTTTTTTCTCCTTTATTCCGATAAGCTTCAATCTGTCTGGCAATTTCAGCATTATAAGCATGCCCAGTCTTGACTGCAATCACGTGACCTTTAATTGGTCCCAAGAGGAACAAGTCCCCAATCACGTCCAAAATTTTGTGCCGAATGAGTTCGTTTTCAAAACGAGGCACGGACAAAATCTCCTGCTCGTCAAACACTACTACATTCTCTGTATTACCACCTAGGCCTAAGCCCATTTTGTGCATTTGCTCGACTTCGCTCATGAACGCCACCGTTCTAGCCGTAGCTATTTCTCGCAAGAAACTTTCCTTGGTCAACTCAATATCAAAATATTGGGTTCCCAAAAGCGGATGGGCATTAATGGAAGTAAAGGAAACTCTGTAGCCGTCGTAGGGTAAAATACAAATGTATTTATCTCCATCGTGAACGGCAAAGGCTCGATCGACAGCGAAAACTTGGCGCTGGGCATTTTGCACCTGCACGCCCGCTTGCAAAATCAGGTTTGTGAAAACACCGGCACTACCATCAGTAACCGGTGGCTCTGGTGAGGACATCTCAATGCGGCAGTTATCAATGCCCAGCATGGAAAGTGCCGCCATCAAGTGTTCAATCGTAAATACTTCGGCGCCGCCCACACTAACGGTGGTGGCTTTCACCGTAGACGTAACATTTTGCGGTCGTGCGGGAATCTCTGGGTTTCCCGGTAAATCCGTGCGCACAAAGACAATACCCGTATTCACCGCTCCCGGTAACAGCTTTAGCTCTGTTTCTTGACCGGAATGCAGTCCCACACCTGCGTAGGTTACAGCCTGCGCTACGGTTTGTTGCTGACATTTTGTCATTAGTGCTGCCCTCCTTCCAAGGTTTTTTTATATTTTTCTCTGCCGTCTTTCCAACGGTCATGAACCCAAAACCACATGGCCGGGTCATTAACTATTTCTTGTTCGCAAATCACAATCAGCTCGTCCATGGCTTGCCGAATATCGGCGGTTTTATCCTTAGTTTTAGCAGTATACACAGGGGGATAAATTTTGGCGACCAACGTACCATCAGGCTGGTTGTGTATAAAAATAGGGAGCATGGGTGCACCGTGAATTCTACTCAAAATAGCTGCCCCCGGTGGTACTACTGCCGGTTTACCAAACAAGGTGGTATGAATACCGTCATGGCCGGTATCTTGGTCATAAATAACACCCAGAATTTTTTTATCACGTACAATGCGGTTAATGGCCAGCATATTATTTTCACCGTGGTTATAGGTGATTTTTTGTCCGGTCATTGCTCGATACTCATTAATAAAAGCATCCATGCCTTGATTGTTTTGCTTCCGAGCAATGCTTAAGAGCGGATAGCCCAAAAGCGCCACCACCGTGCCCAACATTTCCCAGTTACCGTAGTGACCGGTACACAAAAGCACGCCTTTATTTTGTTTGTAGGCGGCATCTAAATATGCTAGGCCTTCCACCTGAACATAGGTAGGCAAATTAGCCAAATTGATTTTGGGATAGCTCAAGACTTCTACAATCATGCGTCCGAACCGTTCCACACTTTCCTTAGCTATCGCTTGCGCTCTTTGCTCCGGCAAGCCCAAACATTCTTTAATATTTTCTACGGCCATGACTTTGCGCCACGTTGGTGTCGCTAGCCACGCTAGCTTCCCTAAACCAGCTGCCACTAGCTTGTTAAGACACTTAGGCGCAATACACACGAGCCAACTAATAAATTTCATGCTCCAATAACCAACCATTAGCTTCACCTCGTCTTACTTAAAAAGTTCCATGCACACCGGCATAAAATTTATCACTGCGCATTCCTAATTCTGCTTGCACAAATTTAACTACCGGTACCGTCAGTCCATAATTAAAATTAACGCCGTCATATTCTGTCATCACGCCTAAATTATAGCGCTTGCTGTTAACTTTGAACTGTTTTTCCACACCCACAAACCCCCGGTCGAAACGTCCCGTCCCGACACCGACATGAAACCGCAGTCCCCACAACAGATCCTTACTGGCAACGAGATAGGCACTACGCTGTTTTTGGTCGGCAAAATCTTCCATACCCACTGCGAAAGCCGGTGACACCAGGGTTTCCGGTTGCCATTGATATTTAGCGCTCACTTGGTTAAACGTAGCCCCAGCGTCCGGACTCCAATGACTAAAACTTACTTCTAAGTTCGGTAAAGCCACTAGGTTACCCGCTACCACCTCTGCTGTAGAAGTATGTTGCCAAGTAACTGCCCCCTGCCCTAAAAACCGCACATGGGCGGAAGGAATATTAATGCTCCCCGAAGTTCCGCTAAGAAGCGTTCTCGCTTCACCCACACTAGCGCTACCGCTTAAAACACCGAGTAAAATTATAGTCAAAATTTTGCGCGTCATCCACTACTCCTGCTCTCACTAGTTACTCATTTTTGTAATTGCGCCAGGGCTTTTTCCAGTTCTTTCACCTTTTTAATCAAATCGCCCACCTTGCGCAAGGAAACTTCCTGCTTCAACCATTCTCGATGGGGAACCGCTGGGAAACCAGCACAGAACGAATTAGCTTCTACATTATTCGTAATGCCGCTACGAGCAGCAAATACGCAGTTATCACCAATTTGAATGTGTCCCACGCTACCGGTCTGACCAGCCAAAGTAACATTATTGCCGACTACGGTGCTACCGGAAAGCCCTACTTGGGCAACAACTAAACAATTGTCTCCTAAAACATCATTATGTCCTAAATGAACCAAGTTATCAATTTTTGTACCGGCTCCAATCACGGTGCTACCGGCTGTTGCTCTATCAATACAGGTGTTATTACCAATTTCTACGTCATCTTTGAGCACCACATTACCTGCTTGTAGGACTTTACTATGTTTACCTGCGGTAGTAATATAGCCAAAACCATCGCCGCCAATAACCGCTCCGGCTTGTAAAATCACCCGGTCGCCCACCAGGCAGTTCTCCCTAATGGTAACGCTAGGATAAATTACGCAATCTGCCCCTAATTGAACATTTTTACCAATATAAACATGGGGGTAAATAACCGTATTGTCGCCAATCACAGCTCCAGCCGCAATTACAGCAAAAGGCAAGATCGCCACGTCCTTGCCAAGAACCGCTGTTGGGTCAATAACAGCTTGCGAACTAATCACCCGTTCTACTTCCTCGGGATGGCGAAAAATATCTAAGAGCTGTGCAAAAGCTGCCCGCGGGTTGGCTACTCGAATCACGGCTTTACCTTGGTACTGTGCGTCCACAGGCAAAACCAGTGCGCCTGCCCGAGAAGCCTGTGAGGCTTCAATATAAGGTGGTACCGCAAAAGAAATTTCCGTCGCCGTAGCCTCTTCCAAACCATTAACCCCGTCAATCAACATTTCTGGCGTGGAACTATCCAGTTGCCCTTGAAGCAAGGTTGCTAATTCCCTTAGTGTCTTTTTCATCACAAATCCCCCTATTTTTCCCTCTTTACTCTGCTTAGGATCAAAAATGAATAACCAAGAAATTCTTGACCATTCATTTTGAATCCTGATAAACAAGAAGGGACGGACGTACAAGTCCGCCCCTTACTTGACCAAGCATTTATTGCATTTTTTTCAAAATGTCATCAGTAACGTCCACGCCGCCCTGAGGAACTGCTTCTTTAACCAAAATAGCACCTAGATTTTTCTCTTTAGCTACGCCATTAAGTGCAGCATCAAAGCTTGTTTTAAGTTTATTTTGGGCTTCCGCTTGTACAACTTTCATCTCAGCAGACTTTTCTTGCATGATTTTTTGAGCTTCTTCTTGGCTTTTGCCTTCAGCAGCTTGCATCATTTCTGTTTGCAAAGCTGTGCCCTTAGTCATCACTTCATCTCTAATGCTTTTATAAACTTGGCTTTCTGCCTCGATGCGTTTCATATCTACCGTACCAAAATCAGCATTACGGCCGCTACAACCGGCTGCCATCAAAACAAATACCGCCATCAGAGCTATTACTAAAAACTTTTTCATTACTGCATTACCTCTTTCACTTTAGTTTTTTAGTTTACTTATTTGTGCACATACAGCGGTCGTTACGTCTGTAGCCTGCAAGTTTTTTCTCACATTTTTGAGCACTAGGCTATAACCCTTGCCCTGCGTACACGCGGCCAAGGCTGCCGTAATATCTTGATCAATTTGCTCTCGCACTTGATCTCTAGCTTGTTCTTTAATTTCAATTTGTTTGTCCATAGCTTGCAAGAGGTTGGCCAATTCTTCCGGCCCTTTGGTTAACGGCGTACCGCCCCGTCCCTTGTTACCGCTAAGCAGCTGCGCTCCTAGGGCTTGCTCATAAGCGTGCAAGTTTTGTGCTAGCTGTTGTCTTTGAGGAGCTAACAGCTGCACCACCAAAGCTTGTCGCTGTCGTTCCACAGCGTCCAGCTCTTTTTTCTGCGCAGCTAAGGTTGCCGCCAGCGTTTGCAGAAGTGCCGCCTTTTCCGTCTTTTCGAGGGTAACATTTTCCAAACGCAAACGCAAATTGACAATGTTTAACTGATACTTGCTAAGTACCTGTGCCCGTGCAGCTTGGACTTGCTGCGCCGCTGTGGCTTCGGCTTGCCGCTGCTTGCCTGCAAACTGCTCTCGTTCCACAATTTCCCGTTCGGCCAGTTTAGTGGCAACCTCGGCCTGCACAAAACTAGCTTGTCCCTGTTCTTTCAAGGTTCGCATTTTCTGAACTAAGGATAGTTGCTGCTTACCAAGCACCAACTGTTCCTCTCGGAATTGCACGGCAAATTTAACCGCAGTTTCGGCTTGTTGCAAGGCAACATACTGTCCATGTGCTGCCCGCGCCTTGTTCCAATCAATCACGGCAAGTTTAGCAGCAGGCTCTGTAGTAAAGTGGCCGCAAGCGGACACTAGCACGCCTGTTACAATGATGGCACAACAAATCCAACGCATGTCAGTCCTCCTTGCGCTCTACGACAGAAAGCCGGGCCCGGTAATCCAGGCCCGGTCTTAGCTCGTCTTATTTACCGGTAATAGCGGAACCCACTTCACCAGTAATGTCCACACCGCCATAAACAACAATGCCTTTATCGACAATAACGGACAAACCTTTTTTCTTGGCAATTTTTTCAATAGCTGCATCAATTTTTTTCTGTACCGGGTCAATTAATTCACGTTCTTTATTCGCTAAACGCTCTTGCAGTTGTGCATAATAACGTTGTTTTTCATCGTCCTTCATATCAGCACTTTTACTTTGGAATTCAGTTTGCGCTTCTTTGACGGCTTCTTGCATGGTTACTTGCACGTTCTTCATGTCAGGACTTTGGCTCATTAATAATTGATAATTAACTACGCCCACAGCAGATTCTGTAGCGGCTGCGGAAGCCACACTGCTCATTCCACTTTGCGTTAACGCAATACCAAACACGCCCAATACGAAAATGGCTGCGATGGTTAACGAAATAACTTTTACTGTCTTTTTGTTCCCTAAGGTTCTTAACATAGTCATCCCTACTCTCTTCAAGTTTAAATTTTCATGCTTTTTTATTATAACAGTCTCCTGCTATTCTTTCAACTAGCTTACAAATTTCCTACCAGCCGTAAATAAGGTTTGTCATTAGAATAAACATATTCTGCACTCAAGAATTCGTGGATACGATAACGCACGCCAAACTCCGTAGTACCACTACCGGTAAAATGTTCCGCCCGCAAATGCCATTTGGGGGACAGGTCATAGTCTAAACGATAATCGTTTTCACTATCAGAAATTCTTCGGGCATAACTAAGGGTACTCTTACCCCACCGCTTGGCCAGGCCGGGAGCGATTTCCCACTGCATCCCATCAACAACCAAAGATACTTCCGTAAAAAATTCATAACTTTGCGAAATGTATTTGCCAAAATGTGCCCGCCCAGAAATATTGTTTTTGGAACGCCCCAAATCACCGTAGCCTTCAAACCATAATTTATATTTATTGGCTTCCAACCTGATGGTAACCAGAGCATCGGGACCCGGGGTGATCTGCACTGTCGGTGTTAAATCATAAACCCCGACCACTTTTTCCTGCCACACACTATCTAACAAGCGTTGTTCCAGTGCTTGCTGATGGGTCAGTGCATACTGCAAGGGTAACCCTCTAATCTCGTCAACTTGCTGACGCAAGCGTTCTTTGGCCTCAATAAAAAGAATATTCGGCACGGTTTCGGACAATAGCTCAAATTGCACATTTTTAATGGTTTGACCTACCGGATAAATAATAACCTGTACTGATACTTGTTTGCCGCTTCGCGTCATCTCTACCGCAGCTTTGAACTCCGGCAAACGTTGTGCTAATTCGGCGTGCACCTGTTGCCGTAACACTCCGCCGGCCCAATCAATGGCGTCCAGCGAAGCCCCCTGGACAATGCCTTTAATCATGGTCGTTAGCTCCGGTACCTGCTGTAAAAGCACCGTTGACATCTTGCCGTCAATACCGGAAAATTGCAAATCCACTTGTACGTCCTCTACTGTTTCGCTCCAAGGCGAAACGGCAATTGTCACGGTAGTAGCTGCGCCTAACCTTAGGTTCAAGCTGTCAACCTGGTAACCGGTCAGTACCCGGTCACCTACTTCTCCCAATAAACGAGTATAGTCCTTTTGTGCTACACTGATTTGTCCTGTATCATGTGCTAGCAGCAACTGCTCCGTAACTACACGCATACTGGCACTCATGCGAGCCAAAAGTTCTTTGCCACTACGTCCGGTACGATCTTGAAGCTCCACGCTCACACTGGTAATGGGTTCAGCCTCAGCAGGGGGTGCAAAGCTGAGCAATAATGCTCCGCAAACCAATGCACCGGCAAAAGCTTGCCACTTTGCCTTCAATAAGTTCTCCTCCTTTTGAGGCCTTGCTCCCGGCAATTAGAATTGTCCACCAAAGCTAAAGTGGAAACGTCCACCCTTGCCACCGCTAACTGGAATACCATAATCCAGACGCAATGGTCCTAAAGGTGAATTAACCCGTAAGCCAATACCGTAGCTATATTTTATCAAGCCTAATTCAAAGTTGTTCTCGTTGTATCTTTCGCTCCAGGCGTAACCGGCATCAGTAAAAACGACGCCTTGTACTTTTTTCATAAGGGGCATTCTATACTCTAAAGAGGCTCTTAACATACTGCTACCTTTAAACTGGTCATCTTCAAAGCCACGCAGGGTTTCAGAACCACCCACAGCAAATCTTTGGCTTAAAGGCATGGTTCCGGTAGAACCACCAGCACCCAGTTGCAGAGCAAGAACATTTTCAGCACCGACACGATAATAATAACGATAATCTACCGAGTATTTCGTGAAATTAAAGTCGCCGCCAATACCTGCCCATTCAATGGAATAGGAGGTGCGTTTGCCTTCGTGAGGGTCATAAATATTATCACGGGTATCCATAACGCGAGTGAACCCGATGCTACGAGTCACACCAAAGTTTTCTTTAAGACGTTCTTCTTTATTACCTTCTTCAAAGTACTGTCTACCATGATCCACAGCACCTTTGTAAGAGTCGTCACGATTTTTAAGTGTTACGTAGTTAACAATATATTCATTGTTGGTTCTCCGGCTAAAGGTAACTTCCTGTCCTTTGCGCTGTTTGTCATAGCGGGCAATTTCATCGCCATCGCGATTGTAATCTACGTACTCATTGGTTAAATCATACAAGGTAAAGCCTAAGCTGGTTTCTTTTTTATCCAACCAGGGCCGCATATAAGAAAATTCATAGTTTCTGTTGTTATGGCCGGAACCACCAAATTCCCAACGAACATTAACCTTGTCCCCTGTACCGCGGAAGTTCTTGTCACCCAAAGACAACATTCCTAAGAAACCATCGGCATCACTATAGCCGGCACCAATACCAAAAGTACCGGTGTTCATTTCTACTACAGAGATTTCAATATCCACCGCATTCGGTGCCTGTCCTGGGTTTAATTTAATGTTCACATCTTCAAAGTAACCCAAATTGTAAATACGTTGCATACTGCGTCTGGCAGCTTGAGCGTTAAATGGTTCACCCTTTTTTAACTTCATTTCCCGGGTAATAACATAGTCCTTGGTTTTAACATTACCTTTAATTTTGAAAGCTTCCACAACGCCTTCGTTAATCTCCAGTACTAATTCTCCGGAGGGTAACATCCGTACATCTCCAACACGGGCGAGGATATAGCCTGCTTTATTGTATTCCGCTTCCACTTTGCGGACACGTTCGTTTAAATCCTTGGTATTAACAATTTTATCTGTTGGCATATCCATGAGGTTTTTGATTTTACCGGTGGAGAGCTTGGTATTACCTTCTACTTTTAATTCTTTGAAAATAGGATTCTCTAGTACGCGATAGGTAATTTCTACCCCTTCCGGTACCGGATTGTAGTCCACATTAACATCATAATACCAGCCGGTTTCGTAAATAGCCTGCATTTCTTTGGCTATGGCTTCTTTGGTCAAGACTTGTCCCGGTTGTAAAGTGAGGACTTTTACAAACTCGTCATAACTAACCACATTATTGCCGGTAACAGAGATTTTCGTAACCACGGTACCCACATACGGTGCTGTTTTTTGCTCAGCTGTTACTACCGGCTTATTGGTAGTAGCCTCAGCTATCGGTGCTGGTTCTGCAACCTTTTGTTCCGGTTGTGTCATTTCCTGTTGTTTTTCTTCTGCAAAAACCGGCAGTGCGGTAAGCATTACTGCCGTTACCCCCAAAGCTAATGGTCGCAATATCATTTTCTTGTTCATCTAAATCCCCCTATATAATTAATACCTCTCACTATTTAGCGTCTTGCGTCCCACTCGCACCAAAGTTCGTAACTCTGTTAGTGAAGCTGGGCTTTCCTGCGGCGTTGCCACTGACGACAACTGTTCTTGTGGCTGTGCCGGTTGCGGCTCGTTTAGATTAGCTGCTGAGTCTGGCACCTCGTTAACTGTATCCACCGCTACAGAACTAACCTGCGGCTGCACTACTTGCTCTGGTGTCTCCACCGTTACTTGCCCTACCACAACGCCAGCTGCTACCGCCTGTGGAGTAGTACTTTTCGCCCATAACCAACCGCCACCGCCGGTTAAAAGCAAGGCCATTGCCGTAAAGAGAGCTAATTTTTGCCTATTCCAAAAGGAAACTGTTTTTCTTTTTTCCTGGAGGTGTTTCATCTCTGCCTCTGCTAGCATCAAGTCCAGCTCACCACGCAAGCCTTGATCACAATCAAAGCTTTGTTCTGCTTTATCCAGATTGCTACGGACATTCTTAATTTGTTCACAAATCGTTTGCTGTCCTCTTGCCATGTTAAGCACTCCTTCCTTGCACTAGCTGAGCAGCACCTATCTTGTAGTTTATATCTTTCTATAGTCCTCCACTACTGATTTTTTTCACCTCGCGAAATTTTGGATTAACAGCTACTTTCCCTTAATAACGCTATTTTACACCATATTGCTAGCATTTTCTACTTATTGTTTTTTTATTTTTTAAGCTCGGCCATTAACCGCGAAAGCATCCCACGGATACGTCGCACTCCTTTTTTTTGCAAGCGATAAACATGGCTGGGGGTCACCTGAATTGCGGTGGCCATTTCACCGGCTGAACGCTCCTGCAAATAAATACCCGTCATCACCTGTTGTTCGTTCACCGGTAATTTAGCCAAAGCTTCATGCACTTTACTGGTCAAAAATTCCCGTTCTGCCCATTCTGCCGGGGACGGTTCCGGAGAAACCAAGCTTTCTGCCCAGGACACGCCACTACCCTGCACGTGTTCACTATCCAAAGATAAAAGCGGCCCTTCGTATTCCTGTTCCAAATAATTGAGCATTCTGCCACGAATACGGTGCGTAGCATAAAGACTAAACGCCACACCCTTGTGGTAGTCAAATTTTTCGGCTGCTTCCAAAAGTCCCACGGTGCCTTCTTGAATTAATTCCAGTGCTTGTGCACTGGGTAAATGAAAACTCATGGCGACTTTAAACACCAAGGGTTGATAGGAACTAACAAGCTTGTGATGCGCCTCCGGATCACCCTGCTCGTTGGCTTGCCACAGCGCCAGTTCTTCCTCCCGTGTCAATAAGGCTATTTTTTTTAATTCTTCTACATACTTATTTAACATCGGGAGATCTCCTCACGCTTTAAAAGCTAATTTTATATTCCACGCCATACCATTTTTGCTTTTTCTCATCAACAGAACAGCTGAGATTTAATTTGTTGCTGAGGCTCAGTTGCGCAAAAACGCTACTATCTTTGCCATCAAAACTACTGGTATAGCCTAAGAGAATGTTTTTCGTCAAATATTTGCTTACTAAGATATTGTACTGTTCGCGTTCTTCTTTCGTGGCTTCCCTATTATTTAGGCTAGCAATATCAAAGCCTAAGCTGGAACGTACCGTACCGTTGTACACACGGAATTCGTCTAGCTGCAGAAAATCTTTCATTAAATATTCCACATCGCCCAAGAAGGTCATTTGTAGTCCGGCCGAAAGCAAACCTTGTACATCTTCCTGCCCAAAACCATCGGAGTTATTACCGGTTTGTCCGCCAGCCGCATAGCTTTTTAGTGTCAGCATCCTAAATAGTTCCTGTTGCCCCAGTGGTGGTTCGGAGGTTAAAGCAAGCTCCATCTGCTCCACCGGTCCTTGTACTTTCATAAAGATGTCATAGCGACCAAAACGCGTTTGCGCTTCCAGCATCACGCTGGGTAAGGGATTGCCCGGCTCCGGAAAAGCCGCCGTGGCTTTAGTTAATTTAAACGGTGTGCGCAAATAACTAATTGTTCCTCGGGGAGCGTTAAGTGTACCGTTGACAATAGTATACCTTGTACTACCACCAATATGCAATCCACCACTTAACCATAAATCGTAAAGATATTTATTAAAGAGATGAATTTTAGGCCCGAATTCCACATTAAGGTCCAAGCCAATATTGGTCTGACTTTTAGCAAATTCCGGTAGTGTTGGTAAATTCAGCAAGACATCATCAAAGCGTACAGTACCTGCCACATGGGGGCGTCCCCGCTTTTGCGTCAGCTTGGCTTGTCCGTTGAGCTGTCCTTTGAAAATCGTGGAATCAATTTCCACCTGCTCTAGTTGAGCTTCCAGTAGATAGGGCGCCGTTTCGGCCTCGGTAAAAGAGAAGTTGCCTTGGGCTAAAATTTTACCCTTTTTGCCTAGCGTAGAGGACAGTTCCTTAAGGACGATTTGTTTACCCTGGAAATCTACTTCGAGGGTAATATTTTCTAACAAGGTTTTAACTGTCTTGACCTGGACTAAGCCATCATGCAAAAGCACCTTGCCGTAAAGGGAAGGCTCCTCTAGGGTTCCTGCTACCTTCAGTCCACCTTTAATCTCGCCTTGAGCCATTGCTACCCAAGGTGTCAGGGAAGGTAAAATGGACAGATTAGCATTATCCAGTTTGACTTCAATATCCATGCTTGCTTGAGGATTATGCCTGTTCTCCTCTGCTCTGAACAGGTCTTGGGGTAAAGTGCCGTACGCACTAATGCGGTAAATGTCTTTTTCTAAAAACAGTTGGTCAAGACGATAAACATCGTCCTTGAGCGTAAACATACCATAAAAATTATCAAAAGTAACTCCGCTCACTTGACCTTGGGTAATTTGCACGGAGCCGTTGGCTACTGGATTATCCAGTGTACCGCTGATTTGTGCCGTAAAGTCCATATTACCATCAAAACTAACCGGTTCCAGCATAAAAGCGGTTAACAGCTCGGCGCTGGTGTTCGTGCCGCCGACTTCTAGGGAAATATTGCCCTTTTTCACATCTACAGTACCTTGCGCCAGCATAAAGCCCAAATCTTCTTCCACGGCTTTTAATTTATTAATATGCCACACACCTAGGTGGAAATTAAGAGCAAAGTCAACCGTTTGGAATTTAACACCGCGAATACTACCCTCGCGTACTTTACCGTTAACGCTAATGCCGGTACCTTTGCCAAATTCATTAATCTTAATTAAACCATCGAGCTTACCTGCCAGGTCGTATTCCATTTTGCCCATTTTAAAGAGCGAGTGCACACTGCCACCTTGCACGGCAATATCACCTTGCAATAAAGCTTGGTTCAGGTCTAAAAGCAAGTCTACCTTATATTTGCCGCCGGCGCGTTGGGTAAAATCGCCCTCAAACTTATTGACAAAACCACCGCGGCTGGTAACCTGCCAATTGATATCGTTCACTTCTTCACCGTTAATAGTAATAGCAGCAGCTGTGAGTCGACCATCAAAGAGCGGCTCGCCTAAGTGTCCTTTAATCGTACCGATAAAATCTGCTGCCCCACCCACTTTAGCATAGGCTAGTAGTGCAGGGAAACGGTTTAGTTTAATGGCTTGGGCATCAATAGTAAAATCCAGTTGCCCGTCCGCCGCCATCTGTCCATTAAGTTTAATGGTAGTGCCCAGCGTGTGCACCAAAACTTGTCGCAGCTCCAAAGCCTGTTGGTCATAAGTATATTCACCGGTCACATCGCTTAAAAGGTAACCTTCAAAACTACCATCATAAAAATTAAGTTTGCCCTGTATTTGAGGATTGCGTAAGGTTCCGTTAAGTGTAACCTCGTTATCTAGGTTGCCCGTCACCTTTAACCCTGGGTGCACGTAGGCCGCCAAAGGTTCTACTCTAACCCCGGTCGTAGTTATGGATAAGCCTAACGTAGGATTAGCTAATTCCGCCAAATCTATCCAGCCGTGAAAACGATGTTCACCAGCCGGTAGGGTAGCAACGCCCTCTTGTAGCGTTAGCCGCGTTTGAACCAGTGTAAAATCACTATGAGCCTCGTTAACCTTTTGCCCATACACCTCGGCTGCCGTCACACTGACCGACCCCCTGGCTGTATAAGCTTCCGGGGTACCGCCTAGCTGTAAGGTAGTCGATAGTAGGCCTGTACCCTCTTCGCCTACCAGTGCTAGACAAGGTGCCAGCGGTAAATTAATTGCATCTACCTGTAGCTCCAGTAGGTTTTTGTGTATTTTACCGTGAGCCGTAACGACTCCGTTATCATTAATATAGCAAGAAAAATTGTTAATAGTCGCCCCTTTAGGGGCTAGGGTAACATCAAAAGCCAGTTTGTTAAAAACTGCCCCACGCCAACTAGTAGTCGTGAGATCACTGACAGTATTAAGTTGCAACTGCTCATCCGCTACCTGACCGGCCAGGACGATTTCACCACTGGTTAAAATCGTTTCCTCGGTCAGTCCTGCCAAAGCAGCTACGTTGAAATTATCCAAATTAAGGGAAGCTGCCACCTGACCGCTAGCTGTAGTATATTCTCCCCACAAGGTTAGCTTGCCCTCACCGTACAAAGCTTGCACCCCTGGTAAAGAAAGTTTCCCGTCCTGGTAATTAACAGGTACTTGCACTTGCCGCCAAGTTTGACCGGCTACTACCAGTTCACCAGCTCGCAATACACCTCCCACACCCAGTGCTTCCGGCGTGCCGGTGAAAACGACCTCACCATTTAGTGCACCAGCTACCGGTATTTGCGGCATAACTTGGGCAGGATCAAAATTGTGCAAAGTGATTTTCAAAGCTTCAAAGCGAGGTGTTGCAGCAGTGGCCAAATTAAGCCCTCCATTAACTACCACACGCTGACCTGCCAGTGTCACGTCTAGCTCTTCTGCATTTACCACTAGGTCATGAAAATTGACTTTGCCCTCTAGAACCAGCGGCCAACTATAGTCTTCATAAGTAACTTGTCCAGCTACTTGCCGGAGATAGCCAGCACCGGTTAAGGCGACTTGGTTACCAGTATTTTCCCAACGCAAATTTAGCTCCTGGACTGTGCCAGTCAAGGCCTCTACTCCACCATAATGCTGAGCCACAGCAGCTAGGTTCGCCAAATTTAGGTTCGTAGTTTTTAAAGTGAGGGCGCCTTTGGTCGCTGTATCTATTTTGCCCACCAGGGTAAGTTGCTCGCCTTGAAGTGTTACCGCCAAATCCACAGCAAAAACTGGATTAGCGTGAGTTGCGATAGTCCCCGCCACCCCTAGCTGCCACTGTCCGTAAGGCGTAGTTACCTCCACCGTACCTTCTTTGAGTTGCACCAAAGTTTGCACAGCGGTACTGGTGGTTTCCGTAGGTTTGAGCAAGGTAGCCACATTCCAGTGTTCCTCGGCGTCCACGGACAAACGCAAAACAGGCTTATCCACAATAATCCTCTCAATAGCCCGCAGAGGATCAGCATGAAATAAACCTTGTAAGGGGCTCAAAGTAATGACGACACTGGGTGCCTTGAGTACCGGCTCGCCAGCTTGGTCATAAACAGCCACTTGATGCGCTGTTAATTCTAAAGTGCCCGAAATATTTATTTGCTCTATCTTTAATTGTCCGTTCAGGTAGGCTGACGCCCCGTCTTCGATGGCGGGGATGGCACGCACCAAAAGACCCGGTGCCACCAAATGAATTACGGTGAAATATACTGCTGTCAGTACTACGATGAACCCTAGGACCGCAATTCTCAATTTAGACATGGCCAAAGCCCCCGTCATTTAGCTAATTAGACATACTCTATATTATATTTATTCGACATGAACCGATGACTTCCTTGTTCTCCAGCAGGATTATTTATAAAAATAAAATACCTGCCCTAGTTGTATAACTAGGGCAGGTAGGAACAAACTACTTAGCTCATTAAAATTAGCCCACTAAAACAGGTATGCCCATCGCTCTTTCCAAAGTAGCATTGGACGTATTGTAATCATACAAGGCTTGCACATAATTGGTTTTAGCCTGTGTCAAAGCCACCTGAGCATCAATAACATCGGTATTGGTGCCTACACCTGCTTGATAACGCACCTGGGCGATATGGTAATCCTCTTCCGCCTTGGCTACCGCTACATAGGAAGTGGAAATACGTTTTTCTGCCTCTTTCAGGTTCAGATAGCTGTTACGCACATCTAGCTGAACGTTATCCGTTGTCTGTCTGTAAGCTTCTTCGGCTTTGTAACGATTGCCGCGTGCCTGTTGAACCCGCGCCGCTGTCACACCAGAGTCAAAAACATTCATCGACGCTACGACGGACACACCCCACTCTTTGTTTTCAAAACCTGGCCACGCACTATCTTTCCAACCATTGGAAGCGCCAGCCGTCACTTGGGGCATATAACCCGCATTAGCAACCTGTACTCCCGCATTAGCGGCTTCTACAGAAGCCTTGGCTTGGTAGATTTCCGGACGATTAGCCATGGCAAAAGTTAGACAATTATCTAAAGTATTATCATAAGCATTATAGGCTAAGGCATCACTAATGGACAGCTCGGTACTCAAGGGTAAGCCAATGACATTATTCAAACTGGCCATGGCCAAGTTATAAGCATTTTCTGCTTTAATCAAAGTTTGTTGGGCGTCGGCCAGTTCCACTTCACTACGCAGAACATCGACTTTAGCCACCACACCTACTTCATATTGAGCTTGAACATTTTTCAAATGTTCTTCCAAGCGGTTCACGGACTCTTTGGCTAACGTAACCAAATTGCTAGTTTTTAAAACATCATAGTAACCGGTCGTAGCTACCAGTTTTACATTCTGATAGGAGGCCGATTCGCCATATTGGGCATATTCGTAGCCTTTCACAGCTTGCTCAATCATACCGCTGATTTTCCCGCCAGTATAAATTGGCAGGCCAATTTTCACACCGTTGCTATGGCCTTCACGTACGTCATAATTATTTCTAATGTCATAAGTGCCTCCACGTGAGTAATTATGCTCAATACCCACGGTAATCCATTGTGACGATTTAGCTTCATCTTTTTGGGCTTTGGCCACCATGCGATCTGCTTCTGACATTTTGATGGTTGGGTTAGTTGCCAGTGCCATGCTGATAGCACTATTCAAAGTCAATTCTACCGGTGCTGCCCACGCGGTTTGTGCGGAGAAAATTCCCATTATCATTGCCGCCAGTAGCACTTGCTTACTTTTCTTATAAGTGATCATTTTTTTTCCTCCCATAATGTCTGACTGATTAGTCAGTACAAGTAGATTATATTGATTTTACTCTGCAAAGTCAATATTTTTTAAAAATAAGTTCGCACCCCTACATAGGTTTGTTCCGAACCACTTTTGCGCACATCCAAACTTTGTCCAATCAGAGCAAAATTATCATTCAGTTTGATTTCGCCGCCAACTTTAACCTTGGTGTCATTAAAATCATACAAATCAGCAAACAACTTCACTGACTTACCTACCTGCCAGTCCAGCCCCACACCAAATTCTCCCTGCATGGCGCCCACTCTTAGAGCGGCATCCTGCATTGTTTTGCCGACTTGAAAATCTATTTTATTTTCCGTCCCCAGGTCATAGGCACCCATATAAACAAAAGTGTCTGTTGTCGGTTTTAAGGTAACGCCCATATTAGTTTGCCAATGGTCAGCTTTGTTGCCATACAGAGCATCGGCTTGAAATTGAGCTCCGTCCAGTACTCCTAAAAGTTTATTGGCTTTTTGACTGGCTTCTTTGGCATTAGTCAGCGTAGAACGCAAATCCTCTTCCGTTTGAGGGTCAGTAACCACTTTGGACAATACACCGGTCATCTTTTCTACCCGTTCACTGGCAATAGCCAAATTACGAGCCAGGCTTGCCACGTTGCGACCTGTTTGGCCGTCCTCATCGGCGCCGGCTAAAATGCTATCCAAATGCGCAGCCACGTTGTTCATTCTTTGCGCCATACTGGCTAGTTGTGCAACCATTAAGTTAATATCTGCTTGGTTTTCCACGGCGCTTTCCGCCATTACCCGCGTGAAAGTATTCATATTCACGCTAATATCGCGCATATTGATTAAACCATCTTTCATGGATTTTTGCACTTCTTTATCACCAAAAACATTGTTAAAGGCTTCTGCGATTGATTCCACCTTGCCCAAAACTTTGGAAGACGCTGCCATGAACTCATCTAAGCCTTGACCGGGCACGCCTTGAAGCTCACTGTCAGGAGTTAGTACCTCCTGTGTCGCTACCAGCGGCGGATTAATGGCTACATATTTTTCTCCCAACATCCCGTCGGCACCAATAGAAAACTGTGAACCTTGGGGGATTTTTTGGTCAGCTTTAATTTTTAAAATAGCTTTAACTTTATTGCCATCAATGATGACCGCTTTAACTGTACCTATATCCACACCGGCATAACGCACCACGTGACCTTCTTTAAGCCCGTTAACGTAATCATAGGACACGGTTAATTGATACCCTTTGCCGGCAAAAGAAAATACACCCAAGAAGGTGATAATACTAATAAAAACTGCTAAGCCACCCAATGCAACGGCGCCTACTTTAACTTCATTTGTTTCCTTCACCGCAGTTTTCCTCCCTTCTGAAAGCTTCTTTGACTTGCTGGCCTTGTAAAAATTGTTGCACAATGGGGTGTGTGCTTTGTTTCATCTCCGCTACCGTGCCAATGGCTACAATAGTGCCTTCATACAACATGGCAATGCGGTCAGCTGCCAGAAAAGCGGATTCCATATCGTGAGTTACCAAAATGGAGGTCACACCCATACTGGCTTTTGTTTTTAAAATTAATTTGCTAATAACGTTAGCCATAATCGGGTCCAACCCAGCCGTTGGCTCATCGTAAAGCACAATTTCCGGAGCTAAAGCAATGGCCCTAGCTAGACTAACCCGTTTTTTCATCCCACCCGATAATTCCACCGGATAAGCTTCTTCTAAGCCCGGCAAGCCCACCATTTCCAGCATGGCTGCCACTCGGCTTTTAATCTCCGCTTCACTTTGCGTGGTATGCTGCCGCAGACCAAAAGCTACATTTTCACCTACATTAAGAAAATCGAACAAGGCCGAGTATTGAAAAACCATGCCCATATGTCGCCGGAGCTGATTCCACTGGTCCTCATCAAAGCCGGCCACGTTTTGGCCACTGACAATGACCTCCCCCGCATCTGGCTCCAATAATCCAATCAAAAGGCGTAAAATCGTACTCTTGCCTGACCCACTAGGGCCAATAACTGCCAAGGTTTCCCCTTGAGCAACCTCGAAACTAACCCGGTCTAAAATCTTTTTGCTACCAAAGGCCATCTCGACCTTGCGGAATTGAATAATCGCTGGTTCCACTTAAATACCTCCTTGTACAAAAAGGAGTATGGACAAAAAATAATTGGAAATAAAAATCAAAATAATCGATAGAACCACAGCGGCGGTAGTAGCAATACCTACACCCTCTGCACCTTGTTTAGCATTTAGTCCTTTGTGACAGCCCACAATAACGATGATACCGCCAAAAACAGCACCCTTAATCATACCGCCTACTAAATCCGACGTCACCATGAACATTTTAATCGAATTAAGATAATTAAAACTGCTAATACCAGCGTAACCGGTGGCCACCAGCCACCCCCCAAAACTACCGATGGCATTGGCAAAAATAATTAAAATGGGTAACATAATCACCCCAGCTAAAAATCTAGGCACTACTAAATAAGTAATGGGATTAGTCGCCATCACTTTGAGCGCATCAATCTGTTCGGTAACCTTCATGGTACCAATTTCCGCAGCAATAGCCGCCCCAATTCTACCGGCCACTACCACGCCTGAAAGTACAGGTGCCAGTTCCCGTCCCATGGCAATAGCAACAACACCGCCTACGGAAGAAGCCGCCCCAAAGCGGACAAATTCCCTGGCCGTCTGCACCGCTAAGACCATGCCTGTGAACATAATGGTCATTAAAACAATCGGCACCGAATCGGCACCGAGTTTCGCCATTTGCCGCAAAGTTTCCTGTCTGTTAGCCTGTCTTAACCTACAACAAGTAGCCAAAAAGAGGTTAACAATTCGTCCCGTACTCCGGCAAGACGACAATATAAAGTTGCCCAGCCTACCACTCCACGCTGTTAATAACATAGTTCCTCCGCCTACTTTTGCAAGTGTATACTTCTTTTTACTATTCAAGATAAGTTTTTAAATACCTTTCTATTATAACATTTTTTAGAAAAAAACGGTGATACCTTTGTTAGCATATCACCGTTTACTTGCTACTTTATTGCACCACACGCAAATGCAGTTCTAATTCGCCGTCAACCACAAAATTGAGCGGATATTTTTGCTTATGCTTACTGCCTTTCAGCATTGCGCGTACACCTAAGCCCGTACTCGCTTCGCCTTCGCCACCAGCAGCGGCAGCTTTTAATTTGTTGCCAGGCAAAATATCTAGGACTAATTCGTTATTTTTGTCGGTATTATTGAAGTCCTGCACATAGTCTTTAAAAGTTTTCTTTTTGTCGGTGCGAGGCGGTGCAGCTCCGTCCGCCTGTTGCTTTTTGAGTAAAGTCTGCATCCAGGAAAAAGCGCCTCCGCCACGCACTAGTAGCGTCAAGGGGCCTTCTTTGCTGTCGCTGGGGATTTTAAATTCCACGGTTTTAGTGATTTTCTTGCTGCGATAGGGTTGGAATTCTACTTCCACCAAAATCTTATCTCCTGGTTTCACGACACCGGTTTTCGTGCTGGCTTTCACAATTTCGGCCAGCTCCACGCTATCTGTGATTTCCACATTCACGTTAATATCAAAAATTGTAGTTTTTTCAAATTTATTGTTCATCAATAAGTCCGTAGCATAGGCCAATTCCGCCGTAGCGATTTTAGCCACGTCCTTAGCATGATAAAACATATTTTCTCGTTCCAAGACAAGCTCGCCTTGTTCTGCTCCCCGTGCGGCAATACGAAAGTTAACCTTAGCCGTCCCGGCACCTTTGCGGTCAGAGGCTTGGTTAACTGTGTTATAACAAATACCATCTACTAAAGACGGTACCAACGTCTCCGCCGTAATCAGCTGCACCTCGGCACTTTTATGCAGTCCCCGCGCCGTATCCGTCACTGCTACAAACAAAGGAATGATTTGCGGCATAGCACCCAGTTGCCCGGCAATACCGGCCGCCCGGTCTTGCTTGACAGCACCGACGACTTCGCCTAAAGCTCCTACTTTGTAAGAACTCTCCACGTTGGGAATAGAAGCAAAAATCCAAGCATTCGTCATAAAGTAATCCGCATCACCACTTTGTAAAAAGGGGTGACCAAAAGCCAGCACCCGGCCCTTGTCATCTAGCCAAGTGACAGTACCAATAGCGCCTAGTCGCACGTCGCCGCGCGCCAATTCCACGCCCACAGAACTACCCGGTTCCAGCGTAATTCCTGTCACGCTATGTTGTCCAGTGGGTACAGCAAAAGGCTGGAGATTAAAAGGTGCCAGTTTCTCCGTTAAATAGCTCAAACCTGCCGCACTAAAACCACTTACCATCAGGGGTGAATTTTTGGGGATAAATTCTGACGGTCGCGGATTGCGTTCCTCGAACATTCTCAGCATCTCTTCAATGGGCGTAAGAAAACAGTACGTAGGGTCGGAAAAAGCTTTGCCGTAAGCTACTGCTCCCGCCAAACGACCATCAATATAGACCGGACTCCCACTCATGCCTTGAGCAATACCACCAGAACGCTCAATCACGTCCCCGGAAGCTCGCACCAAAATACTATGCCCCTCTGCTTGCGAACCGGTAACACCTAAAATCTCCACGTTAAAGGTTTCAATATCCGCCCCCCGAATAACGGTTTTGGCAATACCCTGCATACCGGGGCGCAATTCGTCCACAGCAATAATCGGTGTTGCCGCCAGTGTTACTCCAGACACTAAACCTATTAGTATCAGTGCCAAAATAATGCTTGTTAATTTTTTCATTGCTACCTCATGATGTTTAAAAACCGGCGCACAAAAACTGCGCCGGTTTTTTTAGTCTATTTTAATTAAAATGCTAACTGAGCCACCACTTGTCCTGCACTAATCATGTCCCCCGGTGAAACCGCTACGGACACGACAGTTCCATTAGCCGTTGCCCTTACAGCAGGTGCTGTACCTACCAGCGTTTTAACTTTTAGCAAAACTTGACCTTCTTTGACACTGCTGCCTGCCCGTACCAACCCCTCAGCAACTACCGTCCCGTTAAGACTACTCACCTGTGGGGCAGTACCGGCTGCTAAAGCCAACCCTGCAAAAGCTAACATACTCACTAGGAGTAAAAAGGCCACCCGTCGTAACATTCTTTTATCTTGCAACATTCTCATCATCCTCTCTAACCTACAAGAGTCCCTTATTCCCACCCTTATTATAATATAGTCCTACCCCTTTAGCAAGTTACCGGCGAAAGACGCCCAGCCCCACTCGTACCGGACGCTCATTACCATCAGAAGGGCTGTTCATAATATCCCTTTTCACCACGAGTTCGCTAGAACCACCACCGTCAAAGTTCATGGCTTCTTGAGCGCCTAGCCGCAATAAATATGCCGCTAAATCTGGTAGCGTTAACCCTGCGCTCTCTTTGGAGCGTCCATCTACTACCACCAAAAGGATGGTTCCGTCAGCTTTAATGCCGACGGCTGTCCGAGGCGCTCGCCCTTTGGTGATATCCGCCGGGAATTCCTCTGCTTGGTCTAACAGCCGGACACTGCCGTCTTGCACGAGCAGTGGTCCTGCACCAATCAAATATTGCGCTTGCTCTGCCCCGTGATTACCCACCGTTTGCGTTAGCTTCACTTTGGAACCTACACGCAACCTGCGCAAAAATTGGCCACTTGTCCCATGCCCCGAAAGCACCGTTAAGCCCGGACGCAAAATCATATTACCCGTGGTACTAACTGCTGCCACCACACCTTTTTCTACGCCAACCTCCACGCCAAAAGCATTGGTGCCAGTACGTGCGCCGTAATAACTATTATACAAGATTAAATCCCCGTCCAAACGCTCCCTGTTAACACCGGTTAAGGGCAAGGTTTTACCACTAGCGGTAACGCTGCCTTGGTAAGCCAGTTGGGGGAAAATCTGAGCTGTACCATCAGCCTTGAGGGCTAAAGTTGTCCGTGCTCTAAACTCACTGGCGACCCATTCCTCACGAAGCTTAAGATTACCGATAATCCACGGCGTGACATCAAAATAAGACGCATTCACCATTGCCAGTGCCCCAGTTTTGGTCGCCATAGTGGTCAATCTGCCTTTTTGTAAGTTCTCCACCTGTCCCAATACCGGTCGTACAACATATTTACTCTGGGGCGTAAGAGCCACAATGTGTAGCCACACGGGCTTAGCCCGCCACACATCACGCCAGGAAGTATAGGTCACACCTTGGTCCAGCACCAAGGTTTCTTTGGCTCGCACCAATTTATTAAAATCAATCACCAACCGGTGAGGGGTTTTTAACAGAAACGGTTTATAATCAGTCGGTTCCTGCAAAAGCTTAATCGTCAGCTTGGCACGCTTACCATTTTTTTGTAAAGTAACCTGTCCAATTAGATCATCTTGCAACTGCAAATTGTACTCTTTGGCAGTGGCGGCGGCTAAGTCCATAATAATTTCCTGACCTCGTCGCTGCACCGTATAGGTTGTAGGCGTATCTAAATCTAGAACAAGGCGCGTCTTATCCGGCGACACGCTTGAGCGCAAATTTTTCACCTGTGCCGCTTCTGCTAACGTCCACGGCAACAGCAACAGCAAACAAAGTAACAGTGTGCTTAACTTGTATTTCAAGTTGGGTCTTCCTAGCATTTTTCTTTAACCTCCATAAAGCACAATACACAGCCCTAGGGCTGTGTATTGTGCGAAGTAACTCTAACTTAGCGGCGTCTGCTTTCCATCAGCACGCTATCTTTTAATTTATTGAGAGACGCCAAAGCTTTGCCCGTCCCAATAGCTACACATTCCAAAGGATTTTCAGCTACTACGGTGGCAATACCGGTTTCAGCTCTAATTAAATCCGTCATTCCGTCCAGCATCGCCCCACCACCTGTTAAAACAATACCACGATCCACAATATCTGCAGAAAGTTCCGGCGGAGTTTTTTCCAGGACAGATCTGATACAAGCCATCAACATTGCAATCGGTTCGCTCAACGCACGATACGTTTCTTCCGAAGAAATCTGAATTGTTGTCGGCAGACCGGTAACCAAGTCACGCCCACGCACATCCATTTCCAACTGCCGATGATTGCGTTGAACCGTAGCCACTTGGATTTTAATGTCCTCAGCGGTGCGCTCGCCAATCAGCACATTATGTTCTTTTTTGACGAAACGAATAATCGCCTCATCAAATTTATCCCCACCAACACGAAGGGAGTCACTAACCACGATGCCGCCCAAGCTCATAACTGCCACATCGGTAGTACCGCCACCAATATCCACTACCATCGCACCTCTGGACTCACCTACGTCTAGCCCGGCACCCATAGCTGCTGCCATAGGTTCTTCAATTAAATAAGTTTTAGAAGCACCGGATTGAATCGTAGCTTCCAGCACCGCTCTTTTTTCTACGGTCGTAACTCCGGACGGGATACAAATCATCACCCGTGGTTTAGAGAAAAAGCTTTTACCGGCAACTTTTTGAATTACGTGTTCCAACATACTTTGCGTAATATCATAATCGGCAATTACGCCTTCACGTAAAGGTCTAATGGCCACAATATTACCCGGTGTCCGCCCCAGCATAGTTCTGGCTTCTTCGCCAATCGCCAAAATTTTATCCGTATCCTTGTCAATCGCTACTACAGAAGGTTCATTTAAAACGATTCCCTTGCCCTTAAGAAAAACCAAGATATTAGCAGTTCCCAAGTCAACGCCCACATCAATACTTTTAAATAACATAAATTAACACCGCTTTTCTTTAAGTATCTTGCTTTTAAAGCACACGTCTTTCAATCACAGCACCTAAACCACGTAGTTTATCCACAATGTTCTCATAACCACGATCAATGTGATAAATATCACCGATTTCTGTAGTGCCTTCGGCTACCAGTCCGGCTAAAATCATCGCCGCCCCGGCGCGTAAATCCGTGGCTCTGACTTGACAACCCATCAGCTTGGTTACACCCTGTACGATGGCTGCCCGACCCTCGGTATGAATATCAGCACCCATACGCACCAATTCATCAACGTGCATAAATCTATTTTCAAACACAGTTTCTGTAACTGAACTGCGTCCTTCGGCAATGGTCATCATCGCCATTACCTGTGCCTGCATATCCGTAGGAAAACCTGGATAGGGCAAGGTTTTAATATTAATCGCTTTAAGTTTTTGGGGTCCAATAACACGAACTCCCCCCACATCTTCATAAATAGTTGCTCCCGCTTCCCTCAGCTTCGCTAACAGCGGTTTTAAATGTTCCGTCAAAACGTTTTCTACCCGCACATCCCCACCGGTCATAGCCGCTGCCACCATATAAGTGCCAGCTTCAATCCGATCAGGAATAACCGTGTGTTCACAACCCTTGAGTACCTTCATGCCATCAATACGAATAACATTCGTACCCGCACCACGTACCCGTGCGCCCATAACGTTTAAGTAATTAGCCAAGTCCACTATTTCCGGTTCTTGAGCGGCGTTTTCTATCAGCGTCGTGCCACTAGCCATGGAAGCTGCCATCATCAAGTTTTCTGTGGCGCCTACGCTGGGAAAATCCAAATAAATCGTCGTCCCTACCAGCCCGTGAGGTGCAGTAGCTTCGATATAGCCATGACCACTTTCGATTTTAACACCTAAAGCTTCAAAGCCTTTAAGATGGATATCAATAGGTCTAGTCCCAATAGCGCACCCTCCCGGTTGGGAAATACGGGCAATCCCTTTACGTGCTAAGAGTGCTCCCATCACCAAAAAAGAAGCACGCATACTACGCACCAATTCATAGGGTGCTTCGCAGGAAGTAATTTCGCTACTGTCAATAATTAAAACACCGGCTTCACTTTCGTCCACCTTAATTCCCAAACAACGCAGAACTTTACAAATTGTATGCACATCTTCCAAGGCCGGAATTTCTTCCAGCCGGCTAGTCGTTTGCCCCAAAATTGAAGCGGCAATAATCGGCAAAACAGCGTTTTTAGCTCCGCTCGTTTTAACCGTTCCTTGCAGACGATTACCACCTTTTATGATTAACTTTTCCACATACAATCCTCCTACACAGGCTTCTTTTATCGATAAAAACATTTTAAGTCATGCTTTTAACTATTTATCCATATCTTAATAAGTTTATCACTTTTATTCGCACATTGGCAATAAAAACCTCGTAAATTTCGAATAAAAATACAACTGCTAACTTCTTAGCAGTTGTATTATATGTGATTATTCGCTAATTTTCAAGTTTTCCCCGGCATCAGCGCTCATACCCATTCTTTTGGCATTTTCTTCCTGCTGTGCAATCCGCTCTTCCGCCAATTCTTGCAAACGTTTTTTCTTCAAAGCAATTTTTTCGGCCTTGATTTGTTCAATTTCTTCCACGGTTTTTTGATTTTTGGCACGCTCTTCTTGTTGCACTGCTGCCATCTCTGCCCGTACCGCCATGGCCTTTTGTTTATAGTCGGCTGCACGCTTTTTAACTTCTAGCTCCAGCAACTGTTTTTTCGTCAGCTTGACTTCCGTGCCAGCGGTCAATTTGTATACATAATAGGCTAAAGCCACCGGCGGCATTAGTGCTGTAGCCACGACCCAAAAATTAGCATATTTGATTTCATTTTTTTTGCTATCACGATACACCCAATAAGCAATGCCAAAACAAATAATACTATTTAGTACCGCCGTCAAGTTGTCACTCATAAGTTCTCCCCCATTTTTAACTAACTTAGCTGATATCTTCCTTTATAATTTCTTATAATCAGCTACATTGTAACATAATAAGCTTCTTTTAAAAAGATGAGGAATTAATAAGTTTTGTAGCCTGCGGTTTATTTCCCACCCTCTTGACTGCGTAGCCTCCATCACACCCCATAAAGCCTGCTCCAAATCCAAAAGCAGGGTTAAATTTTTCTTTAACCAGCTCGTTACCAGAGGTTTTATCCGTTGCCATTTATTTTGTGCTTCCAAAAATGCTCGAAGTATGACCTTTGGGTCACACCCCAACCTTTATTAGAGCGGCAAAATTTAAAGCACTCCCCGTAGGAAGTGCTTTAAATTGGTTAAACTTATTTAGTCCGAGCGCGATCAGCAAGAATGTTATAATAAGTGTCTTTCTCGCTGAGTTCCTTTTTAATTAAGGCAATTTTGTCTTCGTCATCAGTTTTTGCCAAAATTTTTCTTAGGTCGCAAATTTCTTGCTTAAGCTGTTTCATTTTATTCCCAGCAATTGGTCCTAAAATATCCGTCATCTTTATCTTCCCCCCATAGGCACTGTTATTCCGCCTTCTTCATATACAGATTATAACGAATTTCTAGCAAAAATACAAGGAAGCTGGCAAGTTAACTAAAAAAAATGTTCTCGTTCAAAATATGAACGAGAGCACTAAAAAGGTAAGGTTAAGAACTTACCCCAACCTTTGACAAAGAGCCAAAAAAACCCTGTACGGATAAATCCGTACAGGGTTTTGCTTTTTAGCGTTGCTTTGCTAGTTCAACAGTCTTCAGACGAGCTTTAGCACGTCTTAAATTTCTTTGAACTTCCGGAATATTGGTAATCGGTTCAGGATTAGCCAATTTCGTTTCTGCTCTTTCTCGAGCTAGCTCCGCACGAGCCACATTAATATTTTCAGCAGCTTCCGCCGACACGGACAAAATAGTTACTTTATTGTTGTTAACTTCCATAAAGCCGCCATCTAAACAAAGAAAATGGTTTACACCTTTTTCATCTTGATATTTAAACGGAGCTTCGACGAGGGTTGCAATTAAAGGTGCATGATTAGCGAAAACGCCAACGCCACCCACAACTGTTTCCGCCAACAAATATGAAACATTGTCTTTCAACAATAAAGACTTGTCCGGCGTCAAAATTTCCAATTGCATTAATTTAGCCATGCAATCAATCCACCTTCATGCTTTTTGCTTTAGCGACAGCATCATCAATGGTACCAACCATATAGAATGCGCCCTCCGGCAAGTCATCATGTTTACCATCAAGTATTTCCTTGAAACCACGGATTGTTTCGCTAAGTGTTACATATTGACCAGGTGTACCGGTGAATTGTTCAGCAACGAAAAATGCTTGGCTCAAGAATTTTTGAATTTTACGAGCACGACCAACTGTAATCTTGTCGTCTTCGCTTAATTCTTCCATACCGAGGATCGCAATGATATCTTGCAGTTCTTTATAACGTTGCAAAATTGCTTGCACGCCACGAGCTACTTCATAATGTTCTTGACCAATTACTAGTGGATCCAAGATCCGACTGGTAGAGTCAAGCGGGTCAACTGCTGGATAAATACCCAATTCTGCAATTTGACGAGACAGTACAGTCGTAGCATCCAAATGGGCGAAAGTTCCTGCTGGAGCAGGGTCAGTCAAGTCATCGGCTGGTACATATACTGCTTGTACAGAAGTGATAGAACCGGTATTAGTTGAGGTAATACGTTCTTGTAGAGCACCGATATCGTTAGCCAAAGTAGGTTGGTAACCAACTGCAGAAGGCATACGACCTAAAAGTGCCGATACTTCAGAACCAGCTTGAATAAAGCGGAAAATGTTGTCAACGAAGAGCAATACGTCTTGTCCCGCAACATCGCGGAAATATTCAGCCATGGTGAGTCCGGTTAGACCAACACGCATACGAGCACCAGGTGGTTCATTCATTTGTCCGTAAACAAGTGCTGTTTTACCAATAACGCCTGATTCCTTCATTTCGCCCCATAGGTCATTACCCTCACGAGTACGTTCACCTACGCCGGCAAATACGGAATAGCCGCCATGTGCAGTTGCGATATTATGAATTAACTCCATAATAATAACTGTTTTACCAACACCAGCACCGCCGAACAAGCCAACCTTGCCGCCTAGCGGATAAGGTGCGATCAAGTCAACGACTTTGATGCCAGTTTCAAGAATTTGTGTAGTAGTTGACTGCGTATCAAAACTTGGTGCCGGTCTATGAATAGGCCAGTAGTCAGAAGCAGCAACCGGTGTATCATCATGGTCTACTGTTTCTCCCAATACGTTGAATATACGACCTAGGGTTCCTTCGCCAACCGGTACCGTAATCGGTGCTCCGGTGTCAATGGCGTCCATGCCACGTACAAGACCATCAGTAGAGCTCATAGCAACAGTACGAACAACATTGTCACCAATGTGTTGCATAACTTCAGCAGTCAGATGAATCTTCATGCCGTTGCCAACTTCGCCGTCAATGGTGATAGCGTTATAAATAGAAGGAAGACCTTTCGGTGGGAATTCAATGTCGATAACAGGGCCAACAACTTGTACTATTTTACCAGTATTCAATGTTTTCCCTCCCACATATTTACTGTAGAGCTTCTGCTCCACCTACAATTTCATTAATTTCACGGGTAATGCCTGCTTGACGTACCTTATTGTAGGTCAATTCCAGACCTTTCAACAAATCATTGGCGTTATCAGTCGCTGAAGACATGGCCGTCATACGAGCACCTAGCTCACTGGCGGCTGCTTGCATCAGTGCAGCATACATTAACGTTTGTACATAATAAGGTACTAAATATTTAAGCGTTTCGCTTGCCGTCGGCTCAAATATTACATCACCAGCCTCGTCGTCTTCTGGTTCGCCCTCTTCCGGTTCAAAATTCTCGGAAAGAAGAGCAGCACCATCGGCACTCGGAGGGGCTACAGGAAGCAGCCTTTGAGTTTGAGGAGTAAAGGAGAGGGCTGATTTAAAACGAGTATAAATCAAAACTACCTCATCAACAGCTCCGGAAACAAACAACTTAATCGCAGCCTGAGCAATAGCATCGGCATCCTCATAAGTAGGTTTATCCGAAAACCCGAAGAAGGCCTCTTCAACATCAAACCCGCGGCGAGTGAAGAAATCTTTCGACTTACGTCCGACCGTAATCAAAACGTAATTTTCTTTATCCATCAGCTCAACCACAGCATGTTTCAAAAGATTAGTATTGTAGGCACCTGCCAAACCCTTATCAGAACTGATTACAACGTAACCAACTCTGCGGATCGGTCTTTCAACCAGCAACGGGTTTTCCTCCAAGTTCAAATTTCTCATGGAAGTTTTATCATTGACGGCAGTAACTAACAGTTCTCTAATCTTTTCCGCAAACGGACGGCTAGATGTAGCTTTTTCCTGCGCACGGCGCAAACGAGCGGCAGCAACCATTTTCATGGCTTTAGTAATCTGCTGAATATTTTTAACGCTCTTAATATGCCTGTGTATTTCGCGTGGAGTCGGCATCAGTCATCACCTCGTTTCGCCGGTGATTGAAAAGGTATCCTTAAATGCTGCAATGGCTTCTTTGAGCGCAGCTTCTGTCGTATCGATGATTTTCTTTTCTGTTCTGATAGAATCGCCGATTTCAGGATTAGTTGCAGCCATATAAGCCAGGAAGTCCTTTTCAAAACGGGTTACGTCATGAACAGGGATATCATCAATATAGCCCTTGGTAGCAGCATACAAAGAGATAACTTGCTTTTCCATGGATAATGGTACATATTGACCTTGTTTTAACACTTCAGTCATACGAGCACCACGATCTAGCTGTGCTTTAGTTGCTTTATCCAAATCTGAACCGAACTGCGCAAAAGCTGCTAATTCACGGAACTGTGCCAAGTCTAGGCGCAAAGTACCGGCAACAGACTTCATAGCTTTTACTTGAGCGGAACCACCTACACGAGATACCGACAAACCTACGTTAATAGCAGGGCGGATACCGGAATAGAACAATTCGCTTTCAAGGAAAATTTGTCCGTCAGTGATGGAGATAACGTTGGTAGGAATATAACCACCTACGTCACCAGCAAGAGTTTCAATGATTGGCAAAGCGGTAATAGAACCACCACCAGCCTCTTGATTACGTCTTGCAGCACGTTCCAGCAAACGGGAATGTAGATAGAAAACGTCGCCAGGATATGCTTCACGACCTGGTGGACGACGAAGCAACAAACTCATGGCACGATAGGCAACAGCATGTTTGGACAAGTCATCATAAACACAAAGCACATCTTTGCCTTGATCCATGAAGTACTCACCAATAGTAACACCGGTATACGGAGCCAAGTATTGAAGCGGAGCAGAGTCCGCAGCAGTAGCGGCTACGATTACAGTGTAGCTTAAAGCACCATGTTGCTCCAAGATGCGCGCAATACGTGCAACTGTGGAAGCTTTTTGACCAATAGCGACGTAAATGCAAATAACACCTAAGCCTTTTTGGTTAATAATAGTATCGATCGCAACAGCTGTTTTACCAGTACCACGGTCTCCGATAATCAACTCACGTTGACCACGGCCGATTGGCACCAAGGCATCAATAGCTTTAATACCGGTTTGGAGAGGAACGTCAACGGATTGACGATCGGCAATACCAGGTGCCGGAGATTCAATGCTACGAACGTGTTCAGTTTTCATTTCACCCTTGCCATCAATAGGAATACCTAGGGCACTAACGATACGACCAAGCATCGCTTCGCCTACAGGAACTTCCATGATACGTCCGGTACGACGTACGGTATCGCCTTCTTTGATTTTGGTTTCTCCACCCATCAAAACGATACCAACTTCGTCAGGACGCAAGTTTTGTACCATGCCGGTAACGCCATCAGGAAGTTCAACCAACTCGCCTGACATAGCACCACGCATACCGCTAACAGTAGCAATACCGTCGCCGACTTTTTCAATTACACCGACTTCTTCTAAATCTACATCTATTTTATAATCCTGAACTTCTTTGGTTAAAGCATCAGCAATGCCTGCCGGTTGGTCAAGAGATTGACCGCCCATTTGTACCTTGCCCATCATACCGCTAACTTTTTCAAATTGGCGTTTGGCACTGGCATCAAAAACAGTATCGCCTACTTTTACAATAACGCCACCAATAATATCCGCGTCAATGATGTTTTGTAAAACGATTTTTTTGCCTAATTTAGAAGCCAAAATTACGGAAACAGATTCGAATTCAGATACAGTTAGTGCTTTTGCAGTAGTAAGTTGTACTGGAATGAGCTCTAACTCAGCAGCAAATGCCAGATCCTTAGCTTCAAAAACGATAGATTCCAAATTTTCTCTAGTCATAGAGAAGTTATCATTAGTCTCCATACTGTATCAATCACCTCCGTATTCACCTGCAACTGTCTGTTACAGGAAATTTAGGACCCGTTGGCCCCACTAGCTGTTGTAAGGAATTAAATCTGACTCTATTTCCCTCAAATCACAAAATTAATTCTTTCCCATAACTTGGTCAGAAACGGCGGTAATCAATTTTTGATCATCTACACTGTTCAGTTTTTGGTTTACTACTTTGCTGGCAATCAAAGTACTGAGTTTAATAACTTCAGTTCTGATTTCAAGCAAAGCTTGTTTCTTGTCCTGTTCAATACGTTCTTTGGCAGTAGTCATCATGCTTTCTTTTTCCGCGCGAGCTTGTTCAACAAGTTCGTCATGAAGATTTTGAGCAATTTTATTCGCTTTATCTACGATTTCAATAGCTTCTTGGCGTGCTGCAGCCAATTGTTCAGCATATTGCTCTTTCAAAGCTTCTGCATCTAGTCTTGTTTGTTCCGCGGAATCTAAATCGCCGATGATTCGATTGCGACGATCATCCATTGCTTTCAGCAACGGTTTATAAGCAAATTTCGCAAGTATTGCCAAAAGAACAATGAAGTTCAGGATCTGCGCAATAAGTGTTGCATTAATATTTACCAATTATAGCACCCTCCTTTTTCCCCTATTTTGGAAGTTTGCGAATTATTTTACGAATGGGTTAGCGAATACAAGTACGATTGCGATAACGGACGCAATGATAGGAATAGACTCAACAAGACCGATACAAATAAACATGTTTACTTGGAAGGTAGAAGCTTGTTCAGGTTGACGAGCCATACATTCGATAGCTTTACTACCTACAACAGAGTCACCTTTAGCAGCTGCAAGAGATGCACCTGCTCCAATAATGCCGGCTGAGAGAACAGAAGCGGCAACGATAATAGCATTTTCCATTTTAAAATTCATCCTTTCGATTTTGAAAATATTTTGGGTTTCAAATTATAGAAATTTTTAATTTGAACAAATTAAGATTGGGACATCAACTTTTAATGATGTGCCCTGAAAATTGGGGCCAGTGCAATCATGGTCAGCATCGTAAAGATAAAAGCTTGTAAGAAACCAACAAGTAGGCTAAAGCCAACCCAAATATTAGGAAGAAGCCATGGTGCCAGTAGATACAAAACAATTAACAAAATTTCGCCGGCTAGAATATTACCAAAAAGACGAAGAGCCATAGTAAACGGTTTCGCAATTTCTTCCATTAAGTTAAGCGGGAAGAACGCCCAGTTAGGTTGCACGAAATGTTTGAAATAGCCCAGTCCGTTTCTCATAATACCTAAGATATAAACTGTCAGTGATACGGTAATAGCGAGACCAAGGGTAACGTTAATGTCATTGGTCGGTGAAGTAAAATGTGGGCCAATTTGTGGTAGCAAACCAATTTCATTCCCAACAAAGATATACAGGAACAATGTAATAATGAAAGGAGACAACATTCTCCGTCCCTCAATACCCAAGTTGCTTTCCATCAATCCACTCAACCATTCAACAAACATTTCAACAATGTTTTGAATACCGGAAGGAATAATTTCAGCTTTTCTCGTGGCCGCAAAAACAATAATTGCTACAATTGCCATGGTTAACCAAGACATATACATAGTTTGCATATTGACGACGATACCTTCGGATATTTCCGTTGGTAAATAATGAATAATTTCATTGCCAGCTGCTTCTGCAGTTCCCATTTTGTTTCACTCCTTTCTTCACGACCTGAGATAATCATCTCTTGCGGCTCGCGATTATTATTAAATTTAAGATTAAAGATATATGCAACAGTAGAAAGCTAGTGAGTACTCCAAAAACACTTAACTCCCACTTTAACATAACAAGTACCAAAGCTACTGCCATAGCTAAGCGTTCCAACATATTACGCCGCATTACTCTAGCAGAAGCAGCCGGGGATACGCCCAGCCCGTTTTTAACACCTCTAAACATCCAAGCAGTATCAACCATACTCCAAAGACAACCTACAGCCCATAGCTTAGCCGCTGCTAGACCCCACAAATAATGAGCAGCCAGGACGATCACAATAATCACCAAGAATTGTCGAAAAAATATTGTTTTGAGCTGTCCCAAAATATTATGATTGTTGTAATTAAGCATACTTTTCCTTATTGGTGTTTAGCAACTCCACACACTAATATTTGGCAAACGCTAAAAAAATCATTGCCATTATGTTAACTATTTTATATTTTAATATAAAACTAGTCTTTTTACCAACTTTTTTTCTAGTTTTCAAAAGAAAATTCGGGTAAGCGTTCTATCTGATAGCCATAGGCCGCTAAAATTGTCTTAATAATACGCTCTGCCGCCTTGCCATCACCATAGGGATTGCAGGCTTCCGCCATGTCCCGGTAATAGTCCGAGTCATCTAATAAACGATTGGTTTCTCGTAAAACATCGGCATAAGCTGTGCCTATTAATTTGACCGTACCGGCAGTAACTGCTTCCGGACGCTCTGTGGTATCTCTTAAAACCAAAACCGGCTTACCGAGAGCTGGGGCTTCTTCTTGAATACCACCAGAATCAGTGAGAACGATATCCACCTTGGCCATTAGGTTGGCAAAGGGTTCATAATCCAGGGGTTCAATTAAATGCACGCGATCAAGCTCGCCCAATTCTTCTTGTACAATAGCCCGTACCTGAGGGTTTTTGTGCACCGGGAAAATAGCGCGTACCCTAGGGTGTGTCAGCAAAACTTCTTTGAGCGCTTTATAAACATGGCGCATCGGCTCACCTAGATTTTCGCGGCGGTGCGTAGTCATGAGAATAATGCGATCTTCGGTGTTTAAAATCTCCTGCAAGGCTTTTTCTTGAAATTTATAATCGGCTTTAATCGTGGTATCCAAAGCATCAATTACGGTATTGCCGGTGACAAAAATTTTGGCAGCGTCAATATTTTCCTGTAATAAATTAGCTTTGGAGGTCGACGTAGGCGCAAAATGAAAATCGGCCAACGAGCCTGTTAATTTACGGTTCATTTCTTCGGGGAACGGTGAATATTTATCACCGGTACGCAAACCGGCTTCTACGTGTCCCACTGCCACTTGCGCATAAAAAGCTGCCAAAGCTCCCACAAAGGTCGTGGTGGTATCTCCGTGTACCAGCACCAAATCCGGCTTTTCCGCAGCGAGAACTTCACGCAGACCCGCCAACGCCCGACCGGTTACCTCATACAAGGTCTGGCCTGCAGTCATAATATTAAGGTCATAGTCCGGCTTAATGGCAAACAGCTTTAAAACTTGATCCAGCATTTCACGATGCTGCGCCGTTACGGCTACCACCGGGGTAATCAGCTCCGGGTACTTGCTCATTTCCAGTACTACCGGTCCCATTTTGATAGCTTCTGGGCGTGTTCCAAAAATCGTCATTATTTTAAGCTTCTTCATGCCTCTGCTCCTTACTGCATAATTTAGCGATCGTTCAAAATACCAATTTTTTTGGCTCCTAGGAAAACAAAAGTAACAATAATAGCAATAAGCACCCCGGCATAAATGCCTTCCACCTCGGTTAACAAAATAGCACATAACCCCAGGCCAGCACTAATCAAATACATCAAAATAACTGCCTGCCGTTGTGAAAGTCCCATGGCTAACAACCGATGATGCAAGTGTCCTTTGTCCGGTTGAAAAATCGGTTTGCCGTTGGTATAGCGACGGGCAATGGCAAAGGCTGTGTCCATAATCGGAAGCCCCAGCGCTACCGCCGGTACAATCAAGGCAATGGTGGCTGCGCTTTTCACCGCGCCCAATATAGAAATCGCCGCCAAAGTGTAGCCGATAAACATACTACCGGTATCACCCATGAAAATAGTAGCCGGATTAAAATTGTAGCGAATGAAACCAACCGTAGCACCGGCTAGCGCTGCGGTCATAATCGCCACATGATAAAAGCCCTGCTGCAAGGCAACCAAAATCACCGTCACCGAAGCGATGGCGGAAACACCTGCTGCAAGTCCATCTAAACCATCCATCAAATTCACCACATTGGTGAAACTAACTACCCAAAAAATCGTAAAAGGAATGGACAAATACTCCAAATAAAAATAACCACCCAGAGGATTATTTAACCATTCAATCTTAATATCAAAAATAATTAAAATCGCTGCGGCACCAATCTGTCCTAGTAATTTTACTTTGGCCGGCAGTTGATAAACATCATCTAAGACTCCGATAATCACTATCACCGTGGCACCTAAAAGAATACCCACAATATCTTTGGAAAGGCTCATCGTGGCCACCACTGCTAGAACAAAGCCCAAATAGATTCCTAAACCGCCTAAGCGTGGCATAATTCCTGTATGCACTTTTCTTGCTTCCGGTTTATCTACGGCCCCTATTTTAAAAGCCAGGTTTTTAACATAAGGTGTCAAGAACCAACTGGCAAATAGCGAAATCGCAAACGCTATTACATATGTTTGCACAAATTTACACCTCTTTACGGCTAGGCCGTTTATCCTCAATCTCTGCTTCAATCAAACGCCATCTGATGGTTCACACTTATAATTGTTTATAGTATATACCAAAACAGCTGAAGCAACAAGTAAAAATAATGCAGGAGTGCTAAGCGCTCCTGCATTATTTTTTAGTTTTTCCCTGGCTCTAAAACAACGATTTCTATTTCTTTGGCATCTTGCATCATGGCTTCTGCCAGCTTATCCGGATAAGGGTTGGCATAGACAATGCGTTTAATTCCGGCATTAATTAAAATTTTAGTACAAACTACGCAGGGTTGGTGCGTGCAATACATGGTGGCACCTTTAGTAGAAACCCCATTAACGGCCGCTTGAATCACAGCATTTTGTTCGGCATGAATACCTCGACACAGCTCATGCTTTTGACCGGAAGGCACTTGGAGTTGCTCCCGCAAACACCCCACCTGGGCACAATGGGCTAGCCCTTTGGGTGTGCCATTATAACCGGTGGCCAAAATTTGCTTATCACGCACGAGCACTGCACCCACACTACGGCGTAAACAGGTGGAACGTTTGGAAACGACACTGGCAATTTCCATAAAATAATTGTCCCAATCAGGTCTTTGGGCTGCCATTATTTCGTACCAAAAATTCTATCGCCGGCATCTCCTAAGCCCGGCACAATATAACCGTGTTCATTCAAATGGTCATCAAGACCTGCGGTATAGATCTCTACATCAGGATGCGCCGCATTCATTACTTTGACGCCCTCAGGTGCTGCTACTAAACACATTAAGCGAATGTTTTTGAAACCACGATTTTTCAGCATGGTGATAGCTGCCGCAGAAGAGCCTCCTGTTGCTAGCATGGGGTCCACGACAAAAACTTCAGCTTCCGTGTTAGGTGGCATTTTACAATAATATTCGATCGGTTCTAAAGTCTGAGGATCCCGGTAAAGACCAATATGCCCTACTTTGGCATTAGGAATGAGTTTGAGTACACCATTAACCATGCCCAAACCGGCCCGCAAAATCGGTACTACGGTAATACTCTCCACCGCTAAGCATTCGCCCATACATTTAGCCACCGGAGTTTCTATTGCTAATGTTCGTGTCGGTAACTGACGAGTAACCTCATAAGTCATCAGCATCGCAATTTCGTCCAACAATTCTCTAAAATCTTTAGAACCAGCATCACTCTGGCGCATTAAAGTTAATTTATGTCTAATTAAAGGATGGTCTACAACGTTTACTTTCATTTTATCTTCCCCTTTTGTTAATTATAAACCCGGATACATCGGGTATTTGGTGCAAAGCTGAGCAATGCGACTGCTGGCTTCCTGTTTTTTGGCCGCATCGGTGGGATTTTTGAGAACTAGGCCAATAATGGCAGCCACTTCTTGCATGTCTTGCGCCCCAAAGCCACGAGTCGTAACCGCTGCCGTGCCTAGACGAATACCGCTGGTAACAAACGGGCTGGCCGGATCAAAGGGGATTGTGTTTTTATTGCAAGTGATACCTGCTTCATCTAGCAAGTGTTCGGCTTCTTTACCGGTTAAACCTTGACCACGCACATCGACTAGCAATAAGTGATTGTCCGTACCACCGGAAACCAAGCGGAAACCCTCAGCCAAAAGAGCTGTGGCAAAAGCTTGACAGTTATTAATAATACCTTGTTGATAAGCTTTGAATTCCGGACGCATTGCTTCTAAGAAAGCTACTGCTTTTGCCGCAATAATGTGCATCAAAGGACCACCTTGGGTTCCTGGGAAAATAGCTTTATCAATGGCTTTAGCATACTGTTCTTTACACAAAATTAGACCGCCGCGAGGTCCACGCAAAGTTTTATGGGTAGTAGTCGTCACAATATCAGCGTAAGGCACTGGGCTAGGGTGCAGTCCTGCCGCCACTAAACCGGCAATATGCGCCATATCCACCATGAAAACTGCGCCCACTTGGTGAGCAATTGCCGCCATGCGTTCAAAATCAATAACACGCGGGTAAGCACTGGCTCCGGCGACTAAAATCTTAGGTTTATTAGCCACCGCCAATTTTTCTAATTCTTCATAATCAATCATTTCAGTTTGAGGATTAACGCCATAGGGCACAACTTTAAAATAAGTGCCGGAAATATTCACCGGGCTACCATGGGTCAAATGTCCGCCTTGGGACAAGTTCATTCCCATAATCGTATCGCCGGGTTTAATTAAAGCAAAATAAACAGCAGTATTGGCATTAGCGCCGGAATGGGGTTGCACATTAGCGTGATCAGCGCCAAACAGCGCCTTTGCACGTTCAATAGCCAAGGTTTCTACTTTGTCCACATATTCGCAACCGCCATAATAGCGATGTCCAGGATAGCCTTCGGCATATTTATTGGTTAGGACGGTACCCATAGCCTCCATCACTGCCGGTGTTACAAAGTTCTCCGAAGCAATCAACTCAATTTTATGACGTTGCCGTCCCAATTCTTCGCCGATGGCTGCGCTTAAGGCCGGATCCACGACTGCTAGTTTTTCTAAATTCATTCTGTAAGCCTCCTTTGATTTTTGTTGATTTATTTGATTTTTCCAGGATAAACAGCACGCTGTCCACCTACCAAAGGTGGTCTAGTTCTAGCGGCAGTTAGCTGGGCCTGCCCAATGGTTTTTTGTTCTAAACGCACCGGTACGGCCACTTTTTTGAGATGCATCCCAATCAAAGTTTGCCCAATATCCAGCCCTAAATGTGCCGTAACCTCGGCAACTACTACCGGATCAGCAAAAGTCTGATAGGCGACGGTGCCCAATGCACCGCCAGCATGAAGTACCGGTTGCACGGTAACTTCTTCCCAACCATAACGTTCAGCGGCAGTTCGTTCGACCACTAGCGAACGATTTAAATGTTCGCAACATTGAATAGCCAAATAAAGACCCTGCTGTGCCGTTACTTGTTGCAAAACGCCCAGTAAGTCCTGCGCCACTTTGGCGGAACCTGCCGTGCCAATGGTATTGCCGATAACTTCGCTAGTACTGCAGCCCACAACGAGAACTTGTCCCGGTCGTGGTGCTGCCACGGTACAAAGTTCCATCACGGCTTCTAAAAGCTCTGTTTGCGGCTGTCTTATAGACATTACTGTCACCTCGTCTTTTCTAAGTTCATGATTTTATTAACGCGACGAGTATGCCGATCGCCTAAAAACTCTCCGTTTAACCAAGTATCCACAATCATTTCCGCATGACCGACACCGGTGGTACGCTCGCCTAAGCACAAAACGTTGGCATCATTGTGCTGACGACTCATCAGTGCAGAAAAAACATCGCCACACAGCGCCGCTCTAATACCTGGCATTTTATTCGCGGCAATAGAAATGCCAATACCTGTTCCACAAATCAAGATGCCCCGCTCCGGCTCGCCGGTAGCAAGAAGTTTACACAATTTTTCTGCAATATCCGGATAATCCACTGAAGAGTCGGTGTCAGTGCCCACATCCACTAGCTCTACTCCTTGTGCTCTTAAATGAGTTTTGATCTGTTCTTTTAAATGAAACCCGCCATGGTCACTACCGATTGCAATTTTCATAGCCTAGCAACTCCTCAAATAATCCTTATATTTTAGCCCTAGTGGCTCAACTTTACGCTACCTATTTTATCACAAAAAGCTTGGCCTTGTACCACTTTGTAGGAGAAGTTTTTTGTTTTCTGCCCGCAAAACATTATGTCCGGCAGCCTTTCTCAACCTGTTCATTACAGCTAGCCCCAAGCCTGTTTCCCCTACGCCCACTCCTAAAATAACCTCGACCCGGTCATGGTCAAAAGCCCGCAAACAAGTGTAGAGATTTTCGGCAACGGCAGCTACGCTCTCCCCCCAGGTATGAAGCACCAGGTGGGAAGACGGTGTTAATTGTGCACCTAAGGCATCAGAGGCTAAAACTCCGACCCGTAGTCCCGCTGCTAAAGCCCGTGCCACAATTAGCGGTAGTTGTTCCTCGGCTTCCGTGCCTTCCACCAGGTACATCTGCGCCTGGGGTGCATAGTGTCGATATTTCATACCCGGAGCTTTAGGTTTAAAAGCAGGTGAGCCTGCTAGAGCCGGATCGATATCCACGGCTCCCACTACCTCTTCTAGCATTTCCAACGTAATACCCCCGGGGCGCAAAATCATGGGAATAGCAGTCGTGGTATCGACTACCGTAGACTCCACTCCAATACCGCAAGCACCGCCATCCACAATCCCGGCGATTAAACCGTCCATATCTTCCAGCACATCTTGAGCATTAGTGGGGCTGGGGCGCCCCGATTTATTGGCTGATGGTGCCGCTATAGGGCACCTCGCTAATTTAATTAAAGTACGTGCTACAGGGTGGGACGGCATCCGCACCGCCACTGTGTCTAAGCCGGCACTGACTACCTCTGGCACTAGGTCACTTTTTGGTACAACAAGGGTCAAAGGTCCCGGCCAAAATTTAGCCATCAAGACTTTGGCACTCGCCGAAAGTGACCTGGTTAAGCGGTCCAATTCCTCAGGTTCTGCAATATGCAAAATGAGGGGATTATCGCTGGGGCGACCTTTAGCCGCAAAAATTTTACTCACAGCCGTAGCATTAAGTCCATCTGCCCCTAAGCCGTAAACTGTTTCCGTTGGGAAAGCGATAACTTCGCCACTTTGTAGCAGTCGTGCCGCTGTTTTTAATTGTAAAATTAAGTTTTTATGGGCGGTTAAGCGCCATAACTGCGTCTGCATAACAAGTTCCTTCTTTCGTTGCAAAAACCATTCTTTCGATACCGGCATAATCTTTACTAATAGCCGTCACCGCAAAGCCCTGTTGCCGGCAAAGCTCTGCTACGACTTGGGCTTGGTAAATGCCAACCTCAAAGGCCAGCAAGCCGTCAGCGGACAAATAGGCACCCGCACCGGCAAGTAAGCGCCGATAAAAAACCAAACCATCAGCCCCACCGTCTAAAGCACCTCGCGGTTCTCGTTGCACATCTAAAGCCAGTCCCGCCAAATCCGAGGTTGGAATATAGGGTGGATTAGAAACGATGACATCAAATTGCTGCCCCTGCGGAATACTACCATACAAATCAGAAACCAAGGGTGTAAAGCGTTCCTTTACTCCAAGCGTTTGTGCATTTTCCGTTGCTACTGCCAAAGCCGCCGGCGAAATGTCCACGGCTAGCCCTTCAGCTTGGGGTAAGAGGGCCAACAGCGAAATAATAATTGCGCCACTACCTGTGCCCACGTCTAGTAGTCTTAGTTGGGGACACTTTTGCCCCCACAGGCTCAGCTGCTCCACTAAAAGCTCCGTTTCCGGTCGCGGCACCAGCGTAGCCTCCGTCACTTTAAAATTATAATGCATAAAACCTTTTTCGCCCAAAATATAAGCCAGCGGTTCCTGCTTGCCCCGTCTAGCCACAAAGCCCCTATACGCCTTAAGTTCTTCCTCTTCTAAGGGCTGGTCAAAATGCACAAACAAATCAATTCTGGGGCATTTTAGGACAGCACAAAGCAGTACTTCAGCATCCAAGCGTGGGTTTTCAATCCCCTTGTCTGCGAAATACTGCTTCGTCCAGTCTAATATTTTAATAATAGTCCAAACAGCTTTAGTTTGTGTTTGTGCCATCTTATTTCACCTGCTGTAAGCGTTCACTTTGTTTAGCGTTATTCAAGGCATCTAAAAGTTCGTCTAAATCGCCATTTAAAATGGTGTCCAACTTATGCAAAGTTAAACCAATGCGATGCTCTGTGACACGCCCTTGCGGGAAATTATAGGTGCGAATACGTTCACTGCGATCCCCTGTACCCACTTGACTTTTGCGGTCCTCAGCGGTGGCCGAGCGTTGCTTTTCCTGCGCCGCTTCCAAAATCCGGGCACGCAAAACACGCATACATTTATCTCTGTTTTTTAGTTGTGATTTTTCGTCCTGGCATTGTGCCACAATCCCCGTCGGTAAATGTGTCATGCGTACTGCTGACTCCGTCTTATTAACATATTGTCCTCCGGCGCCACCGGCACGATAAGTATCCACGCGTAAATCGCCCGGATTAATCTCTACCTCTACCTCTTCTGCTTCCGGTAAAACTGCTACCGTCACCGTAGAGGTATGGACGCGGCCTTGGGACTCGGTTTCTGGCACCCGTTGCACGCGATGCACGCCACTTTCAAACTTGAGTCGACTATAAACTCCATTGCCAGACACTTGGAAAACAACTTCTTTAAAACCACCTAAACCCGTAGGGTTAGCGTCCATAATTTCTGTTTTCCAGCCCCGTTCTTCGGCGTAACGGGTATACATTCGGAACAACTCGCCAGCAAAAAGTGCCGCTTCATCGCCACCGGCGCCGCCACGAATTTCCACTAACACATCTTTATCATCATTGGGGTCAGAAGGTAGCAAGAGGAGCGTAAGCTTGTTTTCATACGCCTCCACCTGTGGTTTCATTTCTCTGATTTCGGCTTGGGCCATGTCTTTCAGTTCAAAATCTTCGCTCTCCGCTAAGATCGCTTCATCTTCTTGAAAAGCCTGCATTAAAGCCTTGTATTCACGAAAAACACTAACGACTTCCGCCATCTTGGCATGAGCTCTCGTGCATTTTTGCCACTCCGTTTGGTTCGCAATAATCTCCGGATCGCTAATGCGGGCTTCTAAATCTAAAAATCTATCTTCAACTGCTTGTAGTTTGTCTAACATCATCTTTCTCAACATCCTTAGTTTCAATTTCCTGTGGTGGCAATACCGCTTGCAAAGCCGCAATCGCTACCTCGATTTGGGAATCATCTGGCTCTCTGGTGGTTAGTTTTTGCAAACATAACCCCGGCATAATCGCTGTTTTAACCCACGCTTTGTCAATATGACTACCGGCATAACGAATAACTTCATAACTAACACCGGCAATCACCGGCATCAAAATAACTCGGGACAAAATTCTTTGCAATAAATTAGGCCAGCCCAGAAAAGTAAAAACAAACATACTAATAATCATCACAATCATCAAAAAATTAGTACCGCACCGGGGGTGCAAAGTCGTGAAAGGACGAATATTCGCCACTTCCAAGGGTAAACCTGCTTCATAAGCATAAATAGTCTTATGCTCGGCTCCGTGGTATTGGAATACTCTTTGAATGTCCTCCATCAAAGAAATACCCCAAATATAGGCGAGGAAAATCAGCATCCGCAAAATCCCCTCTGCTAAATTAAGGAGCCTGTGGTCACTCGTCCAATTTTGTAAAAACCGCATGGACCAGGTTGGTAGCACAATAAATAAAGCTATCGCCAGTGCTACTGAAAAAGCAATGGTTAGAGCCATTTCTTTGCTTGAAAGCTGTTCTTCTTCATCGCCGGAAACCTGCGCCGAAAAAGAAAGTGCTTTCATGCCGTAAATTAACGATTCTCCCAAAGCAATGACGCCTCGGAGCATCGGTTTTTTCAAAAGAGGATAGCGATCAGCGATTGTAGTCGCCGACTGGGTATCGACAATAATTTCTCCATCGGGCTGACGTACAGCTACGGCAATCAAATCACCGCCGCGCATCATCACGCCTTCAATAACTGCCTGTCCACCTACATTAGGTCTTTTTTTTGCCATGATTTACCACTTTCCACTCTTGTCCGTAGACAAACACAGCAGAGCTTGCGCTCTGCTGTTGGTGTTTATTTTTCTTCTGTCTTATAACGTTTGTTGAATTGTTCAATACGACCGCGAGCTTTAGCGTTCCGTTGTTGGCCGGTGAAGAATGGATGACATTTGGAGCAAACATCTACGCGTAATTCTGGAGTTACAGAACCAGACATGAATGTATTGCCACAAGCACAAGTTACCTTTGCTTCGCCATATTTAGGATGAATTCCGTCTTTCACTATCGTACACCTCACTTTACATATAACTAAACTATAAATAACATATCGATATTCATGCTAATAAATTGTAGCACACGTCTTTATTTATTGCAACCCTTGCCCTAGTATTTTTCCTTATCCGGGGTTAAGAGCCTTCTAAACTGTTGCTCCGCACAAGGCTTAGCATAATAGTACCCCTGCACTGAGTAACAACCAATGGACTTGAGGAAGTCCACCTGTTCCCTGGTTTCTACACCCTCAGCAATAACATCCAGGCCTAATTTCCTAGCCATTAAGACCACACTGGCAATAATGTTACGACCCTTATCCGTATTGGTTTGATCTTGAAAAAATAAGCGATCCAATTTCAAAATATCAAAGGGTAATTGCCGCAGAATATTAAGAGAGGAATAGCCACTGCCAAAGTCATCCATGGACAAGGTGACACCCATACGCTTAATAGCATCTAAAATAGGTAATAAATTGCTGATTTCGTCTAGGGGTAAATTTTCTGTTAATTCCAACTCCAAAAGCTCCGGTGGAACCTGATATTTTTCAATAATCGCACTATACTCAGCGATAAAACCCGTGTCTAATAAATGGGTTCGGGAAATATTAACAGAAACAGGGACAATGCGTAAACCCTCTCGTTGCCATTGCTGAATACATTGGCAGGTTTGTTCAAAAACATAACGATCCAACTTTAAGATGAAACCATTACGCTCAAAGGTATCGATAAAAGCATTAGGTGGCATATTGCCGTCCGGTGTTTGCCACCGCACCAAGGCTTCTGCACCAATCAGGGTTTCCGTCAGCGAATTATATTTACCCTGTAAAAAGATCACAAATTCGCCGTTTTGTAAGGCCGCTTCCATGCGATTTTCAATATCATTTTCCCGCAAGATGGCTTCCCGCAAGTGTGCTTCATAAAAAGTTACCCGCTCTGAGCTTTGTTGTTTAGCTGCTTGGTGAGCGAGGACAGCTGATTCCATACCGTCCTCCACGGTAACTTCCTCTCGTGCAAAACGATACACACCAAAGGTCAGGGCAATCGCATAGCTACGATTGCCGGCACAAATTAGGTCATTAACCGCTGCCTCTAAAGCCAAGAGGCGCTCTTTAATGTGCTCATTGTCCGCATTGTGCAGGAGCAAAATAAACCAGTCACTGTTTTCACGTGCAAAAAGCTCATTCTTACCCAGCATTTGAGCAACACCTTGAGCTACCGTACAAAGCAGGCGATCCCCTTCTTTGGAACCAAAACCATTATTAATTGCTTTAAAGCGATTAATATCCAATTGCACCACCACATAGTCGCCGCGAGGCAAAAGCTTATTGGCTTCCAATTTGAACTTAGCTAGATTACCGGCACCGGTCAGAGCATCATAAAAAGCAATTTTGGTCAATTCTAGCTTTTTTTTGCGATTAGTGTAGACAATCACCGCAAAAAATGCCAGCACAACCACCGCCACTATGCTTAAAAATTGATACAAATATTTTTGTGCTAAAATATATAGGCTCAAATGATAGGGAGCCGAAGCAATATTGGAGGTTAAAATTTGATTGCGTCTTTCATTGCTAATGTGGGTAATGGATTTATTAATAATTGAAAGCAACACCTGCGCCCTTTGCTCGGCAATGCCAAGGTGATAAATCTGTTCCCCACTACTATAAGGTAAAAGCTGCATTTCTCGATTGCCCGGTTCTTGGAGTAATTTTTCCAGCATATAGGTATTATCCGCTACATAATGTACGTAGCCCTCACGCAAGGCTTCAATAGCCTGTTCTGTAGTAGGATAAAACATGATTTTCATAAAAGGATATTCTTTTTGGGTACTGCGATAAATATCCAGATTATTCTCTGCAATCCCAATTTTTACATCGTTAGTGGGCAAATTACCTTTATTTAACATTAAAGAAATTGGTACTTTAACATAAGCTTTGGAAAGAGCCAGATTGTACTGCGTACTATCGCCCAAAGAGCGATTATAGCTAGCAATCAAATCCGCCTTGCCACTTTGTACCAGTGCCAACCGTTCTTGGTAGCTGCTTAAGGGGATAAAAGAAAATTTGAGTCCGCTGATTTTGCTGATTTCTTGCAAAAGATCAACGGTAATCCCTTTGGCCACTCCCTCTTCCACGTCGTAATATTCAACCGGCTGCCACTTAGGGTCAATGGCCACAACTAATTCCGGTTGTTCTTTGATGAATTCCATCTCTTGCCGAGTAAACATGGCCTTAAAGGCCGTGGCTTCGCCATAATATTTTCTTTGCAGGCTTTGCTGATAATCGGGGTTCTCCACTAACAAGTCTTCAATGGCACTATCTAGTTGTTGCACTAATTGCGTATTATGTTTAGCGGCAATAAAATAAAAAGGGCTGGGTGAAAACCTAGCTACTACCCGCACTTGGTCTATGGTGCCTAAACTACCGGTCACCAAGGCCTGAATACGTCCTTCTTTCAAAGCCCGCACTTGCTCGTTTTCCGAATCAAAATAGACCTTACTCATCTGCAACTGGTGCTTTTGTTCGTAGGCTTCAAACAATTCATTTTGGTAACTACCCTTAACAAGACCTACCTGCATACCATTAAAGGCTGCATAATCTTCATAGTACACATTTTTTTGGTCATTATCCACACACAGTACCGCATATTCTACCCCTGCTTCATGTATGGAATAGGCAAAACGTTCTGTGCGCTCGGCGGTTTTATTGGCATTGGATAAGAGGTCTACCTTACCTTGGTCAAGCCACTCCAAACATTCTTCCCAAGAACCATAGACAAACTTATACTGCCAATTGGTTCGTTCGGCAATGGCACGTAAATATTCAAAGTTATAACTGCTGTAATTATTAAGTTCAGCCGCAGTAGTACTGTCCCCGGAATAAGCATAGCCTACCTTCACTACCTGGGGCTTGGTTTCGTCCGTAGCCTCGACCAATGGCGAAAAAAAGCTACCTCCTATAAGTAGCAGGCACAACAAAAAAGCAGTAAACGTGCTTATTCTTTTTGCTAGGTGCTGCAACATTTTGGGTAGCATCTTGTACTCCTGTATACACAATTTAATTATATCAATTACACTATACCTTAAATTATCTATCAATGTAAAGTCTTTTGCATTTTTTCTATTAAATTTTCTCAGACTGCACAGCTTTTTGGTTATAGGTCTGCATGGCAGTTTCCAAATCCTCCTGCAACCACAGCTCGATTGCCGCCATTGCTCGCACAGTGGCCTCAGCAATGGTCGCTGCCTCCGCTACTGAAAAACGATGTAAAACGTGATTAATGACAGCCTGGTTTTCATGCTCGGGATGCCCAATACCAATTTTAATGCGCGGAAACTCACCGGTACCCAAATGCTCCTGAATGGATTTAATGCCATTGTGACCTCCGGCAGACCCTTTACGCCGAATCCTTATTTGCCCACAGGGTAAATCCAAGTCATCTTGAATGACTAAAATATCTGCTGCCGTCAAATGATAAAAATTGGCAAAATACGCCACAGCTCTACCACTTAAATTCATATAAGTCGTTGGTTTCACCAAAATGACCTTTTCCGGCAGGCGATGCTCTAGGTAAAGAGCGTGTTCCGACTTTTTCCACAAGGTTTCCTGCCAACTTTTACTTAAGGCCTCGACTACCATAAAGCCTATATTATGCCTGGTATTTTCATATTCTTTGCCGATATTACCTAGACCAACGATTAATTTCATGTGTTTATACTCCTTTTGCCTGTAACTGCCCCACGGTGACAAAGCTGTAGCCCTCTGCCCGCAAACGGGCAATAATAAGGGGTAACGCCACTACGGTTTGCTCCCTCGAGCTTATTTTTGCCGGACTGTCCCCATCATGGAGTAAGACAATACTGCCCGGTTGCACTTGACTCACAACTCTCTCCACAATGACGTTGGCTCCGGGATTGGTCCAATCCCGGGGAATGACTGACCAGTTGACTACCTGCAAACCCAGTTCTTGTGCTGCCTGTAGTACATTGTAATCTTTAAACCCGTGCGGCGGTCGTAACAACGTGGGTTTTTGACCTGTAATCTGCGTCAAAGCGGCTACGCCTTGTGCCAGTTCTGCTCGCACTGCTTGGGGCGACAAACGCAGTAAATCCACATGGTGATAAGTGTGGGTACCCACCTGATGCCCGGCTGCCACCATCTCCCGCACAATTTGCGGATGCAAACTAGCATTTTCACCCACCACAAAAAAAGTTGCCGGCACTTGTTCTTCTTGCAGTACTGCTAGTACCGCTTCGGTATAGGGCGGATAGGGGCCGTCATCAAAGGTTAAGGCCACCACTTTGCCCTTAGCTGGTAGCGTCGTCAACACCGGACCATAAAAGCTATTGCCCGGCAAAACAGCCAGTAGCAAAAACGTGCCACCCACTAGCATACTAACTACCGCTACTGTTAGCGACCAGCGTCGACTGATTTTGTGGTGATAACCTGCTAAAAGTGCTAACCAGCAAACTAAGGTTAGGCCACTTAAAAGCCAAATAATTCGCATAAATACCGCCTCTTACCTCTCTACTATTGGTTGTAATTATAACATAAACTAAAGCCTCATTCAGCTAAAGTTGAATGAGGCTTAATCTTTTTAATCTTCAAATAATTGGCTAACCGATAACTCATTAAAAATACGCAAAATGGTTTCTGCCAAAATTGGTGCTACCGATAAAACTTTAATCTTGGGATGTTTTTTGTTCGGGGGCAAAGGAATGGTGTTAGTAACAATCAGTTCCTTAATGTCAGAAGCCGCAATACGGCTAAGCGCAGGATCGGTCAACACTGGATGCGTACAACAAGCATAGACTTCCTTGGCACCAAATTTAATAAGGGCACGAGCACCTTCGGCTAAAGAACCGGCTGTATCCACCATATCATCTACCATAATAGCGGTCTTACCAGCCACATCGCCAATCAAATTCATCACTTCGGCCACACCTGGTTCCGGACGACGTTTATCAATAATCGCAATCGGGCAATCTAGTTTATTGGCAATCAGTCTGGCACGGCTTACGCCGCCTAGGTCAGGTGATACTACCACTGGATTAGGCAAATTCTTTTCTTTAATATAATCAGCTAAAATTGGTCCCCCAGGCATATGATCCATTGGAATATTAAAAAAGCCTTGAATTTGTGCCGCATGCAAATCAATGGTTACCACCCGGGTAATTCCTGCTGTGGTTAAAAGATCGGCCATTAATTTAGCTGTAATTGGCTCCCGACCACGTGCTTTACGGTCTTGGCGTGCATAGCCATAATAAGGAATCACGGCTGTAACATGCTTCGCTGAAGCACGTCTGAACGCATCCGCCATAATCAAGAGTTCCATGACGTTGTCATTGACGATTGGCCCGCAAGTTGGTTGCACGATGAAAATATCCTTACCTCGCACACTTTCGTTAATCATAACTTGCACTTCTCCATTGTTGAACCGGTTAATCACCGCATCACCAACAGTAGTTCCCAAATAAGCAGCAATTTCCCGTGCTAAATCAGGGTTGGCATTTCCCGCAAAAATTCTTAGGCTTTTAGCGTTGTCTTCCAACATCAAATGATACCTCCAATGTTTGCATATCTGCAATTGTTTTCTAATAGTATACAACGACTGTCCAACAGCCGCAAGTCACAAATCAACTATTACGATATTTTTCAGCCCAATTTTCAATGTTTATTTGTTTGCCTCGGCCTACGGCTAACGCATTAGCTGGCACGGGCTTTGTAATAGTGGACCCTGCTCCTACGTAAGAACCTGCCCCCACCGTGACTGGCGCCACAAGATTACTGTTACAGCCCACAAAAGCTTCGTCCTCAATAACCGTCCGATATTTTTGCTTGCCATTATAGTTAACCGTAATACAGCCACAGCCCATGTTCACCCTTGCACCAATATCGCTGTCCCCAATATAAGTCAAATGCGGCAGCTTGGTGCCTTGACCCACCTGAGAATTTTTAACTTCCACAAAGTTACCGATTTTAACCGCATCATGAATCACCGTGTCCGGCCGCAAATGCACATAAGGTCCCGCCGTGACACCCTCACCGATTTGGCAGTCGTGACCATAAAGAAATTGCAGGTGTGTCGCCGCTCCTACCACCACATTGGTCAGGCGCACATTAGGTCCAATCACAGCCTCACTACCGATTTTAGTCCGTCCTTCCAGCCAAGTGTAGGGGTACAAAATCGTGTCCTGCCCAATCTCTACGGTACTTTCCACAAAGGTGCTGGCAGGATCCATAATCGTGACCCCACTATCCATCAAGCGCTCTAGAATACGAGTCCGCATAATGCTTTCCGCTTCTGCTAGCTGCCTGCGGGAATTAATCCCCATAATCATCGCACTATCTGCGGTAACCACACCACCGACTAGATGGTGATCGGCATTTAGTTTACCCAAAACATCAGTCAGATAATATTCGCCTTGGGCATTATCACAAGTTAAAGTAGACAGCACTTCAAACAGCAGTGGTGCTTC
>JAVXCQ010000001.1:68419-141557 GCA_036659415.1 Acidaminococcaceae bacterium
AAAGCCGTAGCGGCCTGCAGGACAGCGTGTCCTGTACCCAATTGTTCTGCTTGAATGACCAGCTGTGCCCGATCACCCACAAAAGCGCTGACCTGCTCCGACTCAAAACCCACAATCACAATTTTGCGTTCTGCTCCGGCCTTCTCAGCTGCTTCTAGTACGTGTTCTAGCATCGGTTTACCGCCTACTTGGTGTAAAACTTTCGGTAATTTTGAACGCATCCGTGTTCCTTTACCTGCTGCTAAGATTACAGCCACCATTTTTCCCATTCTCTTTTGCCTCCCCGCCCTTGGTAATATACAAGCTATTTCTGCCTTATTTCGACAATTGTAAGCTTTTAGAGTAATTCCACTCGGTAGCCTGCCCGCCGCAAAGTCGCCACAATAAGCTCCGCATGAGCAGCATTACGCGTTTCCAAATCCACTTCCACCATGGTATGCCCAATCGGCAAATTGCGTCCGGCGTGTTCATGATGAATAAACACGATGTTAGCACGATGCTCTTTGATGTAACCAATAAATTTTAACAGTTCCCCCGGGCGATCCGTCAAATGCGTGGCCAGTTTAATCCGCCGACCGGACTTCACTAGCCCATTTTCAATCAGCCTCGAGAGCATATTGACATCAATATTGCCCCCGGAAACCACTGCCGCCACTTTACCCACATTGGGCAGAGCGCCATGCAAAATAGCAGCCAGGCCAATCGCTCCCGCACCTTCGGCAATGAGCTTGGCCCGTTCCATCATTAACAAAATCGTAGCTGCAATATCATCATCTTTCACAACAACAATGTCATCAACATATTTTTTAATCAATTGAAAGGTTAACTTGCCTGGGGACTTGACGGCAATACCATCGGCAAGCGTCACAGCCTCCGGAGTTTCCACCCATTTATCTGCGTGCTGGGACAGATACATGGCCGGCGCACCACTAGCTTGCACACCGTACACTTTAACCTGCGGTGCCAAAGCTTTCACCGCCGTAGCAATACCGGCCAACAAGCCGCCACCACCAACGGGTACGACAATGGCTTTAATATCCGGACATTGTTCCAAAATTTCTAAACCAATCGTTCCCTGCCCTGCAATCACCGCCGCATTATCATAGGCATGAATAAAAGTCGCTCCCGTGCTTTGTTGCAAACGTAGCGCTTCGGCATAGGCTTCATCATAGCCGGAACCGGCTAAAACCACCTCCGCACCATAACCACGCGTAGCTTCTACTTTGGCCAATGGTGCTGCTTCCGGCATCACAATGGTGGCTTTAATGCCGGCATCCCGTGCTCCCAAAGCCACTCCTTGGGCATGATTGCCCGCCGAGGCAGCAATAACGCCCCGCGCCTGTTGCTCCGGCGTCAGGGTTTGAATACAGTTAGCAGCGCCCCGCACCTTAAAAGAACCTGTGCGTTGCAAATTTTCCAATTTGAGTAATACTTCCTGACCTGCGAGCACACTAAAAGTATGATTGCTTTCCAGCGGTGTTTTATGTACTACCTGGATTAAGCGCTCTGCCGCCGCTTCCACGTCCTGTAGGGTTACTGTTGTAAGCTCCATGAAAGTTATTCAATCCCTTCTACAATCCGGTTATAGTGGTTTAATATCCGTTAATTTGCGTTCATCGTCAATACCATCTAACACAAAAAGAGCAAAATAATCCTCTACCATCTTCTTTTCCGGTTCCTTGGTCGCAATTAAAAAACCAGTGCCTACCACCTCGGCTCCTACTTCCTGTGTTAATTCCTGCATACCCTTGGCCGTCCCCCCAGCCTTCAAAAAGTCATCAATAATTAAGACTTTAGCCCCCGGTGGTAAAGCCCGCTTGGGAAGAGACATCGTCTGAATACGTTTGGTCGAGCCACTGACATAATTAATACTCACCGCCGAGCCCTCGGTAATGCGACTTTCCCGGCGTGCCATAACTAGCGGTACATTGTAAGCCCTAGCTACAAACAAAGCTAGCGGTATACCTTTGGTTTCTACCGTCATAATATAGTCAGGTGCTAATTGTTGGGTACGTTGCATCATAATTTCACCCAGACGCATAATAATATGGGGCGTAAATAACAAATCGTTCATATATATCATGCCCCCGGATAAAATTCTTTCCGGTTCTGCCAATTGCACCGCTAAGGCTTGTAAAAAAGTAGCATCAGCATCCTGGGAATGATAGGAAATAAAGCGCACTCCCCCCGCTGCTCCTGCCACTGTTTCAATCACACCTAGGTCATAGGCCGCCAAGCCATTGCGCACCGCTTGCACGTCCTCGCTTAAAGTGGATTTAGCTATTGCAAATTTTTCACAAAAATAGGCAAACGGAAAGAGCTCATAGGGATGGTCTATTAATTCCTTAGTTAAAGCGACAACTCGCTCCATACGTTTCACTCTGCTCATATCATGCCTCTTCTTTCATTTCTTTACTAGGGCTAGTTTGCCGAGCGGCTAACACCCGCTCAACCACTTGCCAATCTTCTTTTTTGTCCACGTCCATACCAACCTCGGCAAAATTGCTCACGATGGCTCGTCCGCAAAAGCCCAAAAGCTCTGAAGCTCTAAGCTCTACCTCTTGCAAAGTTAACCGTCGCAAAAGTAACTTAAACACAAAAGCCCAGCCCAGCCAACTACACAACTGCCAAGGCTTTTTGCGCATCGCATACAAAGCTTCTCCCGTTTTTTGACCCTGTAAGGCTGACGCCCTCGTTGCCAAAAACATATTTCCCCCCGTGAAAACGCCGTCTTTGAGCGCCACATAGGTGCGTTTACTACCGGGAAAGGCTTTTTGGCAAACGTCCTGCGGAATAATTGTATAAAATAGCTCTGCCTGTTGCTTGGCAGTTTGCCGCAAAAAGTCTGTCACCGCCGCTGCGGAAAGCAGAGGGATATCTTCTGTAACCACCACCACGGGCTTTTCTGTCTGCAACAGCTCCAGCGCCGCCAAAGTAGTCGCCATAATCGTACTACCAGCGGCCACCAGTTCCACCCGTGCCGGTAACGCCAATTGTGTTAATTCTTGCAAAGGACCAGCTACCACGAGCCTGCCAATTTCGGGGCAAGCACAGAGGGCTTCCACAATATACAAAAGCATGGGCCGCCCACCAAGGGATGCCACAGAGCGATATTTTGTGCCAGCTAACCCCTGTAACCAAGGGCTAGTGCCACCGGCTAAAATAATGGCATCATACATTAGGTAATAATTCCTCCCACAATTAGATATTCCTACATTCTTCAATAGCTTTTAATAGCGTATGTTCTGCGTTCTCCAAATGCTCACGCACTGCATTTTGCGCTTTTTCTGCATCTCTTTGGGCAATACTCTCTACAATCGCCCGGTGCTCTTCCAAGGTATTAAGCAGACGACCTGGATAGTTCATGGAGCGTCCACGCAAACCCGTAATTTGTTCCCGCAGGTTGCTGATAATATTCACTAAACGCTCATTGCGACTGGCTTGATACAATACGTCATGAAAGGCAGAGTCCGTTGCCACAATCTTTTCGATATTACCTTCCTCGATATGCTGACCTATTTCCACCAGCAAACGTTGCATTGTTTCTAGTTCTTCATCATTAATCCGCTCTGCGGCCAAGCCGGCTGCCAAAACATCCAAAGCGGTTCTAATTTCATAAACTTCATTAATATCTTTAATAGAAATGTCCGCTACATAGGTGCCGCGGCGGGGAATCATCACGACGAAACCTTCCAGCTCCAACTTGCGAATCGCTTCCCGTACAGGGGTGCGGCTGACGCCCATTTCTTCAGCCAGCTGAATTTCCATCAGACGCTCACCAGGACTAAAAACACCGGTAATAATCGCTTGACGAATATTTTCACAGACCAACTCGCGTAAAGGTTTGTAACTGTCCAATTTAATTGGGGTTAAATGTCCACTCATTTTTGCTCACTCCTTTTAATTGTTTTGGTTACTGCTGTGTCCACTGTTAAGTGGCTGTTAAGTGCTTGTAACACCCGTATTCCGATAGCCTCTTGTGGAACCAAGCCAAAAACCGTAGGACCACTGCCACTCATCATGCTAAAACTAGCCCCATTACTTATCATAAGGTTTTTGATTGTTGCTATCACTGGGTGCGCCGGAATGGTCACACTCTCTAGCACATTACCCAGGCAAGCAATAACGTCTTTTTGCCTGCCTGCTCTTAGGGCCTGTTCTAATTCCGTCAGGTGCGGTCTGGTTTGAGGTGCGCTGGGCTTGTAGTTTTGATAAGCCCAAGCTGTAGCAACTGCTACCGGTGGTTTAGCCAACACCAACCACAAAGGTTCCAGCTCTGGCAAAGGCTCAACAATTTCGCCCCTGCCGGTCGCCAGTGCCGTGCCGCCTTCAATACAAAACGGCACATCTGAACCTAGCTCCGCCGCCAGCAGTCTTAACTCCGCCGGAGTAAGACCTAGCTGCCACAAACGATTTAAGCCTCGTAAAACCGCAGCGGCATCGGCACTGCCACCGGCTAGTCCCGCCGCTACGAAAATCTTCTTGCGCAAATGAATATGTACCTGAGGCTTCTGGTCACAGTGCGCAGCCAGTAACTGAGCCGCTCGCCAGGCTAAGTTCTCCTGTCCTCCTGCCAGCGTGGGACAATCCGTCGTCACCACAAGCTGGGGGGCCGGAGTAAACTCCACCTCATCAGCTAATCCAATACTTTGCATTACCATTTTAACTTCGTGGTAGCCATCTGTTCGTTGTCCCAAAATATCTAAACCAAGATTAATCTTAGCATACGCTTTTTCTATCATACCTTTACCCTCACCGTCATTTGTCAAAGACAAGCATACCTATATATAGTATATTTTATCCTCCCTGACACTTTGTAGCAAGAAAAATCGAACATTTATCTCGTTTTTTTATTTTTGCCACGGTTTTCAATGTATTTTGCATACAACTTCTCTATCAATTATAGGCGATTAGTGGTAGAATAATCAAGATATCAACCCCAAGGAGGCGCTTATGCAGAAATATTTAACCCGCTTAGCCGTCATTACTGTCGGCTGTGCATTAATGGGTATTGCTGTAAACAGCTTTTATGTACCAAATAAATTGCTCAGTGGTGGCGTCGGCGGTATTTCCGTCATTCTCTACTATTTAACCGCTTTACCCATGGGCTTAACCAGTATTCTTATTAATATTCCTTTATTCGCTTTGGCTTATCGGTTTTTAGACCGTTCTTATCTTTTCACCGCTTTGTACGGAATGCTGGTTTTTTCCTTCTCCCTAGATTTTTTTAATTTTCTTTCTACTATGAACCTCGTTCACGATACCCTCCTTTCCTGTATTGCCGGCGGAGCCTTAAATGGCATTGGCTGTAGCCTGCTGTACCGCGTCAACGGCAGCAGCGGCGGCTCCGATATTATTGGCGCCGTGATTAATAAATATTACAGTATCAGTATCGGCACCATCGGTTTTATTATCAATTTAGGACTGATGCTTTTTGCCGCTTTTGTTTTTGGCCTTGAGCCGGCACTCTATACCTTAGTCGCTTTCTTCGTTAATTTCAAAATCGCCAATACGTTTACGGACGGCTTTGATTATAAGAAAAACTTCATCATTATCAGTGAGCGTTACGAAGAAATCTCCGAAGCTATCATTCAGGTAGTCGGCCGCGGTGTCACCTATCTGTATGCCGAAGGAGCTTACACCCACCAACAACGCAAAGTGCTGTTTGTAGTAGCTAAACTGACGCAGGTTGCACAAATTCGAGCCATTGTCCGCAAGCTAGATCCAGGTGCTTTCGTCATTATTCACGATGCGGCCGATGTTATGGGTAAGGGCTTCACCAGTAAACCCGACCCTAAGCACCAACATCAGCAAATCTTCCCACCTGTCGTCACAAAATAAAAAATAATATTTTTAATTACGCAGAGCCTACGATGATGTTTAATCGTAGGCTCTGCCTTATGTTCAACTGTTTTTCGAATTAAAGGGACGCTTAAAGTCCCTACTGGACATTATTGTTCCATGGTGCTATAATCAAGCCATCAAGTAAAGAAATTACTTGTAACTAAGGAGGAAATAATCATGACTTGGCAAAAAATTATTGACGCCCTCATTAATACTAATTTTTATCTGGTGCACTGACTCATGCTAACAACAACAAAACAAAGCACTAAACAAACATAAAAGACGCAAAACTCAGTTTGAGTATTTGCGTCTTTTATGTTTGTTTATGTAGTTAGCGTACCTGGTCAAAAGTATTAGTAAGTAGCGCAAAATCGTCCAAAGAAAGAGTTTCGCCTCGTCTTTTGCCGTCAATGCCGGCCAAGGCCAGCCATCTAGTAACTTCTTCACCAGTAAAACCGATATTACGTAAAGCGTTGGAAAGCATTTTGCGTCGTACCGAAAAAGCAGCTTTTACAACCCGAAAGAAAAGTGCTTCGTCCACAAGCGTAATCGGTGGTTCCGAGCGTCTTTTACAGACAATCACCGCCGACTCCACATTAGGTGGTGGTATAAAAGCTGTATGAGGAACTTGAAAAGCAATGCTAGCTTCCGTATAGTACTGAATAGCCACGGATAAAGCACCATAATCACGTCCACCCGGCTTTGCAACCATGCGTTCAGCCACTTCTTTTTGCACCATGGCCACCAAGCGTTCCATGGGCAACTTTTGTTCCAACAGATTAAAAATAATCGGCGTCGTAATATAATAAGGCAGATTGGCTACGACTTTAAAGCCCTCTTGGGGCACCGCTTTTTTAATATCCAATTGCAAAATATCGGCATTAATAATACTGACATTTTCGTAGCAACCAATAGTTTTTGCTAGCACCGGTAACAGGCGACGGTCTAATTCTACCCCAATAACCTGAGCACCGGTCATGGCCAACGCCTGAGTCAAAGTCCCAATACCCGGCCCGACTTCTAACACTACATCGTCCTCGGTCAGTTCAGCGGCCTGGGCGATTTTTTCTACGATTGTTTCATCGACTAAAAAATTTTGTCCTAAACGTTTATCCGCACGCAAATTATGTGCACGCAAAATATGAGCGGTAACCGCTCGGTTAGCTATGATTGGTTGTTCCATCTTCATCCCCGATTTGGTGTAACGCCGCTATAAATTCTGCGCGGGTCACGCCATAATTATTTAGTCGCAAAAGAAATTGTTTAGCATTGGCATAGCCAATTCCCAGTAGCGCTCCCAAACGGTCCCGTTTAGCTGTAGCACAACCACAACCGGCTAGACCGCAAGCAAACATTTCACCGGTAGTAAATTCCGTACCCGGTTCAAATTCATGAAAACGCACCTTGGACAGTGCCAGCCGAATGGCTGCCGGAGATGCTTGTTCAATGCCCACATCATGGTGTGCCGTCGCATCAATTTTAGGCACAAAGGCCTGCCCGGCCAAAGGAAATCTAGCCGTCAAAAATTTGCGAATACGCTCACCAGCACCATCTGGATCCGTCAAAATAATAATACCCCGCTTCTCGTAAGCGGCTGCAATTTTTTGTAAAGTGAACGGAGCAAGGGTAAAGCCGCCAGTTTCAATAGTTTCAGCAACAAGCGCCTTTTTAATCGCCACCGTATCCATCTTGCCTTCTACAACAAGTACTTCTTTTAACACGGCGACACTCCTTTGCCTTTATTCCAAAATGTACATAGCGACATCACGACGACCGAAATTAATCGCATCATGATAGTTTTCCATAAATAAGTCAATCCTATTGCCTACAATAGCCCCGCCGCAATCACCGGCCATAGCAAATCCATACCCGGGAATATACACCCGCGTACCATACGCAATCACATCAGGGTCCACGGCAATAATGCCATGATAAGGTACAATACCAATGGAAGTGACACCATCACCATTACCCTCGGCCAAAGTATAAGCAGAGGCCTCCATGGTTTTCATAGCACGATAGCGCACAGCGCCACGGCTAGTTTGGACAATGCGACCTGTGCCCACCGCAACAATTTCTGTTTGCGGCTGAACGGTAGTGCGCACACCAACTTCCCGCTTGAAAACTCGTTCCCCAATGGTAGCAATCCGCATGGTCACCACTTGCTCACCGGCTTTGCCCGGTGCAATGATTTTTTCTTCACCTATAGGTAAATGTTCATCTAAGCGTCGTTCCACGGTAAAAGCAACGGTTCGTTTTTCCGTTTGCACTTTCGCATGAGGTCCCAAAATATTAATTTCCATACCCGGAGTTGGCCGAGTGTCCAGCGCTGGGTAAACCTCTTTGTCCCTGTATTCATAATTTAATGCTGTTAATACCTCTCGCACCGTACCCCGGCCGATAGTATATTCTGTGGTCTTACCATCTTGCCATACCTTAATCGGCATCGCACGTACTACTTCAATCAGTGAACCAGTTGTAAGCTTTGTTTTATCCGCTACGATATAGCCGTCTTGTTCACCCAAAACAATGCCTGCCTCTGCCAGCACGGAGCTAGGGCTAAAAGCACGCGTCATAAAAGTAACCGTGCGGCCATCAGCACACACAGAAACTTGTCGTTCACTGGCCGCAAAGCCTAATAAACACATTGTAAAAAGCAGTAATAATCCCATAATAAGCATTTTATAGGGACGGTTTAAGATAGTTTTGTAGTCCATCGTAAGCCTCCTTCAAAGTCGTTGTATTATAGCATGAGGAATTTTAAAATGTCAAACTTGCTTTAGGAGCAGGTACTAAAATATTACAAAAACCCCGGGCTAAAAATCAGCCCGAGGTTTATTTTGTAATGCTCATTTAATTTTTAAAAAAAGATTTTTAACATTTTGCGTAGAAATTTGCAACATTTCTGTAAATTCAAGCCCTCGCAAAATTGCCGCTTGTTGGGCTACTAGCTCGGTATAACCCGGATTATTGCGCTTACCACGCAAAGGCACCGGCGTTAAGTAGGGCGAATCCGTTTCAAAAAGAATGCGATCCGCCGGCACATATTGCAAAACCTCGCGCACTTTAACGGCATTTTTAAAAGTCGAGCTGCCGCCAAAACCTAAATAAAAACCAAGTTTCACCAATTCTTTAGCCATTTCTACAGAGCCGGAATAACAATGAAAAACCCCCTGCACACCTTTGCCCTCATGGCGAAAAATTTCCAGCATATCGCCGTGGGCTTCCCTGTCATGAATAATGATGGGCAGACCGCTGTGACGAGCCACTTCAATCTGTTCTAGAAAACGTTGCTGCTGCAAAACTTTGGGAGCACCATCGTCGTAATAATAATCCAGTCCAATTTCGCCAATGGCTACTACTTTGGGCTCTGTGGCCCACGCCGCTAGTTGTACTAAATCGGCCTCCACCATACTGGCCACTGCTTCCGGGTGCCAGCCAACAGCTGCATAAATAAAATCATACTTATTAGCTAGCTCGAGAGCTTGTAGCGAAGAGGTTCTGTCGCACCCAGGATTAATAATGCCTGCAAGTTCTCCCTGCAAATGCGCCAGCAATTCCTGACGATCCTGGTCAAATTCCTCGCAATCTAAATGGGCGTGCGAATCAAAAAGTTCTAAACGTGGCATCTTATTTCACCTTACTGCCAGAAGCAATACCTGGTGCATCTGCCAACACTAAATTCCCTGCGCCGTCGGAAGCCGCCAGGAGCATACCCCTGGATTCAATCCCCCGCAATTTAGCAGGTTTTAGATTAGCAATCACAACAACGTTACGACCCACTAACGCCTCTGCCGTATAATGTTGAGCAATACCGGACACAATCGTACGTTCTTCTTCTCCGATTTTAACCCGTAGCTCCATGAGCTTATCGGTTTTAGGAACTTTGCTCGCAGCAATAATAGTAGCGACTCGCAAATCAATTTTGGCAAAATCTTCAATCGTGATTGCTGCTGCGTCCGTGCCGGAAACGCTGGTTTTAGTTTGTACCGGGACGGTTTTAACCGGTGCCGGTTCTTCCGTGATAACTTCGATGCGTGGATAAATCGGTTCCCCTTTGTGCACTACTGTACCTTCTGCCAAACCGCCCCAAACAGCGTCTGCCATTAAAAACTGTGCGGGTACTTGTAGGCCCAATTGAGTATAAATTTTCGGGCTGGTGTGAGGTACAAAAGGAGCAATTAAAATCGCCACAATTCGCAAGGTTTCCGCCAAATTGTACATCACGGCTGCCAGCTGTTCAGCTTGAGCCGGGTCCTTGGCTAGTATCCACGGTGCTGTTTCATCAATATATTTATTAGCACGGCCGATTAAAGTCCACACGGTTTTAATGGCGGTATTAATTTCCATCTGCTCCATGGCCTGACGGTAAGTGTCTACTGTGGTGACCACCAGATCTTGCAATTCTTGATCCAAACTAGTCACTAACGCTACGCGATGAATAGTGCCCCCATGATATTTTTCAATCATGCTCAGCGTGCGATGTAGCAAATTGCCCAAATCATTAGCCAAATCTGCATTAATGCGTGTAATTAGAGCGTCCCGGGAAAAATTACCATCACTGCCCAGATTAATTTCCCGCAAAAGAAAATAGCGAATAGCGTCTGGCCCAAACTCACTAATCAAACCGAGCGGGTCAATCACGTTGCCCTTAGACTTGGACATTTTATCGCCTTCCACCACCAGCCAGCCATGACCATACACTTGTTTAGGCAAGGCTACACCCATGGCCATAAGCATAATCGGCCAAATAATCGTATGGAACCGAACAATTTCTTTACCCACTAAATGCAAATTAGCCGGCCAAAATTTCTGGAATTTTTCCATGTCCGTACCATAACCAATACCGGTAAAATAATTCAGCAAAGCATCAAACCACACATAAACCACGTGTTTTTTGTCAAAAGGAACTTGAATGCCCCAGTCAAAAGTCGTCCGAGTAATACACAAATCTTCCAACCCTTGCTTAATGAAGTTAATCATCTCGTTGCGACGACTGGTTGGCTGGATAAATTCCGGATTTTCTTCAATATAAGCTAGCAAGCGATCTTGATATTTAGAAAGCTTAAAAAAGTAACTTTCTTCTTGCATTTTCTCTACCGGCCGACCGCAATCAGGGCAATTACCGTCCACTAATTGCCGTTCCAACCAATAAGATTCACAGGGCACACAATAAAGGCCTTCATAATTTTTTTTGTAAATATCCCCTTGGTCATAAATTTTTTGCATAATGGTTTGTACTACCTGTTCATGCCGTGCTTCACTGGTGCGCACAAAATCATCATTACTAATGCCCAGTTTTTCCCACAGCAATTTAAAGTTGGCTACAATCCCATCTACATATTGTAAAGGTGTCACACCTTTTTCTTCTGCTTTGCGCTGAATTTTTTGTCCATGTTCATCACTACCAGTCAAAAAATAAACCTCTTCGCCTGCGGCTCGGTGGTAACGTGCGATAGTATCAGCAATCGTAGTGCAATAAGCATGTCCAATATGCAGATTATCGCTAGGATAATAAATTGGTGTCGTAATATAAAAGCTTGGTTTTGTCATAATGTTTCCCCTTCTTTGTCTAAAAGTAATAATTTATTATAGAGTTCCCTTTTGGGAACCTTGTAGGCTTTAGCAACTTGCACAAGCGCCAACTTTTTATCCAAGCCTTCGGCGACCAACCTTTGCACCGCTACCAGTGGGTCTTCCACCGCCGCCGCCTCCGTCACAGGAGCCTCGCCCCTGGCGATAACTAAACAGAATTCTCCTCGGGGCGGTTGACTTTCCAGCCAGTCCAAGGCTTCTGTGAAGGTTCCACGAAAAAACTCTTCGTGGAGTTTCGTCAGTTCCCTGCCAATGACCAAATGCCGTTCTCCCCAACAAGCTAAAAGGTCCCTTAACACTTCTTTAATGCGATGAGGTGCCTCATACAAGACGATGGTGGCTGGAATGTATTGCCAATGACTAAGCTCTTCCCGTCGATTTTTTTTACTCTTGGGTAAGAAGCCGCCAAAAAAGAACGGCGCTGCCGGCAAGCCAGAAGCAATCAAAGCACATAACGCCGCATTAGCCCCCGGTACCGGCACCACCCGTACCCCGGCAACAATCGCCAATTGAGCCAGTGCTTCGCCTGGATCCGCAATACCGGGAAACCCAGCATCACTAACCAGAGCAATATTTTTACCCGCCAACAGTTCTGCTAATAATACCGGCCCTTGGCGGTCTTTATTATGTTCGTGATAACTAACTAAATGACCATGCAACTCAAAATGAGTTAATAGCTGTCGCGTATGCCGAGTATCCTCGGCCGCAATGAGGTCAGCTTCCTTGAGCATACGAATAGCGCGTGGCGTCATATCCTCTAGGTTACCTATCGGAGTGGCACACAAATACAAAATTCCCGGTTGTCCCTCACTCATTGTTTCTCCTCCGTCCTCAGCCCATAATAGGCCAAAGTTTGCTGCGTGTGCGTACCATCAGGCTTATACATGATTAATGGTGGCAAAACGGCTAGTCCCGGAGCTCCACCCTTGACGAATTCTGCCAAAAAGACCCATGCCGGTTTCTCCACAAAAGAATGCACCCATTGCAATTTTTTTAGTTCAAAGCCACAACTTTGAGCTAAAGTTAGGCTTGCTGTAAAACGCTCCGGCAATTGCACCAAAGCAAACCGTCCCCGATACTTCACTGCATAGGCGGCAGCTCGGAAAAAATCTGCTAGAGTCGCCGTAATTTCATGGCAAGCCGCTTCACCCACCTGCCGCCTTTTACCACCGATGCGGTAGGGTGGATTTGCTACCACCAGGTCAAAGCTTTCTGCAACAAACTGCGTTGGCAGTTGCTTCAAATCCAGCACCCGTGCCTCCACTCGCTCACTAAGGTCATTATCCTCAATACTGCGTTGCATAAGAGCTACCACCTGCTGGTTGCAATCAATGCCTACTACTTTGGCCGCTCCCCGAGCCGCCAGTAGCAGACTAATCGCCCCTGTCCCAGCACCCAATTCCAAGACCCGTGCTTGACGCACCAAATGGGGGAAAGCCGCCAAAAAAACAGCGTCCGTAGTAAACGCAAATTCGCTACTCGCTTGCCAAATGCCATAATTACACCCAGGTAAGGAATCACAACGCTCCGTTGCCTTTTGCTTTTCCATCTGTTTAAATTTCAGCCTTGGAAGCTTCGACAATTTCGTCCCAAGACACTTGAATAACATTGTCAGGTGTCAATTGTACCGATGCCGTTTTTTCTGCACGATTAACGCCCATCACTTTGCCCTCGCCTAGCGGGGTTACAACATTAACACCTGGTCTAGGTGCTACTACCCGTTCCCGGCGACAGCCACCTTCTTTGTTACAATACAAATGATTTTCATATTTGAGGCAACACATTAAGCGGCCACAAATACCGGAAATTTTCGCCGGATTGAGGGAAAGGCTTTGATCTTTGGCCATGCGAATAGAAACTGGTTCAAAATCGCCCAAAAAGGTAGCACAGCACAAAGGTCTGCCGCAACAACCAATCCCCCCCAACATTTTGGCTTCATCGCGCACACCGATTTGACGTAATTCAATTCTTGTACGGAAAACAGCTGCCAAATCTTTGACTAATTCACGAAAATCGATGCGACCTTCAGCGGTAAAATAAAAAATCATTTTATTTACATCAAAAGTGAATTCCACTTCAATTAAATTCATGGGTAACTTATGAGCTTGAATTTTGCGCACACAAATAGCAAAAGCTTCCTGTTCCCGAACTTTATTTTCTGCAACCCTCGCTTGATCTGCGGCATTGGCTTTACGCAAAACTGGTTTTAATGGTGAAATCAAATCCTTGGTTTCCACTTCTCTGGCTCCCACTACGACTTCACCGTATTCTACACCCCGTGCTGTTTCTACAATGGCAAAATCCTCTTTGTTCACACCGGATTCTGCTGGGTCAAAATAATATATCTTACCTGCCTTTTTAAATCTAATTCCTACTACTGTTGGCAAATTAACTCCCCCTTACATATTTTATTCATTTTAATAACTAAGGCTTCTAAAACTATTTTGCTGCCTGCTTTAGCCACAAGTGCTTGATAACTATCTTGAACGATAGGAATAATCTTCATGATTTGTCCTGTAGACCAGGACTGAAAACAGCTTTTGATTCGCTCGCTAGCATCTATATTATACAGTTCCGCCGCCAAAGCTTCCTGGCAGAGCAAACCGTCCCGCAATAAAAACAACATCATTTCCGTATATAACAGTCCTTGTTGACCGGTAATTTTATCCGGCCACGGTTGTTGCGCAAAAAGTTCCAACACTCTTCCTGTGGGTAATTGTTCCAACAGGTTTAAAACCTCGTCCCTACACTCTAAGGCATTAACTGTCTGTAGCCGCATAGCCTCACCTAGCGAGCCATCGGCTAAACGTGCTAAAGTCGGTGTGCTTACAGGAGCCACACCCGCTGCCAGTAGCGCCGCTTCCACTTGGTGCTCTGGTAATGCCCCAAAACGCACTTGCATCACCCGGGACAAAATAGTCGGTAGCAGCTTATCGGTCGTAGTCGCCACCAAGATGAAAAGCCAGTAAGCTGGTGGTTCTTCCAATAATTTGAGTAAACTATTGGCCGCCGTAGCATTCATTAAGTCTGCCGTATCTATTAAGCACACTTTATACTGGGATAAGGTGGGGGCATAAGTCGCTTGGGTTGCCAGGGTTTTAATCTGTTCCAGCACGATTTCTTTGCCCTCTTCTAGCTGCTCCACACAAATAAAATCCGCATGCGCATGAGCGGCAAAAGCACGACACGAGGGACACTGACAAGCCTCTTCCCCTTCTGCTAAACACAGAAAGGACTTGGCAAAAGCCCGAGCCAAAAGTTTTTTACCTACACCGGCCGGGCCGTAAAATAAAAGCGAAGGCGTGCGCTTATCTAAAGTCAACAAATGCCGGAGCAGTTGCTTATTTTGTTCATGTCCATAAACCTGTTCCCACATCTTGACCGCCCCCTGCGCTTACTTCCTATTATTATAGTGCAAATTTTCTTTTCTTGCTCACTTATCTAGGAGCGGTATAATGGCGTCCATAAGCTTTTGTTCCACTTGTTCCGGGGCTAGTAAGGCGTCCACCAGTCGAACCCGTTGGGGCGCCCTTTGTGCCAAGGCTAAAAAACCGGAACGTAATTGTTGCTGAAAAGCAAGACCTTCTTGCTCATAGCGGTCTGTTACACCACGGGCTACCCGTCTAGCCGCTAATAGCCCCGGTGCTCCATCTAACAAGAGCGTTAAATCCGGCTCTAAGCCGCCTGTGGCAAAATCATTCATCTGTTCAATTGCCTTTAACTCCAGCCCACCCACATAGCCTTGATAAACCAGGGTAGAGTCACTGAACCGGTCGCAAAGAACAATTAATCCGTCGGCTAACGCTGGTCTAATTACCTGCCGCAAATGTTCTGCCCGTCCGGCTAAATACAAAAGTGTTGCCGACAGCGCCCCCATGTCTAAGGACGGATCCAACACTAAACTCCGCAGTTTTTCAGCTAGCACCGTACCGCCCGGCTCCCTAGTGCAGACTACGTTATAGCCAGCCGTCCGTAGCCGCAGAGCCACCCGCTCTAGTTGCGTCGTTTTGCCGCAACCGTCCACGCCCTCAAAGGTAATAAAAAGTCCTTGTTTCATGCCTTCACCACTCTTATCTGAGCCAAGGTGCTATCTTGAGGACCGCTGACCGGTAACCCTAAAGCTAACATTTTTTGGCAATAATTTATGATTTCCCAGGTAATTAATTCTCCCGGCAGTAACACCGGTATACCCGGTGGATAAAAGCTAACCTGCTCTGCTGCTACACGTCCTTCGGACGTAGCAAAAGCCAGCGTTGTTACCGGTGCATAAAAAGCTTGGCGCAAACCTAGTACCGTAGTGCTAAGAGGCAAAGTATCCGGTTCTACAACCGTCAGCGGAGCAGTCTTTAGTTGTTCTAGCTCCGTAAAAGCTGCCGCCACTTGCTGTACAATCTGCTCAAACTCCCTGGAAGCATCGGCATAAGTTACCAAAAACAGCACATTGGTGCGGTCTACCAGCTCTACAGCCACACCCCTTTGTCGTAAAAACGCCCCGACAAAAATACCGGTTAGTCCCCAAGCAGCTACGTTAACAGTCACTTTTGTCAAATCCAAAGCAAAAACGCCATTGCGCCCAACACAACTAGCATCAAGCACCCGTAGCCCGTCAAAACTCTCCAACCGCTGCCGCAAAGCCTGTGCTGCGCTCAGTGCTCCCTGCACCAGCTTCTCTCCATGAGCCGCCATTTGTCCACGCGCTGCATCTAACGAAGCCATGAGCAAGTAGTTAGGACTAGTTGACGTAAGAAGGCTCATCGTTTGTGCCGCCCGTTCCAAGTCTATGCGGGGGCCACGCACATGGAGCATGGAGCATTGAGTCCAAGCCCCCAATAATTTATGGGTGCTTTGTGCACAAGCATCGGCGCCACACGCCAATGCTGATGGTGGCAATAACTTACTAAACCCCAAATGCGCGCCGTGCGCCTCATCTACTAAGAGCAGCACCCCATATTGCTGTGCAATATGAGCCAGTTGCGCTAGGTCAGCAGCCATCCCGTAATAATTGGGACTGGTCACTAGAAGCGCTTTGATCTGGGGATCTTTAGTCAACGCCGCTACTACAGCGGTTGGCGTCACTTGAGTATTAATGCCAAAAGTGTCATCATACTCCGGGGCCAGAAACACCGCCTGTAAGTCGCCCAAAATTAAGCCCCCTGCTACAGAGCGATGAGCATTGCGGGGTACTAATACCTTGTCCCCCGGTTGCAGCGCACACAGGAGCATAGCGTGAATTGCTTCCGTCGTCCCATTCACAGCAAAAAAGCTTCGCTCCGCTCCATACAGTTCTGCTGCTAATTGTTGAGCCTTGGCTAAACACCCAGTAGGTTGGTGCAAATCGTCCAATTCGCTCATTAAAGACACGTCCAGTTCCAAGGCCGTAGCCGGAAAAAGTTCTCCTAGCTCCGCCGCAAGACCACGACCGCCCTTATGTCCCGGTGTATGCAAAGGATAAACCCCTGCTTGTTTATATGCGAGCATGGCCTCTACTAAAGGCATCTGTACCTTCGTCACAACTTCCTCCAACTACCTATACTTATCCATAATATCCTTATATTTTAGCACAGCCAGCACGCTCCCACAAGAATAATCGCCGGCACTAAAAACCACAAGGCAAAGAAGCGATATGCATCTTTGCCTTGTGGTCAATTTTCATCTTTGATTTTTTTTGGGAACATCTTCGATTGCATAAGGGTCAACCTCCGGGAACACCGCCCGAATCATTTCGACACAATCTCTAATATCAATAGTATTCAAAACATTAAAATTGCCCCGTTTGAGTAATAGGTCAGTACGCGTAATAGTTCTTAAGGTTTTAACCAAGAAACAAGTATACACAAACAGGGTTTTTTCTTTGTCATCATACTTGTCAAAATCCACCTTTTTAGCCGTGAGTTCCTCTAGTTTTTCCACTTGTGCTAAATATTCCGCCTGCAATTTTTGTGTTCCGATTAAAATACGCTCAATTACCACCTGAACACGCCGTAATCTACCCACCGCATCAGCCAGTTCCATCGAATGATAATCAATCTTATCCTTAATTTTCATAGCCTCAGCTTTGTCTTTATCCCCCATAGTCGCTACACCGAAATCAGGAATAAGGTTTGGTACATTTAAAACCGAATTAAGCACAGCGGCCTCTGCCACCATCCCGGTTGGTTTAATTTTAAACTTGCTGGCAACCAGCGCCTCCAAAATCGTACTGCCCTTTTCACAACGTGGGAAGCCCGGTAGTTCATTAAGTTCCTGTTTATCCAGTTTTTGCGTCAACGTTCCGCCATATAAGCATAAAGCGGTGCAAATGCCGGTACCCTGCACGACCAACTCTTGATCAATAATAGCCTGCACCACACGAGCGGCTTCTTTTAAGGTTTCGCCTTCCGGTTTACCCAAGCGGAAATTTTCAAAACTGAAATAGGTCATCTGCTTGGGCACATGGTCCATTTTTGCAATAATCGTAGCCAAGCGATCAAAACTAACCCAACTTGCTATTTTAAGCTCCCCCAAAGTAAATGCAGCTGGCATTATCTTCTTTTGGGCTTGGTAAAATGCATATTTCTCATCATCATAGCGTGCTTCGGCATTTTCTATGATTTGCTTGACATTGCGCATATCCCGGTAGATTTTAATTCCGGCAGCGCCTAACCCTGCGGCAATCCATACAGCCATTGGTACACTCATAAATAACCCTCACTTTACTTATAAATTTTGAACATCGACCAACATTTACTTCTTCTGCGCCAAAATTAAAAGTCCTGCTTTTCGTGCACAATAAAAACCTATGAACCATAAAACTACCGCTGTTAGAAAAATAACAGCGGTAGTGGAAACTGCTATAACATTGACTTTTTGCGAACTGCTTATTTTTTAACTTTTTTTGGTGCATCTTCAATTGCATACGGGTCAAGCTCTGGAAACACCGCCCGGATCAACTCGATGCTATTTCTAATGTCAATGGTATTCAGCACATTAAAACTACCCCGTTTAAGTAATAGATCTGTCCGGGTTACGCTTCTTAACGTTTTGACCAAAAAACAAGTATAAACAAACAAAGTTTGCTCTTTGGCATCGTACTTTTCAAAATCCACTTTGTTTGCCGTCAGGGCTTCTAAATTGGCAATCTGCACTAAATATTCCGTCTGCAATTTTTGAAGTCCCGTTACAAGACGTTCAATGACTGCGTGCACCCTCCGTATTCTACCTACAGCATCAGCCAATTCCATCGAGCGATAATCAATCTTGTCCTTAATTTCCATGGCTTTGGTTTTATCTTTCTCATCCAGCTCGGTTACGCCAAAATCAGTAATGAGATTTGGTACATTTAAAAGGCTGTTAATAATAGCTGCCTCCGCCACCATACCGGCTGGCTTAATTTTAAATTTACTGGCAACCAACGCTTCCAAAATAGTACTACCTTTTTCGCAACGTGGAAACCCCGGCAGTTGATTAAGTTCTTGCTTATCCAGTTTTTGCGTCATGGTCGCACCGTACAAACACAAAGCCGTAAAAATGCCCGTACCCTCCACGGCTAACTCTTGATTGATCACCGCCTGCACCAATTGAGCCTTTTCCTTTAAAATTTCTCCTTCCGGTTTACCCATGCGGAAATTTTCAAAACTCAAGTAAGTCATTTGGCGGGGCAGGTGTTCCATTTTCAGTAAAATTGTAGCCAAGCGCCCCAAACTAACCCAGCTTTCGACTTTAAGTTTACCCAAGGCAATTGTTGCCGGCATAATTTTCTTTTGAGCTTGGTAAAAAGCATATTTTTCATCATCATAGCGTGCTTCGGCATTTTCTATGATTTGCTTGACGTTGCGCATCTCTCGATAGATCTTAATTCCGGCAGCGCCTAAGCCTGCGGCAATCCAAACAGCCATCGGTACACCCATAAAGAACCCTCACTTTGCATTATAAAGTTTTAACTTCTAACAACGTTTATTTCTTCTGCGTCTAAATAAAAATTCCTGCTTTTAACCCCTCCATAAAAGTAAGGTAAACCATAAAAAGCTACCGCTGTTACATTTGTAACAGCGGTAGCTTGGCTACATTATAAAATTTAAACGGCAGCAGCTAAATCTTCTTTCAAGCTTAAACCCAAAGTAAATTTAACATCTTCCCACACCACAATGTGCGTCTTGTTAAAACCGTTAAAGACGGTAGCAGAGGCGGAACTATACGCCCCACAAGAAGGCACCAATAATAAATCGTCAAGCTCCAAGGGCACTGTCAGCTTACCCCTGCACATAATATCCAAGGAATCACAACTTGGTCCAGCAAAAGTAGCTTCTGTTTCTTCCCCTTCTTTAAAGCTAATGAGGGTATATTGCCACTGGTCAAAAATAACCCCGGAGAAAGTACCATAAATGCCGTCATCTAGGAAATACCACACCTGACCGTTACGTTCATTAATACCAATGACCCGCGTAATTAAATTCATCGCCGTGCCACAAATAAAGCGCCCCGGTTCTGCCCAAATCTCTACGTTAGCAAAATCCTCTTCCAAACGAGCATTAATTTGCGCCAACATCTCGCCCAAATTAAACCGCAGTTTTGGCTCAGGAATGGGGAACCCTCCCCCGATATCTAACACGCGTAAAGTTAGCCCTACCGCCGCTGCCTCATCAAAAATCCGGCGACTAATGTCCAGGGCATGGAGATAAGGGTCGCTGCTCATGGTTTGGCTACCCACATGGAAACAAATACCAGCTACATCTAGCCCAGCAGCAGTGGCCGCTTGGAGTAGCTCAATCGCTTCTTCCTGGGGTGCACCAAATTTTTTGTTCAAGTCCACCACCGCGGTGGAATTATCAATACGTACCCTAAGCAGCACCGTTGCTCCCGGACACGACTTAGCCATTTTTTGAATTTCACTCCTGCTGTCAAACGTCAGCTTGTGCACACCCAGCTCACAACAAGCCTTAATTCCTACCGCAGTTTTAATCGGATTTGCATATATCATACGCTCGCCACCTACACCCAACCCGGCCAACGTCCTAATTTCACCTTCAGATGCAACATCGAAACAAGAACCCAGCGCAATCATCTTTTCTAAAATGTGCAGGTCAGGGTTAGCTTTCATTGCATAATACAGTTTCACTTTGGGCAAATTCGTCTTTAAAAAACAATAATTCTTCTCAATTTGGTCCAAGGATAGTACCAAAAGCGGTGTTTCATAATTCTCCGCCAGCAGTTTCACAGAATGCTCTGTTAGTTGAAAAAAACCATGTCTTTTCATATCCACTCTCCCCTTGCTTTTGCATTAATTTACTTCTGTTATTGTACCACAAACAACAGAAAGTGCAATAGGAAAAGAGAGGAAAACGAATGTTTTTTGAGGAGCAGAGAGCTAACCTCTTTAAAACATCAAAATTCGCCGTAATAACCAATGAAAACGGCAGAATTCGAGGCTTTTTTGCTAATTCTACGCTTAAAAGACCGCTAAGCTCTAACTCTGGGGAACAGAATAAAAACAGTGCAAAAACAAAAAGCACCCCCTGTTAGCTGTTCACTAACGAAGAGGTGCCTAGTTACAACCTGTGTTATTTAGTTATTTTCGTGCAACCCATATACGGGCGCAAAACTTCTGGTATTACGACCGAACCATCAGCTTGTTGATAATTTTCTAAAATAGCACAAACAGTACGACCCACGGCTAAGCCGGAACCATTAAGCGTATGTACATATTCCGGTTTCGCTTTGGGCTCACGCCGGAATTTAATATCAGCACGTCGGGCTTGGAAATCTAGGAAATTAGAACAAGAAGAAATCTCACGGTAGCAATTAGACGCTGGAATCCACACTTCTAGATCATAGGTTGTTGCGGAACTAAAACCTACATCACCGGTACACAAGCGCACCACCCGATAAGGCAATTTGAGTAATTGCAAAATATGTTCTGCGTCAGCAGTTAATTTATCCAGTTCCGTCCAAGAATCTTCCGGTTTAGTGAATTTGACCAGTTCGACTTTGTTAAACTGATGTTGCCGAATAAGTCCTCGCGTATCGCGGCCCGCAGAACCTGCTTCCGCACGGAAACACGCACTATAAGCACAATAGCATTTAGGCAATTCACTCACGTCCAAAACTTCACCCCGATGATAGTTCGTCACCGGTACTTCGGCGGTAGGAATAAGATAATAGTCCAAACCTTCCAATTTAAACATATCTTCGGCAAATTTAGGGAGTTGACCTGTGCCTAGCATACTATCCTTATTTACAATGTAAGGCGGAAACACTTCGGTATAGCCATGCTCTTCCGTATGCACATTCAGCATAAAGTTATAGACGGCTCTTTCTAAACGGGCACCCAAGCCTTTATAAAAAGTAAAACGAGCACCGGTCACCTTGGCGGCCCGTTCAAAATCAAGAATATTTAGCCCCTCGCCCACATCCCAGTGTGCCTGTGGAGTAAAACTAAATTTGGTCGGTTCGCCCCAGGTGCGTACCACCGGGTTATCATTTTCATCTTTGCCAATGGGCACATCGGCCGCCGGCATATTGGGAATCGTCAGTAAAATATCTTTTAATCTCAGGTCTAAAGCTTTAAGTACTTGGTCATCTGCGGCAATTTTATCGCCTAGGGTACGCATGGCCAAAATCTCTGCTTCCGCTTGCTCCCCGGCTTTTTTCATTTTGCTGATGACACCAGAAACAGTGTTACGCTCGCTTTTAAGCGCTTCAACCTGTCCTACTAGCTCCCGGCGCTGTTTTTCCACGGCCAAAAACTCATCAAGGTTCATATCCATCTGACGGTTACGCATCGCCTGCTCAACCAATTCAGGATTTTCCCGGACAAATTTCATATCTAACATGTTCATTCCTCCAAATATTAAGCAATATTCGTTGCTACTTTTTATATCTTTTAATTGTACCACATCTCTGCGGTGCCTTCAATCTGTACTTAAGTAAGCAAAAAGAGCCGCTAGAGCAGTAGCTACTTCCCGCTCAGACGTCCATGTTATGGGCATTATCCCGGAGCCAGGTTTGCTGAACTTGATAGTCTGGCAATAGTTCTGCTACCGCCTGCCAAAATTCCCGACCGTGATTTTTGTAACGCAAGTGGCAAAGTTCGTGAATGACCACATAATCCAGCACCGCTGGCGGTGCCATCACTAGCCGCCAATTAAAAAGCAGAGCATTTTGTGCAGTACAGCTGCCCCAACGTCTTTTTTGTTCTTTCACTTGAATACGGGTTGGCTGTTGGCTGAAAAATTCTTGGTAATAAACAACTCTAGCGCCCACTTCTTCATGAGCTTGGGCATAATACCACTGCCGCAAAACTGCTTTAACCACTGCCGGTTGCTGGTGTCTGACCTTGACCACTAGCCGGTAATCCACAACCGTAACCTCATCTTTACGCAAACCAGGCTCTACTTGAACCTCTAGCTGATAAGCTCGCCCCAAATACAAATATTGCTCGCCGCTCACACCTAAATGCTCATAGTGTTGCGCCTGCCTCTGGGCAGTGAGTGCCAACTTTTTTAAAAGCCACCCTGCCTTGGTATGCACCGCCGCAAGGAGCTGAGCATCGGTCAGTGCTAAGGGGGCTTTGACAACCACTCCCCCAGTCGGTTGTACGATTAACGACAAGGTGCGGCGCTGACTGCGCTGCACGTCCAAGCTGGTCGTAATATTGTGATATTCCCATTTTAATTGACTCATGTGCTTCCCCCATGCCAGCTCTGGTTTATTCCTTTGAACTACCATTTCTCTCTTCTGCACCTAATTTCCTGCCGGCAAAAAAAAAGCTAGCCGGCTACACCTTAAAATAGGCCTAGCCGGCTAGCGGAATTTATGCTTTTTTGGCGTTCACTTGGTGAACCATATTGCCAAACAACCCCATGAGGGCTTCACCACAAGCTTCAGAAAGAGTTGGGTGCGGATGAATACACCGGTCTAGCTCTTCTGCGGTCAAATGATTGGTGACAGCCACTACACCCTCCATAATAAGGTCGCTAGCGTGAGCGCCCATAATATGGCAACCAATAATTTCGTGGGTGTTCTTATCGGCTATAAATTTCACAAGGCCTTCGGTTTGACCCATAGTAATAGCCTTACCGTTACCGGCAAAATTAAACTTATTAATCACAATTTCTTTACCAGCCGCCACACATTCCTGTTCAGTTAAGCCGACTGCCGCAATTTCCGGCGAAGTAAAAATGCAACTGGGAATGGCATTGTAATCCATGGTGCGCTGTCCGCCACAAACATTTTCTGCCGCCACCAGGCCTTGGTGCGCCGCAGAATGTGCCAGCATACTTAAACCGGTTACGTCACCGATGGCATAAATACCAGCTACCGAGGTTTCCATCTGCGCATTAACCGTAATTCCTCGTTTAGTATAGTCTACGCCTAGCTTGGTAAGCTCCTCCGTTGCCATCACCGGTACCCTGCCGGTAGCGACTAAAACTTTTTCGGCACTGATAACTTCTGTTTTGCCTTTAAGCTCTAGCGTCACATCTAGTCCCTCTAAGCCCCGCTTAATCCCTTTGACCATGGCTCCGGTTTTAGTTGTAATATATTGTTTGCGCAAAGCCAGTGCCATGCGTTTTTGCAAATCACTGTCACTTAAAGGTAAAACTGTCGGTGCCATTTCTACTACCGTAACGGCACAGCCAAAATTGGCGTAAATACCAGCAAACTCAATGCCCACTGCACCGGCGCCAATAATAATAATGCTTTCTGGCACTTCACCCAAACGTAAAATTTCATCACTATTGATAACACCGGTAGTGTCGCCGCCGGGAATAGGGGGCATAGCCGGTTTGGAACCGGTGGCAATAATGATTTTATCCGCAGTAATCGTGCGTTCATGGTCGGGGTTATCCGTCACTAAATGAATACTATGTTGATCCACAAAATGCGCACTGCCGTCCACCACTTCCACTTTATTGGCTTTCAGTAATTTTTCCACACCGCTACGCAGCTGGTAAATTACGTTATTTTTGCGTTCCATGACCTTTTCCCAGTCGTAAGCATACTCACTGATAAACAAACCATATTCTTCACAATGTTGCAATTCTTGCCATTTTTCAGCACTTTTCAATAAAGTTTTAGTGGGAATACAGCCCCTGTTAAGACATACTCCGCCTAAATCTCCTTTTTCTACCAATAAGACCTTGGCACCTAATTGGGCTGCCCGAATCGCCGCCACATAACCAGCAGTACCAGCACCAATAACACATACTTCATAATCCATACTTTGACCCTCCCTCAAGATTATCTTTTTTTGGTCCAAGCTGTTTTACTATACTTAGCTACCGTCAGCTCCTGTGCAGTAGCTCTTTCTGCCGCTGTTAAACTCCCGCAAACAAACTCAATCCCCAGCATTTCAGCCACGCCGGCGGTTAAAGCTTCCTTGACTTCTTCATAGCTCACCGACCTTTGTAACGCTTCTGTCAACGTCATTACCCGTTTAGTCAGTAACTCTCCCAATTCGCTGCGAGCCGCTGCCGTTAGGTTTAGTACCCCTGCCAGTTGTGTAGCAGAAAAATCTAACAGCACCGAACCGTGCTGCAAAATTACCCCCTGCTTCCGTACCTGGGCACTTCCGATGAGTTTGCGTTGCTGCACCGTTAGTTCATAATGGGACGGAGCATCAAAACAAGCTGCCGAGGTCTGATGTACCACTCGACGTGCATAGGTCGCTTGTGGCTTTGTCATTTGAGCAGTAACGCCCAGCTTCGCCAAACCCAGTTGCAAGCCTTGACTCAAATAGCGATAAGAAGCCGTAATCGTGCGGGGCATCTGGGGATAAGCTTCTCCCACCACCATACTATAGGTTACTTCCTGGTGATGAAGAACGGCGCGACCACCGGTTAAACGCCGGACAATATCAAGCCCCTGCTCTGCACAAGCTGCAAAATCTAACTCCCGCTCACCGTGTTGAAAATAACCTAGGCTAACCGCTGCCGGCTGCCAGCCATAAAAGCGCAAAGTCGGCAAACTGTTCCCCGCCTGATAGGATAATAAAAGTGCTTCGTCAATAGCCATATTTTCCGCCGCTGTGGCCAGCCCCGTATCCAGCAAGCGCCACTTCATTAACGTGGTCATACTCCCACCTCACACGCTTGTACTGCCGCCCGCACTTCCTCCGCCGTTAACGGTCGGTGATAATTATATAAAGTCTGTCCCGGTTTCTCGTTATAGTAGGGACGATTGCAGTCCGGGCAACCACTAGTGCGGAAAGCCTGACCGTCAGCTAGCACCTGAGCTAGTGCTGGCACCTGAAAACCGCTGATTTTTTCTTTTTGCCACTCTACCACCTGAGGCGCATAGCCCTTTTTGAGGAGTGCCGCGGCCACTTGCAGCCTTCTATAGCTCCCTAGGTTGGGAGGAGCCGCCTGGGCTAATTTAGTGCCGACTACAGGGGTAAAAGCAAAAAGTCCCACGGTGATTTGCCGCTGGTGACAGTCACAAAGAATTTTCCACACGTCTTTTTCCGTTTCGCCTAGTCCCACTATCAAATGCGTGGTCATCCGCCCCGGAAACTGCGTAGCACAGGCGCACAATAAATCCCACCGCTCCTGCCAAGAGCCACCTTTAATGCTGCTAAACAACTCTGGCGTGGCCACGTCCAAAGCCAGACCCAACCGTTCTGCACCTAAAGCAAACAACTCGGCAGCCTGAGCCACAGTGGTAAAATGACTGGAAACGACTACCGGTACTCCGCCGTAAGTTTTAAATTCCTGCAAAGCCCTCGTTACTACCTGGTGACTATCCGGCCTGTTCACAACTTGTAAACACACCCGCTTAATCTTTCCCGCTAAAAAAGCCTGACCAATAGCGGCAATCGCCTTCTCCTCAGCTACTGCCTGCCAAGCTACCCGAGAGAGAAATTTACTACCCGCCGTACTTTCCCTTGCTTGTGCACAAAAAGCACAATTGCGCAGGCAACGTTCTCCCAGCATAATATAGGCCGTAGTAGGCGGAGCATCAGTTTTGAGCTGCCGCGTTCCAATCGCTCCCGCCGTCCCAATTGATAGTTTCCACTCACTCATAGGACGCAACACTCCTCACTTATTTTCATCGTTAGTCCCAGCTCTGCCGCCCGCTCTAAAGCCGCTTTGCTCGGTTGCACGATTCCATTAATACCAGCTTCCAGTGCCGCCACGTCCAGTTCCTGGCGATAGCGCCCGCCCGGACGCATACACCCTAACCACAAAGGTGTCGTGGGCAAAAGTTGCCGTGCCTCGGCCAAAATACTGACCACCTGCGCCACACTAGGTGGCCTGCACTGGGCGTATTCCGTCAGCTTCGTCGGCACTAACACCAAAAAAATCAGTTGTTCCACACCGTTGGCCGCAAGAAGCCGCAAAGCTTCCCGCTCGCCGCCTAGTTGACCACCATGCAGGCCAATACAAATATGAGGTGCCACATGAGCACAATACTTGCGCAAATTACGATAGCATTCCACATAATCAGCTACGGTTTTATTCAGTTTCAAGGTTTCCCTAATCGTAGTATCGTCCCCTACAAAATCAAAAGACACCACATCGGCTAAAGGCGCCAGCGCTTTTATTGCCTCTGCCTCTACTAGACCGACATGAAAATTATAGCGCCGCTTACCTTTTAAGGCCGCCAATTTGGACAAGTGCTCGCCGACAACAACTTGTCCTTCAAGATTACAGCCGCCGCTAACAAGGCAACTAGTACCGGTTAAATCCTCTGCGGTTTCCACTGCCGATAACGCCGTCATATGTTGCAGGTAATGGCCGCCACAGTGAGCACACCTCAAAGCACAAGCCGTACCCGTCACGCTAATGCTCTGGGTTTGTTGTGGTCGACTAACCAAAAGCTCCGCCGGAAAATTACGCCGACGGAGCTCCCAGCCTAGGGTTAAGGTTCCCATCTAACCACCGGTTTACGAGCAGCCAAGGTTTCGTCCAAACGACTTACCAAGGTATTATGCGGAGCGTTTTGAACAATTTCAGGATTTGTTTGAGCCTCTACAGCGATTTTTTGCATCGCGGCAATAAAGCCATCCAAAGTTTCCTTACTTTCTGTTTCTGTTGGCTCAATCATCAGCGCTTCTTCCACAATTAGTGGGAAGTAAATAGTCGGTGGATGGTAACCGTAATCCAAAAGACGCTTTGCAATATCCAAGGTATGAATACCATAAGGTCTTTGTTTTTTTGAAGTTAAAACACACTCATGCATACAGTAGCGGTCAAAGGGTGAATCATAAGCGTCTGCCAACAGTTTTTTACAATAATTGGCATTAAGCACGGCATCTTCACTGGCTTGACGCAAACCGGCCGCACCCATGGTCAAAATATAGGCGTAGGCCTTGACAATCACGCCAAAGTTGCCGTGAAATTCATGGACTTTACCGATGCTTTTATCAGACTGCGCCCACTCATACTTGCCGTCCACAACTTGTACACGAGGCTGGGGCAGAAAAGGCACCAGCGCCGCTTTGACGCCAATCGGGCCAGAACCGGGACCACCGCCGCCATGGGGAGTAGCAAAGGTTTTGTGCAAATTAAAATGCACCACGTCAAAACCCATATCGCCCGGCCGCACAATACCCAAAATAGCATTAGCATTGGCACCGTCATAATACAAAAGCCCGCCCGCTTCATGTACAATCTTGGCAATAGCTTCAATCTTACTTTCAAATAAACCTAGCGTACTTGGATTAGTCAGCATGAGCCCAGCAGTTTCTGGGCCTACTGCCGCTTGCAGAGCTGCCAAATCAATGGAACCGTCAGCTTCGGACTTAATTTCTACTACTTCCATACCACACATGGTAGTCGAAGCAGGATTAGTCCCGTGAGCAGAATCCGGCACAATCATCTTGGTTCGTTTTTCATCGCCACGATCCCTGTGATAAGCCCGAATAAGTTTCAAGCCGGTTAATTCACCATGAGCTCCGGCCACCGGTTGCAGGGTAACAGCCGCCATGCCGGAAATCTCAGCCAAAGCCTGTTCCGTCTGGTAAAGCACAGACAATGCTCCCTGTACTGTTGCTACCGGTTGTAGCGGGTGCAGCTGTGCCAATCCCGGATAGCGAGCAATATCTTCATTAATCTTGGGATTATATTTCATGGTACAGGAGCCTAAGGGATAAAACCCAGTATCCACACCAAAGTTACGATTAGAAAGCTGGGTATAGTGCCGCATTAATTCCAGTTGGCTTAATTCCGGCAAAGCCGCCGGTGTTTGCCGCAAATATTTTGCCGGTAGGAGGTCTGTGCGTAAAGGTACCTCGCACAACGGTAAATCCGTGGCGCAGCGTCCCTTTTTGCCTAATTCAAATAACAAGGGTTGTTCCATCATGCTAAGCCCCCCAATCCTAGTACCAAGCGGTCAATTTCCGCTTGAGTGCGTTTTTCCGTCACGCACAAAAGCACACACCCGTCTAGTTCCGGATAGTATTGACCCAAATCCAGTCCTCCGATGAGTTTTTGCGCCAATAATTTTTCGTTAACGGTAGCTACCGGTGAGCTTAATTTCACCACAAATTCGTTAAAGAAAGGTGCCGTAAATACGGCCTGACCAGTACCGTGCTCTAAGATTGCTTCATAAGCATAATGGGCTTTTTGCAAGCAGTGCTCCGCTGTAGCAGCAAAACCCGTTTTACCCATGGCTGCCAAATAAACTGCTGCCGCCAAAGCGCAAAGTGCTTCGTTCGAACAAATATTAGAGGTCGCCTTATCTCTGCGGATATGTTGTTCCCGTGCTTGCAACGTCAACACAAAACCACGTTTGCCGTCACGGTCAACAGTTTGTCCTACAATTCTGCCCGGTAATTTGCGCATTAGTTTGGTACTAGCCGCCATAAAGCCTAGGTAAGGTCCGCCAAAGGACAAAGCTAAGCCTAGTGGTTGCCCTTCGCCCACGACCAAATCTGCCCCCAGTTTGCCCGGTGCTTCCAAAATGCCTAGGGCAATCGGATTATGCACTACGGTAAACAAGGCACCCACACTGTGGGTAGCCTGACCCAAAGCCGCCAAATCCTCAAGACTGCCAAAGAAGTTAGGATTTTGAATAATGACCGTCGCTGTAGCTTTACTCACTAGCTCGGTTAAAGTGGTCAGTGCGGTTACCCCCGCAGTAAAATCAATTTCCTTAATCTCATAATCAAAATCACGAGCATATGTAGCCAAAACCTGGCGATAATGTGGGTGCACCGTTCTTGCTACCACTATTTCCCTACGCCGAGTAGCCGAGCAGGCCAAGATAGCGGCTTCCGCCATTGCCGTAGCACCGTCATACATGGAAGCATTCGCCACCGGCATACCGGTCAGTTCACAAATCATACTTTGGTATTCCCAGAGTGCTTGCAAGTAACCTTGGGCAATCTCCGGTTGATATTGCGTATAAGCGGTATAAAATTCAGACCGGCGTAAAACATGATCCACCGTGCTGGGAATGAAATGGTCATAAGCACCGGCACCTAAAAAGCAGGCATAATCCTGCAAATTGGCATTAGCGGCGCCTAGTTTTTGAAAGTGAGCCGCCAGCTCCGCTTCACTAAGGGGGCCGGGTAAATTAAGTGCTCTAGGCAAACGAATAGCCTCGGGTACATCGGCAAAAAGCTCCATGCTATCTTTAACACCGATGGTTGCCAACATTTCAGCCCTATCTTCCGTTGTATGGGGTAGATAGCTCCAAGTCATAAGCTTAGGCCTCCTCAGTCAAAAGCTTAGTATAAGCTTCTGCATCCAAAAGCTCGTCTAGCTCACTATGGTCTGCCAATTCGATAACAGCAATCCAGCCTTTACCATAAGCATCTTCATTAATTGCTTGTGGTGCATCATTAAGTTCTTCATTGGCTTCTAGCACAGTACCGGAAACCGGTGCGTAAATATCAGAAACTGCTTTAACGGACTCAATAGTACCTAAACCGTCACCAATAGCTAGTTCAGTGCCCACCTCGGGAATTTCCACAAAAACAACATCACCTAATTGGTCTTGCGCAAAATCAGTAATACCAACAATCGCTTTGCCATCTTCAATTTTCACCCACTCATGGTCGTTGGAATACATTAAGCCTACAGGAATTTTCATAATCAATCTCTCCTTTGTTTGATGTTTTTTAGTTTATTAAATTTAAGGCTTAGGTTGGCTCAGCGGTGAAATACTCCCGCGTCCCCCCTAGCTTCTTTTGTAAAAAGGTTTTTTGACGATAACACCAGCCACGTCCTTGCCCCTAACCTCAATGGCCACTTCCTTGCCTATAACAGCAAAGTCCGTATCAATTAAGGCGAGTGCCATGTTTTTTCCTAAGCTAGGTGCCGGCGAACCGGTCGTAACTCGTCCAATAACTTGCCCTTGACATTTAACCGGATAATCTGCTCTGGCAATACCCCTGCCAGTAACCTCAATACCCATCACTCGTCGTGGCAAGCCATGAGCTTTTTGCTCTTTGAGCACTGTTAAACCATTAAAAGCCGGTTTGTCCAATTTAACAAACATCCCCACGCCTGCCATCAACGGTGTAATCTCCGCTGATAATTCATGCCCATATAGTGGCATACAGCACTCAAACCGTAGCGTATCCCGACAACCCAAACCAGCAGGCAACAAGCCCTCCGCCTTACCGGCTGTCATAATAGCTTCCCACAAGCTAGGTGCATCTTGCGGTGCACAATAAATTTCAAAACCATCTTCTCCCGTGTAACCGGTGCGAGAAATCATCGTGGGCTTCCCAGCTACTACTACGCTAGGTGCAAAATGGTAGTATTTAAGACTGTCCACCGCAAAATCCGTCAGTTGCGAGAGAATTGCCACAGCCAGCGGTCCTTGCAAAGCCAGTTGCGCCGTAGCTGGGGACTCATTCACCAGTTGTACGGCGAAGTCCCCCGTGTTGGCCTGCATCCACTCCCAATCTTTTTCAATGTTAGCAGCATTTACAACCAGGAGGTAATCATCAGCAGCATATTTATAAATTAAAAGGTCATCCACCGTCCCGCCATCGGTGTAACACATCGGTGAATAACGGGTTTGTCCTACAGCCAAATCAGCCATGTCATTAGTAACCAGGTTTTGAATAAAGTCTAGCGCCCCTTGACCAGTTGCCCGAATTTCTCCCATATGGGAAACATCGAAGAGCCCTGCTTGATTTCTGACTGCTTTATGTTCTTCAATAATACCGGAATACTGCACCGGTAACAGCCAGCCACCAAATTCAACAATCTTGCCACCATATTGTACATGCAGATCATACAGCGGTGTTTTCTTTCCTTCCATCTCTTTACCTCCTCTAAATTTGTTTTAAATAACAAAAACAGAGACAGGAAGTATCACCTTCTTTGTCTCTGTCTCATGTATGAGAGAATAAATAACTAAGCTTGAACAAATATTATTGTTACTCCCAGAGGTTAGTCAGGTTAAAATACTTTTGCCTGAGAGTTTTTACAAAGTCACTTGCCCCTTCGGCGCTACCACAAGATAGTCTCTCTTTTAACCGTCATCCTAGCGTTATGTAATTGTGAAAGAACACAAAGTACTTCCAAAGTCATTATAACGATAAACTTACATTTAAACAAGACTTGTAGCAGATTAATTCTGTATACTTTTCAGCAAAAATAAACTGATGCCAGCAAAAGAAAGGGCAGCTATGCCCGACTAAGCACTACCGGCATTTATTTCCCCCAGCTTTGGCGTTATAATAAAGACAAAAAGTGCTAAGAAATAAATATGCTACGGAGGTACTACCTATGACAACCTTAACCCTTGAGCAATTAGCAACAGAACTACAGCAATGTAGTGCCTGCCCCTTACGCCAATCCGCTTGTGCACCGGTCGGTTGGTTTGGCAATCCGGCTAGTCCCCTGGTTTTGGTAGGCGAAGGTCCCGGCGGCATAGAAGATGAGTATGGCTGTCCCCTCATTGGACCTTCTGGGCAACTGCTAGACAAAGCGCTGTGGGCGGCCAAAATGACCCGCAATCGTGTGCTCACTACCAATATTATCAAATGCCGACCCCAAGGTAACCGCACTCCCACCCTAGCTGAAGCCGACTTTTGTGCCCGGCGCTGGCTAGAACAAGAACTAGCACTCCTCCACCCTTTGGTGGTAGTCGCCTTAGGCAGTGTCGCCCTCCATTATTTGGGCGTACCCACCATGAAAATCACCAAACAACGTGGTCAATGGTTCAAGACCCGGCAGGGCTTGGACTGTCTTAGTACCTATCACCCTGCCTATCTCCTGCGGCTAAGCGGTCACCAGCTGGTGGAGGCCAAATGGGCTGTCTTTCACGATTTAGAAGCCGCTCGGGATAAAGTCTTGTCCACTATGCCCGCCTACCAGTTCAGCGACACCGCTCCTACCGATTTATTTAAGCTCTACCGCAAAAGAACTTAAACGTCAAAAGGCAGCTTTCTCACAATCAGAAAGCTGCCTTTTCTATCTAACGCCCTTGCCCTATTTTTGTTTGCCTAAATAGCTAACAGCACTCAAAGCCGCCCGCAAGCCTTGCCCGGTGGCTCGACTGATTTGCCAAGGCTGCCCCGTGCAATCACCGGCGGCAAAAATGCCCTCGATATTAGTCGTCAGTTGGTCATCTACATAAATGGACTTGCCCCGTAGCTGTAACGAAGGGAACAAGTTATCAATGGGGTCCGACTCTCTAAAAATAAAGACACCCTGCACCCCGTAATAGGCTTCAGTGGTACGCAGGCCTGTTACTTTGTCCGTGCCAGTAATCTCAATAGGTTTTTCTACCACTACTTTAATATTCTTGTGACGAGGTAGGGTTTTAAGCTCATAACGCGGCAAGAAAATAACTTCCTCACACAGTTCGGCCAAAAATTCAATTTCCTCCAAAGCTTCCGGCACCGTAGCAATGGCAGCAATTTTTTTTCCTTTGTAAAAATAGCCGTCGCAGGTAGCACAATAGCTAACCCCCCGGCCCAAAAATTCTTTCTCACCACTCAAAACATCTGAAGAAGAAACTCCCACTGCCAAAATAATCGTCTTGGCTTCATAAAAGCCCTTGGGCGTAGCAATACTAAAGCTACCGTCTTGCTCCGTTACAGCCATGACCTTTTCTTTAATCACCGTCGGCTCAAAGCTTAAAGCGTGCTCCACAAATTTATTCATCAATTCTTCCCCGGAAATCTCCGGAAAACCCAAATAGTTGCTGACCAAATGTGCCTTGCGTAAACGGGGACTAAACCCATGAATGTCAAAAATAATAATTTTTTTGTTGCGCACTGCCCCAGTCACCGCTGCTGATAAACCGGCCGGCCCTCCGCCAATGATTGCGATATCAAATTGTTCCGTCATCATGTTGCCACCTTTATTCATCTATAGTCTACGTACAAGCCTTGAACAGTCCTCTACCATTAATTCTAATTTATCTAAGACGTTAAAGTCAAATTTATTCGATAAAAGTATTTACAGACGCTCCAACTCTTGTTATGCTATTAATAAGGAATGATTATCGTTTTGATTTAATAAGTAAATTTTTTGTAAAGCTCGTTAGCTTTTAAAAGGGTTCGCCAGATTAATAGCGAATGTAAGTAGTGATATAGGATTGTTAAGCCTGTATAAACCGGAGGCACCTAAATGTTAAACCTAACCTTAAGCCCCAAAACCAGACGTCAGATTTTGCGGATGCAAAAAAATGAAATTACAGAATATTTTATTTATACCAAAATCGCTAAACGAGTAAAAGACGAAAAAAATAAGCAGATTTTATTAAACATCGCCGATGAAGAACGTCGGCATAGTGTCATTTGGGAAAATTATACCAAGGAGCGGGTGCTCCCCAATGCGTGGAAAGTTTTCTTTTTCAACACATTAGCGCTGGTGTTCGGCTATACTTTCGCCCTAAAGCTCATGGAAAACGGCGAGGATAACGCCTCCCAAGCTTATAATGAACTAGCTCTGGAAGTACCTGCCGCCAAAAAAATCGCAGAAGATGAGGATCGGCACGAACAAGAATTGCTCCAAGTCCTTGACGAAGAACGACTCCAATATGTGGGTTCCATGGTACTAGGTCTTAATGATGCTTTAGTCGAGCTGACAGGTACGCTAGCCGGTTTAACGCTAGCACTGCAAAACACCAAGCTCGTAGCTTTATCGGGGCTCATAACCGGTATTTCAGCCACTTTATCCATGGCCTCTTCAGAATTTCTTTCCGCTCGTAGTGAAGGGCGCACAGATGCCCTTAAATCCTGCACTTATACAGGGATTACCTATTGCTTAACGGTAGCCTTGTTAGTTTTACCCTACTTGATTTTCCCGGACAATGAGTACCTCTACGCTTTGGGCATGATGCTACTCATTGTTGTGGCAATTATTTTTTGCTTTACCTATTATGTAGCTGTGGCCAAGGGTCTCAACTTCAAAAAACGTTTTACCGAAATGGCCCTCATCAGTTTGAGCGTAGCCGCTTTTTCCTTCCTAGTCGGCTTAGCTGTAAAAGAACTACTGGGTATTGAACTGTAAATAAATTTAAAACAAAGGATACTTGATAACATGGACTTTTTAACAACTAATGACCCACTGGTCTTAACCGCTATCGCCACGGGCTTTACCTGGGGCATGACTGCTTTGGGCGCTGCTCTTGTTTTCTTTTTTAAAGAAATTAATCAAAAACTTTTGAATATGATGTTGGGCTTTGCTGCCGGCATTATGGTAGCGGCCAGCTTTTGGTCTCTCTTAGCTCCGGCCATTGAGCTAGCCGAGGGGCGTGCCATCCCAGCATGGGCCATTGCCACGATAGGTTTTCTCACCGGTGCCATCTTCTTGTGGATTTCTGACCAACTCATGCCTCATATTCACTTTGGTGCCAAACCGGGGGAAGAAGAAGGTATCCACACCACACTTAGAAGAAGTATTCTTTTGGTCTTTTCCATTACGCTCCATAATATCCCGGAAGGTCTAGCCGTAGGTGTGGCCTTTGGTGCCGCCGCACAAGTTTCCGGTGAAGCTGCCCTCTTGTCTGCCGTAGCTGTGGCTTTGGGTATCGGCATTCAGAACTTTCCGGAAGGTGCCGCTGTTTCTATTCCTCTCCGCCGAGAGGGGTTGAGCCGTTGGAAAAGCTTTATGTACGGACAAGCTTCTGGCTTAGTAGAACCCATGGCCGGTCTTGCCGGTGTCCTCCTTGTAGAATCCATGCAGGGTATTTTACCCTACGCCCTAGCTTTTGCTGCCGGTGCTATGATTTACGTTGTTGTGGAAGAACTCATTCCCGAGTCCCAATCCGGTCGTGATCACAGCAGTACTCACCGTGCTACTTTTGGTTTTATTTTTGGTTTTACGATTATGATGATTTTAGATGTAGCCCTCGGCTAAGTTTAGCCCCTTAATTTAGTTTACTTCCCCGGCTTAATTGCTTTTTCCAGTACTTGAACGCAGGTAGTGGCACGGGGAAATATAAATATTTTGAAGAAAGAAGGCTTTATTATGACAGAAGTTAAGTTCTTTATTTGCAAACATTGTGGCAACATCGTAGGTATGATTTTCAATTCCGGTATGCCTCTAGTCTGCTGTGGCGAAAAAATGCAGGAGCTAGTCCCTAACACCGTTGATGCCGCTACCGAAAAACACGTCCCGGTTGTAGATTGCGCGGCCGGTAATCAAATTATCGTTAAAGTAGGCAGCGTCCCCCATCCAATGGAAGAAAAACACTTTATCCAATGGATTTATATCCAAACTAAAAACGGTGGTCAACGCCATACTTTCAAACCCGGCGATGCTCCGGTAGCAACCTTTGTCCTTGCACCTGGCGATGAATATCTCGCTGCTTACGAATATTGCAACCTCCATGGTCTGTGGAAAATCTAACTCCTAGTTTAAACCCAAGTCCGACACCGTTAACTGGTGTCGGACTTTTTTGTGCCCATTTTTGGTTGCCCACAACTAGTACCAAAAAGCAGCAGGCTAGGGTATTTGCCCCTGCCTGCTGCTTTTTAACTTTTAGTCTTAATAGATAATATCCTTATTAATTGCGGCTAAATCCTGACGGCCGGTCATAATCATTGCTGCTACCAGTTCTTCCTGCAAATGTTTAAACAAACAGGTGACGCCAGCTACTCCGCCGGCACCGGCCTGAGTCACAGGTCGCCCCACTAAGACGGCATCTGCCCCTAGCGCTAGCATTTTAAGCACATCAAAACCGGTACGAATACCACCATCAACAAAAATTTTCATTTTACCGCCTACTGCCTGGACAATACTCGGTAATACGGTAGCTGTACCCGGCGTATGATCTAACACCCGCCCACCATGGTTGGAAACTACAATACCGTCGATGCCGGCACGCAAGCAACAAGCTGCATCTTCCGGCTCCATAATCCCTTTAATAATTAGCGGTAAAGTAATATTTTGTTTCAGTTCTACTAGTTCTTGATAAGTTTTAGGACCTACCGGTTGTCCCGAAACGGTCATGTTAATCAAAGCAGCAGCGTCCACATCAATGGCTACTGCCAGTGCCCCACTAGCTGCTGCTTGGGCGGCCAACGCAATAATTTGGTCATTGGGCCGCGGTTTAATAGTGGGAATACCCCAGCCACCAGCCTCCCGCACTGCCTGTAATCCCCCTTGATAAATAGCTGGCAATTTACCATCGCCTACCATGCCTAGGGCTCCGGCGGCTTTTGCCCCCTCAAGTACGGCTCGGGCATACTCCTCTTCCGTAATATAGTTGTTCCAATTAAAAGCAATGCCGCCAATCGGTGCCGCCAAAACAGGCATGGTCAGTTGCCGTCCCCACAAAGTAAAAGTAGTATCCGGTTCCGTCACGTTATGAATAATCCGTTGTCTCAACTGCACCGCCGCTAGAGCACTAATATTATTACGAAAAGCCTGTCCCGACCCTACACCACCGGCACCAGGTATTTCCCCTGCGCAAGCTCTGCCATCACAAACAGGGCACATTCTGCACGCCTGACCAAATTTTTCCCGCCCTAAGGCACGTAGTGTTTGCATATCCATTTGTTCTCAACCTCTTTTCCACTTTAATCAAGCTCTGCTTTTATTATACAACAAATCTCCCGCAAACTAAAAAAGGCAAGTAGCCTAAAGCTACCTGCCTGTAATGCGAGGGACTGTCCTTACCGATACAAAAATTGTAGGGGGTCAGTGGGTTCACCGTTTTTCCGCACTTCAAAATGTACGTGGGGTCCGGTACTATAACCGCTACTACCCACATAGCCTATAATAGCACCCCGTTGCACCTGGGAACCGGCTTCTACGGCTAAGGCGCTCATATGTCCGTAAGCTGTAGTCAACCCCTCTGCGTGTTCTAGCCGCACATAGCGTCCGTACCCACCATTCCAACCAGCCTTAGCTACATAGCCGCTGGCCGAAGCATACACTGGTGCTCCGTAGCTAGCCGCAATATCAATACCGGGATGAAAATCCGCTCCGGCGCCAAAAGGATCCGGGCGACCACCATAGGGAGAAGAGATTTCGCCACCCTCAGTAGGCCACAGATTAGGCGTGGCTTGTTGCTGATTAAGTTGTACCAACATATTGCTCAAATTTTCTCTTTTATAAGCAATCCGTTCTTCCAAAACTTTATATTGTCTGCTGAGCAAATCAAAGGTAGAAAGCGAGGTACTACCTGCTCCCCCCTGCCCTTTCAGATCAGCCTCCCGAGAAGCACGATCGATACCGCTGCGAGAGCTTTGTTCGCCATCTTTTTCTAATTTTCTCCGGACTTGATTTTCCAAAGTAGCCAGCGTCGCCAACTGCTTTTGCATCTTTTCGTTGTCCGCCACCAGCTGTTGTAATTTTTCTGTTTGCTGACCATATTGACTGCGATAAACACTCAGTTCCTGCTGCTCACAATGTGCTTGGTACACATCGTGTCCTACCTTAGCTACGCCGCCTAAAAGGCAAACCGTAACTAGGCCTAAAATCGCTACCACTTGTTTGGTCAAATAAAAGGTTTGAGGTGCTTTGCCAGGGCGTGACCAAGTGAAACTATACTTGTCCGTTACCGGTTGTTTTTGTTGTTCCATCCTTTAGCCTCCTCAGTGTTTTTTATTTTCCCATATTTAACAAATTTTTTCAAATTTCTTCAAATTAGTTTTCAAAAAAATCACATTTTCCTTATTTTATTTAGTGAAAATAGCCAAACTTTTGTCCCCAGCTCAAAAGATGCCTTCCAGCAAACGGTAAATGCTCTACGTCTTCTCGTTGTAAGCCGCCAATCACGACTAGCACTACACCATAAACCGGTACAGCAGCTAGCATGGCCGCCAAAATATTCCAAGCGCCCCACGTAGGCGTTACGGCCAATACGCCCACTACTGCGGCTCCCATAACGGCCGAAGCTACTATGGTTTTGACAACTCCCAACACCGGTAATGCAAAATCGGTATATTTATAGATAAAAATCAAGTTCAGCACTGCCGCTAGGCCAATATCAGCCACCGTAGCCCAGGCCGCACCTTTAATACCCAGCCAGGGAATAGCCGTCAGATACCAATTAAGGCCTACTTTAGCGGCGCCAGCCGCCAACATATTGACCACCGGGATAGTAGTCTTGCCCAAACCCTGCAAAATACCTGTACTAACCTGATGTAAACCCAAAAGAAAAATCGCCATACTCATGGTTTGAATTGCCGGTGCCGCCAGCGGTGCATTGTAAATCATCGCTGCGATTTTTTCGGCTAGCAAAAACAGTCCTACCGAGCAAGGAATAGTGATAATAGAAGCCACCCTAAAGGCAGTTTTGGTCTTTTCCTTAATGCCCAAAAAATCACCCAACGCCCGTGATTCGGCAATCGCCGGTACTAAACTAATGGACAGGGACGCCGTCAAGATAGTAGAAAGATTAACAAGGGGCACGGCCATGCCGGTCAAATAACCAAAAAGCTCCGTAGCGTGTCCTACTGCAAAACCGGCTGTTTCTAAGCGTGCTGGTACAATTAATAAATCCAGATTCGCCACCACAGGTAGCATTAAGCTCGACATAGAAACAGGTAGTGCCAAGGCCACCAAGCGCCGCACCACTGACCAGGCCGGTTCCTTCACCGCTCCGAGGGCCTGCCTTACCAGCTCACCTTTGAACTGTTTTTTCAGTCGGTTATAGAACCAGCACAGCACCAATAGCCCGCACAAAGCACCCACACCGGCACCCATGCTAGCACCACCGGCAGCGTAGGCTAACCCCTGGGGCATTAAAAGATTGGCAAAAAAAATCATGGTCACCACCCGCGTCAACTGCTCCACAATTTCTGAAGCAGCCGTTGGCGTCATAATCTGCCAGCCTTGCAAATAACCCCGAAAACTGGAAAGGAACGTCACAAAAAAGACCGCCGGCGCCAAGGCAATAATCGAATAATAGGCCCTCGCATCACGAATCCAGTGATAATCAATAAGCCACCTAGCACCCACTAACAGTGCCAAAGAAAAAATCAGCCCGGTCACAAAAAGTAGCCGCAGAGAAATATGAAATACTCGCTTAGCACCTAAATAATCGTGTTGAGCGATCTTCTCCGCTGTAATAATAGAAATAGCCACCGGAATGCCGGCAGAAGAAACGGTAATTGCCATTAAATAGATGGGGAAACCCATTTGGTACAGCCCAATGCCCTCTCCCCCCATAATGCGAGAAAGGATAATCCAATTAAGAGAGCCAATTACCTTAACGACAATACTGGACACTGTAAGAATTAATGTCCCTTTGAGAAATTTATGGTTATTTGTACCTGCTTGTTGTTTTTTGTCCATGCCGGCCGCCTTATCTAGATTGTGCTTACCCATAATTCACATAACTATACATTTTTAATTATCCTCTGATACTGACTATTTTACAAGTCTTTTTTCTCCTAACGATTGCTTTCCGCAAAGTCACTTGGTACAATAAAAGTAACTTTTAAACAATTTAAAGGAGGCTTCTCTATGCAAAAACTTTTCGCCCTAGCTCTGGCACTAGTCCTTACCTGCGGTACTCTAGTGGGGTGCGGCGGCGACAAAAAGTCCCCCGACACCTCGCCGGCTACTAAAACCAAAGTTGCTTTTGTCTACGTTAGCTCGGCCAAAGATGGTGGTTATTCCTATGCCCATGACCTAGGACGCCAGTATGTGGACAAACATTTGCCCAACGTGCAAACGACCTTTATGGAAGCTGTCCCCGAGGGCTCCGATGCGGAACGCGTCATTACTCAATTGGCTGCCCAGGGAAACAAAATCATCTTTACCACCAGTTTCGGCTATATGGATCCCACCATTAATGTAGCCAAAAAATATCCAGATATTACTTTTCTTCATTGCTCTGGCTTTAAAACAGCTCCCAATGTTGGCACCTACTTTGGCCGGATATATGAATCCCGTTATTTAACCGGTATGGTGGCGGCTAAAACCACCAAAACCAATACCATTGGTTACGTAGCAGCCTTCCCTATTCCGGAAGTCGTCCGGGGCATTAATGCCTTTACCCTAGGTGCTCAAGCCGTTAATCCTCATGTCAAAGTCCAGGTACTATGGACCAATACCTGGTATAACCCGGCTACGGAAAAACAAGCGGCAATTACCCTTTTAGATGCCGGAGCTGATGTCATCGCCCAACACCAAAACACGCCCGGCCCACAACAGGCAGCTGAAGAAAAAGGTAAATATGGCATCGGCTATAACGTAGATATGTCAACGGCCGCACCCACTGCTTCTCTCACTTCAGCTGTGTGGAATTGGGGTCCCTACTATGTGAAAACTATTCAAAACGTTCTGGCTGGCACCTGGAAGTCCGGTGCTTATTGGGGTGAAATGAAAGACCAAGTAGTTGATATCGCACCTTACGGCCCGGCTGTATCCGCCGAAGCCAAAAAACTAACTGACGCCGCCAAGGCCAAAATTATTGATGGTAGTCTTAACGTCTTTACCGGTCCACTCAAGGATCAAAACGGCAACGAAAAAATTCCCGCCGGTCAAACCATCAGTGATGAAGACCTCCTCAAGATGGATTGGTTCGTTCAAGGCGTGTACGGTAATATTAAATAAGTCGGTAGCTCAAGACCGGTAGCAGCTTCTGCTACCGGTCTTTTTAGGTTTAAGGATTGCTTTCCTTTGGTACTCTTGATACAATAAAGTCAAATTATAAAAAACTCAAGGAGGCTTCCCCATGAAAAAACTCTTAATCCTGGCGCTGACGCTAGCAGTTGCTTGCGGCGCTCTTGTTGGTTGCGGTGGCGACAAAAAAGCTACTGACAAAAAAAACGGTGAAAAAACCAAGGTCGCTTTTGTGTACATTAGCTCTGCCAATGATGGTGGCTACTCCATGGCTCACGACATCGGCCGCCAATATGTAGACAAAAATCTACCCAACGTGCAAACCAGCTTCGTCGAAGCAGTTCCCTCCGGCGCTGACGCCGAACGTGTTATCAATCAATTAGCCGCTCAAGGTAATAAAATAATCTTTACCACCAGCTTCGGCTATATGGATCCTACCATTAATGTTGCTAAAAAATATCCTGATATTACTTTCCTCCATTGCTCCGGTTATAAAACTGCCCCTAATGTGGGGACTTACTTTGGCCGGATGTATGAAGCCCGTTATTTAACCGGTATGGTGGCAGCTAAAACCACTAAAACCAACACTATCGGCTATGTAGCAGCTTTTCCTATTCCGGAAGTTGTCCGTGGTATTAACGCCTTTACTCTTGGTGCCCGTGCCGTTAACCCTGACGTAAAGGTTCAAGTTGTCTGGACCAACACCTGGTACAATCCGGCCGGTGAAAAACAAGCGGCTATGACCCTTTTAGATGCTGGTGCCGATGTTATTGCTCAACATCAAGATACTTTTGGCCCGCAACAAGCTGCGGAAGAACGTGGCAAATACAGTATCGGTTACAATATGGATGCTGCCAAATTTGCACCGCACGCTGCCCTTACTTCTGCTGTTTGGAACTGGGGTCCTTACTATGTAAAAACCATTCAAGATATTTTAGCCGGCAAGTGGCAGGGTGGTGCCTACTGGGGTGAAATGAAAGACCAAGTTATCGATATTGCCCCTTATGGTCCAGGCGTAAGTGCAGACACTAAAAAGCTAGTCGACGCTGCTAAAGCCAAAATTATTGATGGTAGCCTTAAAGTTTTTGTCGGCCCGATTAAAGACCAAAATGGTAATGAAAAAGTCGCTGCCGGTCAAACCATCAGTGATAGCGATTTGCTAAAAATAGATTGGTTCGTGCAAGGTGTAGACGGTAATATTAATTAAGCGTCGCCACAAAATATGAGCAACAAACCGTATCGTTAATTTACAAAGGCCCCACCGCATTGCGGTGGGGTCTTTGTGTTTAAACTAGTCTTTAAATTTTTACATCGATTTGTGCTGACACACCGACACCTTGCACTCGGCTAAAATTAGTAGGGTTTTTACTGTCAATCGGAATTAGAGCCTTAACCCGAAAACCATTGTTCAAGAAATTGCCCTCCAATTGCAAAGCAGATTGGCACTCATCTACCAGGGCTTGCGGTCCTGATACCTGCGCCGCACCTACATAGCTGCTGTTACCAACGGTAATCACTGGTACTACTTTAGTCGCATAATCACTGCTAACCCCATACTTAGCCGTTAGGCTATTAATGAACTTATTTAAGTCCCCCGCATTGCGGTCAACTAAATAGGCAATACCCCCCGTTTTTACTATTTTACCCAGACCATCTAAAAGTCCTGCGTGCACGGTTGGCATGGAATTCCCCAAAATAAATCCACAAAGAGCGGCAACGATAATTGTTTTCTTCTGCATTAGTACAACCTCCTCACAAGCTTAATTGCTTACTACTTCCACATTTACCGTAATAATCCTTTATTTTATCTAGGATTTCTTCCGCTACCTGCTTGTTCGCCATACTACCTAGCTTTTATGTTATAATGAACTTATTACTTTTAAGGAGGTTATACAAATGACGAAAGTGCTTTTCGAAGCCCAACAGCTTTGTTTTCATGAAAAAATTTGTTATGCCAATCTGACTATTCCCGCCGAGCAAACTACTTTTATCGTCGGTCCCAGCGGCACCGGCAAATCTACTTTGCTCCGCTTATTTAATGCCGTTTTATCGCCAACCCACGGCACGATTTTCTTTGAGGGACGTGATTTAGCCACCCTAGACACGATTACCCTCCGCCAACAAGTCCTGCTCATTAGTCAAGCCGTCTATCTTTTTGACGGTACAATTCGAGATAATTTTCTCCAGTATTATGCCCACCGGGAACTACCCCTACCCTCGGACAGCAGTATGCTAGAGTTTTTAAGACTCTGTGGTGTCACTTTTCCGCTAGACGCAACTTGCAACACCATGAGTGGTGGCGAAAAGCAACGAGTTTATCTCGCTATTTTTCTTTCCTTTCAACCGCGGGTACTCATGTTAGACGAGCCCACCTCTGCTTTAGACACTACCACTGGACACCAAGTCATCGCTAACATTTTAACTTTTTGCCGACAGACAGGCATTACCGTCCTCATTGTCAGTCACGACCATACCCTGACCGAACAATTTGCTGATAATGTGCTGACTTTAGAAAGGGTGGCCGGCCATGCGTGAAGTAGTACAACTGAGTATTCTCCAATTTAGTGCCGTTTATTTACTGCTCCTTGTCATCTTAGCTATTATGCGTCACGCTAAAATCAACCAAACCAAATTGCTGTTGGTCGCCAGTTGCCGCATGACGGTACAGCTGGTTTTGGCAGGACTAATTCTCACTTATATTTTTGAAAATCCACACCCCGCTTTTACCGTCTTATATCTCCTAGCCATGGTTTGTTTTGCAGTGAAACGTACTTTAGCCAAAAATCCCGGACTTAATCACGCCTTTAAGCTAGCGGTAGCGGCTTCGTTAGCTCTTACAGGGCTAACGATTTTGGCCTTTTTTGTCCTCGGTATCGTGGGGCAAAGCTTCTTTAATCCCCAGTACACCATTCCACTTGCCGGTATGATTATCGGTAATGCCATGACTGGTGTAACCTTGGCTCTCAAAGCTTTTAATGATGGCTTACAAAGTCAACGCCCCAAGCTTGACGCCTTACTAAATCTGGGTGCTACGCCTAAAAAAATCCTCTTACCCCATGTTAATAACGCTTTGGAAACAGCACTCTTACCCACTATGAACAATATGCTGGGCATGGGCATTATTTCCCTCCCCGGCATGATGACTGGGCAAATTCTTTCCGGTACCTTGCCCATGACGGCGATTATGTATCAAATTGCTATTATGATTGCCATTTGTGCGACTGTGTGCCTGGCTTCTTTCTGCGCTTTGCATTTCGGTTATCGTACCTTGGTCAACAGTCGCAACCAAATTACTCTTTAAATTACAACCAACTCCAACCGCCTTAGCACATTAAGAGGGTAGGTAACTCGCCGCCGCGAGCTACCTACCCTCTTAGTTCGTTATTAAGCTTTAATTGACGACCTTAACCACGGTTTCTGCCAAACGCACAGCGGCTACGCCGTCAGCCGCATATAAATCCGCCCCAATTTCTTGGGCATAGGCTTTAGTTAAAACTGCGCCCCCTACCATAATTTGTGCTGTAATATCCCGCTCTCGCAAGAGCTTAATGGTAGCTTCCATCGCCCCCAGCGTCGTCGTCATTAAGGCACATAAACCAATCAGCGCCGGCTTTTCCCGCTCTACTGCCGCCAAAATCATTGCCGGTGCCACGTCTTTGCCTAAGTCACACACCCGAAACCCACTATTAGTGAGAAGGGCGCTGACGATATTTTTACCTAAATCGTGAATATCTCCCTGCACCGTTGCCAGAACCACGGTACCTAGTTGGGGCAACTCCTCTGCTCCTAACTGGGTGCTCAAGGCATCAAAAGCCGCCTTCATCGCTTCGGCCGCTAACATGACCTGGGGCAAAAAGGTTTTTCCGGCGCCGAAAGCAGTACCTACCTGGTGCATACCTTTAACCAGCGCTTGGGCGGTAATCTCCGCCACCGTAAAACCTTGTTCCCAAGCAGTGAGAGCCAGTTGTGCTGCCCGTTCTTTTTCACCAGCGCTTACGGCTTGGCACAAAGTGCCCAAAAGATCTGTAGCTACGTCTACCACAGGTTTTACTGTTTTTTCTACGTACTGCTTACTATAATTAAGTCCTTGACTATCGCTCCCACGGATTACTTGCGCCGCGGCGGTCAAGCTTTGGATATATTCCGCACAAGGATTAATAATCGGCGCATCTAGCCCACTGGCTAAGGCCATAAGATAAAACGCCGCATTGAGCTCGGCTCGACCAGGTAAACCAAAGGACACATTACTCAGTCCCATGGTGGTAGGATAACCAAACAGCTGGCGATATGCCACTAGTGTTTGCAAAGTTACTTGCGGTGCCCCACCATCTGCCGCCGCCGTTAACACCAAGGGGTCTAGCATAAAGTCACCGTCTTGTAAGCCTGCCTCTTTCCCCGCCGTCACTAAACGCTGAGCAATGGCCACCCGCTGATTCACTGTCTTGGGTAAAGTTGCCCCTAGCGGCAAGAGCAAAACGGCTGCGCCATATTTTTTGGCTAAAGCAAAAATCTCTGCTTGCACTCCCGGTTGCTCACTAACTGAATTAATCAGCCCCCGCCCAGGAAAAGCCCGTAGCCCCGCTTCTAGTACCTGGGGATCTACGCTGTCTATGGCTAGCGGTACATCGACTAACATCGCCAGCTCGGCCACCACTTTTCCCATTAGCGGTGCTTGAGCTACTCCCGGCACACCCATATTTACGTCCAGCACTTTCGCACCGGCGGCAACTTGAGCCAAGGCTTCCCGTTTTACACCGGTTAGATTCCCGGCCTTGATTTCAGCTGCCAATGCTTTTCTGCCACTGGGATTAATGCGTTCGCCAATAAGCACCGCAGGGTGAGCCGGCCCTAGCCACACGCTTTGACTTCGTGACGCTAGTCGTACGCCCGTCGGCAAAACAGTGCGCTCTCTAGGTTCCAGTCCTTGGACAGCGGTTTTTAAAGCCTGGATATGTGCTGGTGTGGTACCACAGCAACCACCCACCATCGAAGCCCCTGCTGCTACTAGGCGTGGTGCCCACTGGGCCATAGCTTCCGGCGACAAGGGGAAAATAGTTTGTCCGTTGCGTAAAATGGGTAAACCGGCATTAGGTTGTACGCTAATGGGGAGAGTCGTTGCCGCCGCTAATTCCTCCACTAAAGGCAGTAACTGCTCAGGTCCCAAGGAGCAATTCATACCTAGCACCGCCGCACCCAAAGGTTCTAAAATAGCGGCTGCCGCTGTGGGGCTGGTTCCGGTCACCGTTCGCCCCTGGGCGTCAAAGGTCAATTGACAAATAATTGGTAAATTGCAAACTGCTTTCGCCGCTAAAACACCGGCACGCATTTCTTGTAGGTCTATAATCGTTTCAAATAAAATATAATCAACACCGGCGGCTGCCAGTGCCTTCACCTGACGAGCATAAGCTTCGCAAGCCAGCTCAAAATCCAGATCCCCCAAAGGGGCAATTAACCGGCCGCTAGGGCCAATATTACCCACCAATTGCATCCCAGGACGCAAAGCTGCCCGCGCCGCCTGCACACCGGCAGTGTTAATTTTTTCAGTTTCGTCAGCTAAGCCAAAATACGCCAGTTTAAGCGGATTGGCGCCAAAAGTATTGCATTCCAAAATATCTGCACCGGCAGTGGCATATGCCCGATGAATTTCCGTCACTAAGTGGGGATGCGTTACCGAAGCATATTCCGGACAAGGTTGTTCCGCAATACCCTGCGCTTGTAGCATGGTACCCATGGCACCAGCAAATACTTTAATCACGATAAAATCTCCTTTTTGGACCCACACCAGGTCTTAAATTCTAGTCTTCATCTTATTACCCAAACTAAGCTTGACGCAAAGTACACTCTCGCAAGTGGCAAAGTTCACAGGCCGTGGGGCCTACCACTGCCTCGGCAGACTGCAAACCAAGCACCGCCGTAATACTTTTACGCGGCAAGAGCATTAGTGACGTCGTCAAAGTCACGCCAATTACCGCCGCTTCCGCTAGCGGCACGATCTTAGCCTGCTCACCCAAATCCCAGTCACCATAACCGGGGCTAAAGCGCGGTGTAAGATAAAACCCCCGACCGGCAAAACGTTGCGTTAAAAAGCGTCCTAACGCATTAGCCGCTTGTTCTACTAACGTGGTTCCTGCCGCATCCAAAAGTAAGCCCAAGGTGTAACGATTGTCGGCAAAAGCAGCCGTGGCCGCTTGCTCCACTCCGTCACCGATTGTAGCTGCCAGCACCACAACTTGCGTGGCCTGACCTAAATGCCGCCGCAATTGCAGACTGGGCACCACATAGTCAGTTGCTCCTTTAATGATACCTTGCTGATTATCATACGCATAAACAGACCACACCGTTTGTGGCTGAGCGAACAAGAGCGCCGTCTGCCCGGCTTCCTGCAAAAGTGCTTCAGGAAACGCCGTGCCAGCTTTAAGCCCAGCATAACGTGCCAGCTCTTCCTGTTCCAGTTGTAACAGTTGTGGTCGATACAGGTTATATTCCTTGCTCTTCATTACGCACCCCTACTTTCTGCACCGGCATAAAAAATAACCGTTTACTGTAGTAAGTACATTCTACAATAAACGGTTAGCACAGGGCAATCTTTATCTAAGTGATTTTAATCCGGAGGGCATCAAATTTAAAGCTCTGCAACTGGTTTTAGTGGCACCAATAAATTTTGTCCCGGGACAATCGGCTTATTATTTTCTAGCTTATTAATTTTGTAAATACGATAAACTACAGCTCGTACATCTTCTCCCGGGGCAGCATAGTGATCGGCAATACTCCACACCGTATCACCACTACGCACAACAACCTGTGCTTCCTGCCAGCCGGTAGCCGCCTCCATTTGCAGCATGCCATAACCCATATATACCACTACACTCATCAGCAATAAAAGTAAAAATTTTTTCATTATTCTTACCGCCTTTCGATAAACGTTTGTTCGTTATTTATATATTATCACGAACAAAATTGTTTTACAAGAGTAAAAGCGAAAATTTGTTCGCTTTTACTGTAGTTGTCCTTTACTCCTACTTTTAAACATAGTATACCACTATCTAGTATTCGTGCAAGTACTTACATACTACATATAGTGGTGCGCAAAATATATTTTTTGAATGCCTAGCTTTTTTTTTTAAATATGTTATACTTTAAGCACAAACAAGAATTATTATTATTTATCTGAAGCAAAGGGAGGAATACATGATGATTACCGCAAAAAAAAGTTTATTAGTAGCAAAAACTGGCACCACCGAGCAGGTAGTTTTTGTCTTACCTGACTTAGTCGCAACAGAACTCCAACAAATTTTATTGGAAGATTTGGAAAGCGATGCTGCTGCCACTGCTTTATTAATGCTCTCACCAGACACTTTGCAATGGCGGGAAGCACGTAAAATGTTAATTGATTTTTCTCTGGTCGGTGAAAAAAGCCTACTTACAATTTTGACAGAAGTAGTAGCGCCTGACACCCCCTTTACCTTGGAGGAATATGCTTTGGCTACTTGGACGAGTAGCGTCCTTGCCGTACTAACCTCGCTACAAGCACAGGGGCTAGCTCAACCAGCTATTTTTGCCGCTCCGGAACTACAAGCTTTATTTAACTAGACGAATTTAAAAAAGCTGGACTATTGCACATTTGTGCAATAGTCCAGCTTTTTAGCTTGCAGATAACTTTAACCTTGCAATACCCACATGTAAAACGGCGTCGTCAAGATGGCGATAAAAACAGAAACTACCGTAATTTGAGCCGCATAGCGATAGTCCCCACCGTAAGCCTTCGCCACAATGGAGGTATTCGTCATGGCCGGCATAGCGGCCTGCATGGTAAAAACCTGTGCCGTCAGTGGCGGTAGGGGGAAAAACGGTACGAGGAGCAAGATGCAAAGAGGGGACACCCCAAAACGTCCCACCAGCGCTGCCAATAATTCTCGGTCAAAGCGAATTTCCGCCCACGGTGTTTGACTAATGGCAACTCCAATAAAAAGCATAGCCAGGGGCGTCGTCATACTACCGAGGTAACGACAAACCGACAACAGAGGTAGCGGCAAGGACCATTCCAAAAATACTAGTAATACCCCTGCCACAAAGCCCAGTAAGGGTGGCGAGAAAACAGCCGCCAAAGTTTGTTTGCTCCACAGCGGCGCTTGAAAACCCCCGTCGCGAGCGATATCGTGGACGCCAATAGTCCAAAAGGTAGTGGTATTAGCAATGTAATAGAGCATAACCGCAGGTACTCCCGCTTCCCCAAATAAAGCCAAGCTCAAGGGCAACCCGATGAAAATACAATTTGAAGTAAAAAACACCGAACAAAATACGCCACGTCGGCTCTGCGGCACGTGCAAAAGGTAAGCCACTAGCTTTCCCACCAGATAGCAAATGCCAATGGACAAAAAAGGTACTACTAGGCCACCACTCATGCCCACCAATTGGGTTCTGGTAAAACCCGTGGTAAGATTAGCGATCATATACAAGGGCAGGCAAAGTTTCGTCACCAATTTAGCCAGTAAAGCCGTACTACTATCGTCAAACCAACCTCGCTTGGCTAAAACAAAGCCCACGCCAATTAAAAGCATCACACTGAAAATTCCCTGTAAACCCTGCAAGATTGCTGCCATAACTACTCCTTAGGTGCAAAAGACACCGTAGCCGAAAGCCACGATGTCTTGCCCTTGTATTTATTGCTTAATTAGTCGTGCTGGCTTTATACAATTCCAGCGTTTTTTTCATCCACGCAATCATTGCGACTTTGCCAAATTCATGCCAAGTCGTACACTCCGTGTTAGCCGCAATATAGGCATTCCATTTTTCTTGATTGACTTGTTCTACTTCCAACAAATTCATAATGCCAAACCCACTGCGCCAAATCAAATCGTCCAGTGACGTAAATTTGCTATGGGCTTTTAAAAACTCATCGTTAAAAATATTTTCAAAAGTAACCAAACTCATGATTTTGCCTAGTTCGGCATCGGCTTTATAAATAGCCATATATTCCTGAAATTCTTGTTCAATTGCTGCTGTACTCATGCTAATAAGCCCCCCAGATAAATATTCTCTACGTCATTATACCGTGCACAAAGGAGAATGACAAGACCGCCCGTTTCACGCTAACCCTTAGCAAAATAGCGCCCGCACCAGTCAAGTGCTAAAGCTTTAAGTAATTTTGCCTACCGGAACGAACCTGCGCTCCACCAGGATTTTTTCCACTTCTTCTGCTTTGACCCCGGTTAGCCCAGCCACGTTGCCACCAACACGTTTATTATTACTATCGCTATTCGTGCTGGTATACAAAACTCCATTAACTATTACTAAATACCCTTGCCAGGTCGAATGGGTGTTAGCACTGGTACCGGCAAAAACAACGCTATTTACATTGCCACCACCATTATCGGCGTGCCAGTACAAAGCCGTATTGCCTAAAGTCGTGCCAAAAATAGTGGCAACTAGCTTACTGTCCACTTGGACGCTTTGCCCTCCGTTAGCAGTTGCCAGATCCCGGTTAAGCTGTTGGCCATCATAGCCTACTAAAGAACCACCATGTTGCTCTTGATAAGCCTGCAAGGTGCGCTTAAGCAATTTTAAAAAATTGGTATAAGAAGTGCTCGTCAGTCCACTAGCTACTTCGCCTGTCTGTCCATGTGCCGGCAAACTACAAACAACCATTTCCTCCACCGCGCTATAAATTCCTTGTTCAGGGCAACGCGGCACAGCGGCAAAATACGTCGTGCCCGGCAAAAAAATGAAGTCCGCTAGCACCAAACTAGGATTACGGAGGTGTGCTAACTGATAGGAACGAGCTAGTTGCATCCGATTAGCCAAACAGGTATTACGCCGAGCTTCTTGCTGTGCGCTCAAAAAACGTGGCACAGCAAGGCCTGCTAAAATGCCCAAAATTCCCAGGACAACAACTATTTCGATTAAGGTAAATCCTTTGCGTAATTTAGGCATTGGCCTCCCCCTTACTCCCCTTGTGGATACTTGCTTAGGTCATGCCCTCCGGTAGACCAAAAGCCTTGAGTACAGCATCATCAAAAGTTAACTTTTTGCCACCTTCAAGTCTAAAGTCAATACTATTTTCGGCCTGTACTTGTCCGATAAAAGTTCCCCCATTGTAGGTGATATTATTACCTGACGAAATAAAGACTTTCTCCACCTTGTTCCCCGCTAACCAGCGCACATTATCATTGCTTAAAAGCATAACCAGCCCTTTGCTGATTGTTCCTAAGAAAATCTCAATCGGTCCATCGGACAGAATAACAACTTTACCCGTAATCGTTAAACCACCTTTTTTGATTAAACCGCCCTTACCAACCACTACAACGAAAGGTTGCTCTTTAGACTTAATATCTGGACCATTAATTGAGGTAATACTTTCAATCGCTCCCGGGTACAAATAAATTCTGGACTTGCTGCCACCGTTCAAGCGATGACTGCCAGCCCACGCATTAGCATAGTAAGTTTGCCCTGGCAAGGCATCTACCGGTGCAATAGTCGTGGTAATTTGTAATTCCGGATACTTAGCTTTAGCCACAGCCTCCGAAAGAAACCATTTGGCAGCAATCTTTGTCAGTAATTTCTCCCGCAATAGGGCATCGGTATGGGTTTTATCCCCTATATTCATACCCTCTGCCACTGCCATGCCACCGACATGGATTTCACCATTAATATCACTCCCGGCATATGTAGCATGACTACTGACGTCGCCACCGGCGTTAATCGCTCCCGCTACGGCATAGTCAGTACCACCAATGCCACCATCGTCAGTACTACTAGCCAAAGTAACCTCTCGTTTAATTACCTTTTGCATCCCGCCAGGAGCCTGTCCCACCGCAGTGATTTTATAGGTAGTTCCTGCCGCAGGAGGTAACGTACTAGTAGGACTAATACCGGACACATATACGGCGTACTTGGCCTCACCAATAGTATTGCCAAATTGCAATTTATCCACACTAACAGACAGCCAGCTCCAAGCTTTGTTTTGATTTTGCAGCTCCACCTTGGCCCGATTAAAACCTGCCTCAGCGGCATACCACGCTTGTTGTTCTTTTTCGTCAGAAGCTGCTACTGTATTTTCTTGTGTTAACATGGGTAGCCACGCGGTGCCCACAATGAGTAAAAACATCATCATAATAATCGCAATAACTGCCGCTGAACCCCGTTGTGCTTTCATGCTGTGCTCCTTCTTACTCTTTTTGAACGGTAAACCCTTCCGTTCCCTCAACAAGCCACGTCCCGTCACTGATGCCAGCTTCAAGCTGTGCTTGTAAAGACTTCGTGCCGCTACTCCAACAAACATTAACTAAACTTAACCCTACGATTGCATTAATATAGGGATGATAGTTTTTCGCAAAATACCATTTGTCATTTTCGTGGTTATAAATAAAATTACTGCTCCACTGACCGGTGGCCACGTTTTTTCCCAAATATAAAAAGGTATCTAAGGTATTACCACTTGCCGCAAGATAAGGTTGCAAGTACAAAGTAGCGGTTTCAAGCGTCCCGTCTTTAAGCGGATAGGTAGTAGTAACCGCAGGCCAGTTACCGTTATAGACGTTATTATACAGGTACTGCCTAACTTTATCGTTACTGTAATACCAGCTACCATAGGCATCATAAATCTCTTGTTCCGCCGCTGTTAACGTTGTTCCCGCCTTTTTTTTGGCGATAATATCCACAACTTGATTATACTGTTCCCGCAAAGGGAGCCAGTCATTAACAGCTACTGCCGTTGCTAGCGGTCGCACGCTGGTTACAAAATTTTCTGTTTTAGGTGTTGGTGTCCCAGCGAATTGATACTGGATGGGCAACTTAATTTCGTAGATATCCCCGCCCACCAAGGTCACCGGAAAAATCTGTTGAAAATTGCTCATGGCTATTTGTCCTGCGGAGGGAAAGGTTTTCACATATTCAATTTTTTCCGAGCCTGTAATATCCGTCTTGGTGAGGACGATTTGCTTTTTAGTTGCGTCCTTCCACTTAATTTCCATTCTATATTTCTGATTATCATCCGTCGCCTTAGGCGTTTTGTGTATAAGACACTCATACACTAGTTGCGTAGTCGAAGCTTGTGGTGCCTGTGGTTTAATAGTAGAGGGCGTTGCATAACGCAAGGTGGTTTTGATTTCGTTCAGTGCCCACCGGGCTTCTGCGTAGGCTATTTGTTGCTTTTCACCCACCGATTTTTCTCTGATGCTTCCGCCAAAAAGAGCCACCAAGCTGCCTAGCACCAGCGTGCTAACCAGCATAGCGACAATTAATTCTACTAGGGTAAAACCGGCCTTTTGCTTCATCTTCTCTTCCTCCCACCGCCCTTGCCTGTCCGGTGCCCAGTCGCTACCACAGCAAAATAGCTTTATTGTAGGGCGATATAGCTGGCCAAAGTAACCGTCTGATATTTAGGATCGTCAGGCGTCACTGTTACTGTGATTTGTTTAAGTTTGGAGTGTGTCGCAAGTCCATCTGCATCCTGGTACTGCGCCGCCACTCGATAGCTATAAGCATTGGTTTGATCTTTAATTTTAACATCATAACTAGTTGTACTGGCAGCAAAATCCGTCCATTCGCCAGCTTTTTTGGTGCGCAAAGCCTGGAGGAACGTAGCTGTTTCCTGATAACTTTTTTTGCCATCAGCCATTTTAAGATATTCCATCCATTCACCGGCTATTTGCACCGCTTTTTCATGGCGGACTGCTGTCAGCGTCGCTTTCGTGCCTTGGGTATACAAAAGAGCCAGTGCCGTTAAAGCAATGGCGACAATGAGGACTGCCAGCATGGCATCTGCCAACATAAAGCCCCGGCTGTTTTTTAATTTTTGTATTTTTTTTATCCCTAATCTCATCATTTTATCCACCATTAACAGCCATTCGTTTACTTTGCTTTCATTATAGCATATATATCAGAAAAGATATTCCTGTCCACTCGCCCTCACTGCAAAGCCCAGGTTTGCAGGTGTCCTGCCAGCTGACCGGCATAATCGCTCACACTGCTCACGCCTAAGGCGTCGGCGTCGTAAACCCGCAAAACGTGCAGGTCATCATAATAAATATCAGCATAAGTTGCACCGTCCACGGTCAAAAATCTGGTTTCATCGACCGGGCCACGTTTTTTAGCTAGATACAAGGCGCCTGCCATCAGTTTTGCCCGGTAAGCGGGCTTATCACTGCCGACAGTCTTTGTTAGGGCAAACTGCCATTTACCGTCCGTTACAGTGGCTGTGCCGTCTGCCGCTACAGTAACTACCGGCTTAATCTGTAATTTCGCTAATTGTTCCGTCACTCGTTCAATCCGTTTTTCCGGCTCTGGGTGAGAAGAAAAAAGTCCATACCCAGGATTACCCGCTTCCTCTGCCAAATCCTGCAATTTGCTCACCGTAACTAGCGAGCTATAGGGATTAAACTGTGCCTTATTAGTTAAAAGAAAGCTCTGTTCGTCTGCCTCTCGTTCATCGCTACGACTATAACCGGCCATGAGGGCCTGCATAGCAGTAGTAGCGAGAATAAAGCCTTCACCACGACTGGCAATAAGAGTAAGGAGGGTCAACGCCAATTGTTTTTCCACTTGATGGACGGAGTGGCGCTCCACGATATGTCCCACTTCATGACCTAAAACTCCCGCCAGTTCATCGTCCGAGGGCATAAAATCCAGCAGTCCTTTGTAAACATAAATAAAACCACCGGGCACGGCCATGGCATTGACTTCGTCACAGTTTAATACTTTGAACGAATACGTCAAATCCCGCCGGTCGCAAACGGCTACCAGTCTTTGCCCAATGCGCTCAACTCGTGCTTGCAGTTCCTCGTCCTGTACCAGTCCGTATTGAGCCTCCAGTTGCGCTGCCACCTCCCTACCCATGGCAATTTCCTGCTTTTGACTAATCAAACCTGCTTCTGCCGGCGGGGTATAACCTAGGCACAAAAAGCACAAAACCATCAAGGCCACTAAATATTTTTTCACCTTGCTTAACCTCCGCTTTGTCTAGTCATCGGTACTTACCGCTTGCTAGTTCGCTGTTGTTTTCTTGTTAACTCGGCAATCTCACTAGGAGTATAGCCCAGCTCCGTTAAAATTTCCAGATTATGTTCGCCTAGACGTGGTGCCCGACGCACAATGGCTCCCGGCGTTGTCGACAATTTAATCGCCGGCTCCACATAGCGCACCTGCCCCAAATCTTCTTCTTTAGTCGTTAACATTGCACTTTCCTTGGTAATATCACTAGCCAGTGCTTCTGCTAAACTGCATACCGGCGTCACGCAAAATTCGGCAGCACCTATGAGCGCCAACCATTCGGCTTGAGTTTTTGTCAAAAAAACTGCCGCCAACTCTTCCCGCAACTCCTGTCCAAAAGCAAAATTATGCTGACACTCGACCAAGTCATTCACTTCTAGCAATTGGCATAGCTGCACCCAAAATTTGGGTTCAATAGTACCGATACTAAGATAGCGCCCATCCTTGGTTTTGTAAATATTATAGTAATGCTCAATGCGGCCAAAAGGTTGTGTTCCTGTTTCTGCGCAGCCCCACAAACTGGTAATCGTAGTGACTTCTTGGCTTAAAGCCGTATTGTAAAGAGCAATATCCACCTGTTGTCCACGTCCCGTCCTCTCCCGGGCTAGAAGTGCCAGCAAAATACCACTAACTGCGTTCATACTGCTGCCTAGTGCCGTCACCTGTACGTCGCTAACGCAGGCTTCACCCACATCACTTAACGCACTCATGCCGCTAAGTCCCATAATATTAAGGTCGTGAGCCGGTTTATGCCGATACTTGCCCGTTTGCCCAAAACCTGTAATAGAACAATAAACCACTCCCGGATTAACCTGTGCCAGCGAGTCATAGTCCAGCCCCAAGGTGGCCATATACCCCGGCCGAAAACCCTCTAACACAACATCTGCCTGTGCCAGTAGCCGCTTTAAAACTATGCGCCCCGCCTCCGTATGTAGATTAACGGTCAAGCCACGCTTGTTCCTATTCAAAGCCAAATGCCAGTAGCTCATACCCTTTTCCTTCGCAGGAAAAAACTGTCGCGTACCGTCACCGGTCGTATCTTCAACTTTAATAACCTCTGCCCCAAAATCGCCTAGGACCATACCGCAATATTGCCCAGGCAACCATTTGGAAAGATCTATCACTTTAATTCCTGCCAGTGCTTGCATCTTCATTCCTCCCGCTGCTAGCTACTTTTAGTCCTGCTCGCCGCTAGCTACCATCGTTTAAAGGTAAAGGTAGGGAACGATAGCTATCGTTCCCTACGCTTTTTTTACTTTTCTACCAACAAGCCTTTTTCTACCAAATATTCTGCTAGGAATTTGCCGATTTTATTCACTAGTTTCATACAGTTAATATAGTGTTCCCGAGTATCAAACTCAAAGGGCATTAAATCTTTACAGGACGAGGAACCAAACTCCGCCACAAAACGGTCATGAAAATCTTTACTGAAAGGATAAATCTCTTTCAGCGGTTTTTCCGCCGGCACATTGCGCCCTACCAGCGTGCTAATAATCATAGTGCACCCCACCAGTGCTCCACAAATATCCCGTGCGTGACCCATGCCGCCGCCAAAACCGGAAGCTAGGCGAAAAGCGTTGTCGTCAATATCAATACCGGCCTTCGTGCGAAAGGCTTGTACAATGGCTTCCCCACAGTTATAACCACTCTTAAATAAATTACCTGTTTCCATCCCAATCATGGTACTAAAATCGCTCATATCCATTCCTCCTTGTACTCTTTTAGTGCTCCTGAGGGTTTTCCCCACCACTGCTAGCTTTGAGCAAAGTCCCCCGCCACTATGTTTAAGTACTGTATTACTTCTACAAAAGTTTAATTTTTCCTTTACTGCCAGCGATAGTTGCGGGAGAAATTCCCCCGTGGTATTATTAAAGTAACTTTAAAAGAGGTGGCCGCTATGAATATTCATCGTTTAACTTTAGCCGGGCTCTTAGTCGCCATCGGCACTTTGAGTGCACATTTACTGTATATCCCCGCCGGTGTAGCCAAATGCTTCCCGGTGCAACACGCCATCAACGTAGTGGCTGCGGTTGCTCTAGGCCCCAGCTATGCCGTCGGCATCGCTTTTACTATTTCCCTACTGCGCAATCTGGTAGGACTTGGCTCCCTCCTGGCCTTTCCCGGCAGTATGCTTGGAGCTTTTCTAGCCGCTAAATTATATGCCCACTTTGGTAGCACTAAAGCCGCCATGTTGGGTGAAATCGTTGGTACAGGTTTCCTCGGTGGCTTAGCCGCCTTTCCTTTGTCTTATTACCTGCTAGGCAAAACAACTGTAGCCTGGTTTTTCATCCCCCCATTTCTAATCAGCACCCTAGGCGGCAGTATCATTGCCGGCCTGCTCCTCAAAAGTGGAGCCTTACAAACCATCGCCCCGCAATTATTTAAAAAGCCTAGTAAAAACTAAAAGCTGGGGTCACGCTTGTGCCTACCAGCAGTGTAGGAGTAGATCTGATGGATAACCTTTTATCACAAATTCTCTATGGTCTCAGTGGCTTTCTCTTTGCGCTGTTTTCCTGCCGTTATGGCACGCTGGCCACTGCCCGCATGAAAGTCGCCTGGCAAACTCACGGTTTCAGCTTAACGGCCTTACTAGCTACTTTGCCCAGTATTCTCTTTTTAGTCATTGCCATCTTCGTCTTTCCCCTGTGGTTATATACCCGTACAAGTGTAGGGGGCTTTGTCTATCTGGCTACTTTCATTTTTTATAGTTCCAAAAATAAAAGAAAATAACTAAACCCGTAAGTCGGGCGTTACCTACCGTTCACTCTCAAACTTGGAGTTAAGCGGTAGCCGCCAGTCTTGCGGGTTGCTTTTTATTAATTCGGCTGCTACAACCCCCGCTTTCGGTGTATAATTTAAATATCTTGAAGCAAAGGAGAGCGCTACGGATGACAGTCTTAAACAAAGTGGCTTTAGTCTTGGAAGGCGGCGGTATGCGCGGGATGTTTTCGGCCGGCGTTTTTGAAGCCTTCCTGCAACAACAATTGGATTTCCCCTATGTCGTCGGTGTTTCCGCCGGGGCTTGCAATGTGGTTTCCTACCTTGCCCACCAACCTTTGCGTACCCGTCAGATTATTACTAACTTTGTCGGTGATCCCCGGTATTGCAGCAAACGCAATTGGCTACGCACCGGTTCCCTTTTTGGTTTTGATTTTATTTTGCAGGACATTCCCCGCCACCTTTTACCCTTTGACTATGCTACTTTTTTAGCGAACCCCTGCCAATTGCAGGTGGGTGCTACGGATTGCAATACCGGTGAAGCCGTTTGGTTTAGCAAAAACGCAATGGGAACAGACTTTACACCTTTGCGAGCCTCCGCTTCCCTACCTTTTTTAGCCCCGATTGTCTCTTTTCAAGGACACGAGCTCCTCGATGGCGGTTTAGCCGCTCCCATTCCCATTGCGCAAGCGCTGGCCTCTGGCTATAAACGCTTCGTTGTCGTCTTGACCCGCAACGCCGGCTATCGTAAGACACGCAACTATCCTGCTTGGTTACTCAAGCTCAAATACAAGCAATATCCCCACTTGCTCCGGCTGCTAGAACACCGGGCGGAACTTTACAACCAACAGCTAGAACAAGTAGAACAGCTGGCAGCACAAGGCGCAGCCGTAATCATTCGTCCGACTGAACCTCTCACTATTGGCCGCTTAGACTTAAAGCCTGCGAAACTGCTGGCACTGCATGACCACGGTACTATTTGTGCCCTAGACCTTCTGTCACAGCTTCTGGCTCTCAACAACACCGAAGGAGAGTGAATCAATTGCGTTTTTTACATACTTCCGATTGGCATCTGGGACGTATTTTCCACGGCCTCCATATGACGGAAAATCAAGCCAGCGTGCTCAAAGAACTAATAGCACTCGCCGTAGACCAGCAAGTGGACGCTGTCCTCATTGCCGGGGATATCTATGACCGTGCCGTGCCACCCACTCCTGCTGTGGAACTTTTAGATTGGACGCTAGCACAACTGGTGCAAAAGCATCACATTCCGGTTATTCTAATCGCCGGCAACCACGACAATCCTGAGCGTTTAGGCTTTGGTCAATCCCTTTTTGCTGAAAAACAACTTTTTATTTACGGCCCCGTTACCAAAAATGCTGCCCCAGTGCTTTTATATGATGCCTTTGGCCCTGTTTATTTTGCACCCCTCACTTATTGTGAACCACTGGTCGCCGCTGAGATAAGCGGGCTACCCATCAAAACCCATGAAGAAGCTTTGCACTGGCAAGTAGAACAGATGCTGCGTCAAATCCCTCCCACTGCACGCAAAGTAGCTCTAGCCCACGTCTTTCTTAGTGGCGCCCAGGAATCCCCGGACAGCGAACGTCCTTTGGCTCTAGGCGGCAGTACTACCGTAGCGATTAATAATTTTGCGGCTTTTAACTATACTGCGCTCGGCCATTTACACGCTTGCCAAAAGAGCGATAACAAGACCCGTTATAGCGGTTCCTTGCTCAAATATTCCTTCAATGAAGTAAACCAGCACAAGGGTGTACATATTGTGGATTTAGATCAAGACGGTAACGTTACCACAAAAACCCTCACCCTCACCTCACCCCACGAACTGGCTTGTTTACGCGGAAACTTTGCCGACCTCTTGGCACATCCACGCCCAGAATTAATCCAGCACTATTTGCAAATCACCTTGGACGATGCCCAACCGATTTTAGACGCTAAGTATCGTTTGGAACAATGCTACCCCCACATTCTACACTTGGAATATGCTCGGCTTTTAAAAAATAATACCGAACCTAGCGATATTACCCAGCGCAAACAGCTAGGCGTCAAGGAACTATTCGTCAGTTTTTTCACTCAAATCAATGACCGCCCACTTACCACCGCCGAAGAAGAACTGCTGAATACCACCATTAATGCGGCTCAGCAAACAGAAAGGCGGTCTTAAAATGAAGCCTCTTCAATTAACCCTAACTGCTTTTGGCTCCTATGCCGAAACCCAACTCATCGACTTTACCCTCTTGGGCGATAAGTCCTTTTTTCTCATTCACGGACCGACAGGTTCCGGCAAAACTACCATTTTGGACGCTATCTCCTTTGCCCTGTACGGCACAGCCAGTGGCGATTTGCGAGAAACCAAAAATCTCCGGAGCGACTACGCCCAACCTAGCAGCAAAACTCAAGTCAGCTTTAGTTTTCGTTCCGGCGACAAAAGCTATGAAGTGACCCGCTCCCCAGAACAAACCGTACAAAAAAAACGCGGTGAAGGCACTCGTAAATTACCGGCAGAAGCCGCCCTCATCGAATTAAAAGGTGCGGAGCGTCTGGTGCTGGCCAGCAGAAGTAATGAAGTCACCCAACACATTGAAAATATTATCGGTTTCAAAGCCGAACAATTTCGCCAAATCGTGCTCTTACCCCAGGGCGAATTTCGACGCTTTCTCATTGCGGAATCCAAAGAACGCAAAGCTATTTTAGAAACTTTATTCAAAACCGAAATTTATCGTCAAATCGAAAGTTTATTAGCCGAACGCAGTAAAGCTCTGGAGCAGGAATACAGCGAAAATAAAAGCGCCCGAGCCTATCTTTTGTCCACCGCAGAATGTGCTGACAAAACCCTCCTTTTAGCCAAAGTAACTGCTTATCAAAACCGTTTGGTCGCCTTAGAGCAAGCTAAAGCGGCGGCAACAACTGCGGTTAGTACCGCCCAAGTCGCCTTGCAAAACGCTCGCCAGTTAGCGGACGCCTTTAGCGAAGCACAAACAGCCTCCGCTACCCATTTAGCATTAGTCGACCAAAAAGAGGCCATTCACGCCCAAAAATTACAACTGGCCCAGGCGGAGCAAGCAGCTTTAGTTGAACCCTATTATAATAACTGTAATCAGTCTTACAAGAAATTACAAGCGTCTACAAACGCCGCTCAACAAGCACAAACCCAGCTAGTTACAGGGCAAGCTCACCAGCAAAAGCTAATAGACCAGCTAAAGGCACTCTTGCCTCAAGCTCCTCTGGAACAATTACCCCAGCTTTTAGCCACCGCCGCTGTCGCCGTAGAAAAACTAGTAACCACCAAACAGACTCTGTCCAAACTGCACAAAGCTCAGGAAATTTTAGCACAACTGGTAGCACAAACCACAAAAGCTCAACAGCAATTAAGCCAGAGCCACAGCGACTACCAACTAGCAAATCAGCAACTAACCGACTTGCGCCGCCTAGACAGGCAAAACCTCGCATTCCGGCTAGCTAGTGACTTACAAACAGGCAAGCCCTGTCCCCTTTGCGGTTCTGTGGAGCATCCCCAACCGGCCGCCGGTGCAAGCACCGTGCCCATCGACTTAGTGGCAGCAGAAGAAGCCCTCCAAACAGCACAAGCTAATCACCTAGCCGCTACCGGTACCAGCTCAGCACTGTCTGCCCGTCTAACTACCCAAAAAGCTCAATGCCAAGAACTGACACAAGAACTACAAGCTTGTGGCAACCCTAGCGTTACTACCCTATCTGCACAACTTGTTGCGCAAAAACAACAGCTAGAACAGTTGCAGCTGTTACAAGACTCTTACCAAGAAAATCAACTGACCTTGGCCACGGCCCGGGCACAAGTAATAAATGCCCTCAGCAATCAAGCCTCCCTCCAAACAGATTTTGACCTGTACCGCAGTGAATATCAAGCTCAGCTAGCCGCGCACGGTTTTTTACTGTCAAATAACTTGGGAGCTAAAGACGCCTTAACGCAAGCACAAACTGCCTTTTTAGCAGCTAAACGTAGTCCTACAGCTTGTAGCGCACTCAAAGCTGCCATCAGCACCTATGGAGAACTCCTGGCCGCCGCTACCGACCGCCTAGAACGGGCACAATTAGCCATCCACGGTCAAACTCCGCCGGAGCTAGCTGTTTTCCTGTCTACAGCCGACGCCGCCGCCACCGAGTTGCAAACACTTCAAAGTCAGCTAGCCGTCTTAAGACGAGATTTAACCCAAAATGAACAGTGGCTACAAGAGCTCACCACTTTGGAAAACCGCAGTCAGAAACTAGAAAAATCCTACCAGATTGCCAGTGCCCTCACCCAAACTGCCCGCGGGGATAACGCTAGCAAACTGTCTTTTTCTGCTTTCGTCCTCCAGGCCATTTTAGATGACGTCCTGCAAGCTGCCAATCAGAGATTAAGTACCATGAGCCGTGGGCGCTATACTTTAAATCGCATGGACTGTGTCAGCGATGCCCGCCGCGAAAACGGCTTAAACCTAGAAGTTCTGGATAGCTTTACCGGTGTTTCCCGTCCCGTCAAAACTTTTTCCGGCGGTGAAATTTTCCTAGCGTCCCTGTCGCTAGCTCTCGGTCTTTCCGACGTTGTGCAGGCGTATGCCGGTGGCATGAGATTGGATACCATTCTCGTAGATGAAGGGTTTGGTAGTCTAGACGCCGAATCCCTAGATATGGCGATTCGAACTCTCACCGATTTGCAAAAAGGGGGTCGCTTAGTCGGTATTATTTCCCACGTCGCCGAATTACGGGAACGCATTGCTACTCGCCTAGAAATTATCCCTGGGCAACACGGTAGCCACGCTAAGTTCTACGTTTAAAAAACTACATTTATTAACTAACAAGGGGGTTCTTTTAATGAAAAAAATGTTACTTTTAGGATTGAGTATGTGCTTACTAGCAACTAGCCTGACAGGCTGTGGGAATAAACCAGCACCGGCCACGAGCAAAGCCAAATTAGTCGTAGCGATGGAACTAGCCTATCCACCCTTTGAAATGAAAGATGCTGCCGGCAATCCTACCGGGGTCAGCGTAGACTTTGCCCAAGCACTAGGCAAAGAGTTGGGCCGCGAAGTAGTCATTCAAAATACCGCTTGGGAAGGGCTTATTCCTTCCGTGCAAACAGGCAAGGCCGACCTAGTAATCTCCTCTATGTCCGTTAATGCTGAGCGACAAAAAAGCGTAGACTTCTCCGTCCCGTATGCTAATTCCATGCTGGGCATTTTAGCTAGCAAAAATGCCCAAATTAAAACCATTGAAGACTTAAATCAACCCGGCAAAAAAATCGCCGTCAAAATCGGTACGGTGGGCTTCCTCTATGCCAAAAAACACATCGACAAAGCCGAAATTATCGCTTTGGCCGATGAAAGTGCCTGTGCTGCTGAAGTCCAACAGGGTAAAGCCGATGGCTTTCTCTACGACCAATTAACCGTTTATAGGCATTGGCAAAAAAATCCTACCACTACTACCGCCATCTTCGTTCCTTACCAAGATGTGGATAAATGGTGCGTAGCCGTCAAAAAAGGTAACACCGAACTGCTAAACCAGGTGAATGCCTTTATTCCTAAATACACGGCCAGTGGTGGTTTTGAGCAACTTTCACAAAAATACCTCCCGAGCGAAAAAGCCGCTTTTGATAAACTCGGTTTCAGATGGTTCTTTGATGTAAAATAACAGGCTACTTGTGAGGACTTATGAAAATTTGGCAATTATTTTGGGCTCAACCACATAAAAAACTAAAACCAGTCCAAGTGTTCGTCAACTTGGGTCTGGTTTATTTAGCCCTTCTTGGGTTATTATGGGGCACACTGGCCACCCTTAATCTGACTTTTGACTTTAGTTTCGTTCAGGATTTTCAGCTAAGAATTCTCGATGGCTTTCTTTTAACCTTTTATCTTAGTTTAGCCAGTCTTTGCTGTAGTCTGATTTTAGGCACCCTTAGCGCTCTGGGACAACTATCGCCTTTTCTGGCCTTGCGCTATCTGTGCCAAACCTATATTACTTTTATTCGTGGTACCCCCCTCATCACGCAAATTTATCTCTTTTTTTACATTCTCGGTACCGCCTGGGGACTGGAAAACAGATTTTGGTCGGGAGTAATTATCCTCTCCCTCTTTGAAGGCGCCTATATCGCAGAAATTATTCGGGGCAGTTTATTATCCTTAGACCCCCAGCAGCTAGAAGCAGCCAAAGCGGTGGGCTTCACTCGCAAACAAACACTACGCCACATTGTGCTGCCCCAACTTTTGGCACGAACTATTCCGGCCTTAACCGGGCAATTTGCTTCCATTATCAAAGATTCTTCCCTTTTATCCATGATTGCCGTCATTGAGCTAACCCAAACCTTTCGGGAAATAAGTGCTACTAACTTTCAGTTGTTTGAATGTTATTTTTTACTGGGACTTTTGTACCTAGCACTCACTCTCCCCATTGCCGTCATCAGCAAAGCTCTGGAAAGGCGGTTTAACTATGAAACTTAAACTAGAACAACTCTCTAAGTCCTATGTAGCCGGTCTGCCGGTACTAGCAGACTTGAATTTTGCGGCGGAACTGCACTCCTTAGCCATTATCGGTTCTTCCGGCTGTGGTAAATCGACCCTGCTGCGCATAATCGCAGGCCTCCTCTCACCAACTGCGGGGCGCTTGTGGCTTGAGGAAAAGGAAGTCCTCTTTCATGAAGCAACGCTTGCTACCCATCGCAAAAGTATTGGTTTCGTTTTTCAGCAAAACGGTTTGTTCCGGCACTGGACGGCCAGAGAAAATATTTTGCGGCCATTAATCCTAGTACATAATTATTCCTACTCAGCGGCTCAGACCCGCACCGAAGAGTTACTCAGCCGCTTTGGACTTACGACAGAGGCAGAAAAAAAGCCCCACGCCCTTTCCGGTGGTCAGCAACAACGGGTTGCGATTGCCCGCGCCATCGCCGCCAAACCCCAACTGCTTTTATTGGACGAACCCACCAGTGCCCTTGACCCAGAATATACCAATGAGGTCTTAGATATTATTGACGAACTCAAAAGTGAGGGCTTAGATTTTATTATCGTCACCCATGAAATGGGTTTTGCCCGTCACGCTTGCGATAAAATCGGGTTTTTGGCCGAGGGTAAACTTCTCGAATATGGCGACAGTAATACCATCTTTACTGCACCCCAAACCCCCCAGCTCCAAAAATTCTTGGGCAAAATGTTAGAATGGCATATCTAAAACAGGAGGATTTTTCCCATGCTAATTAAAACTCTCGTCGAAAATACTGCGCTCACTCCAGAGTTTCAAACTGAACACGGACTCAGTTTATATATCGAAACCACCAAACATAAACTTCTTTTTGACGTCGGTGCCGATGCCTTATTCATAGAAAATGCCCAAAAACTAGGCGTAAAGCTTAGCGACATCGACCTCGTCATTATTTCCCATGGTCATCACGACCACGGCGGTGGATTAGCCGCTTTTTTGGCCGTCAATGACCATGCCTGTATTTATTATCAAAAAGGTGCTTTTGAACCTCATTTTGCCCAAACAGCAACGGGTGGCCAACGTTTTATTGGTTTAGAGCCCCAGCTAGTCACCAATCCCCGCTTACTTGCCGTTGACGGCGATCTCGTACTGGACGAAGAACTAACCCTACTGTCCAACGTAACTGGCCATAAATATTGGTCAGGGGCTAATGCTACTTTGCTAGATGCTAATCTCGTCCCCGATGCTTTTGCCCATGAGCAAAATCTCAGTATCAAACAAGGCACGCAAACCATCCTCATCACCGGTTGCTCCCATACCGGTATTATTAATATTCTCGAACGTTTTGAGCAGCACACTCATCATACTGCCGCTGTAGTCATTGGCGGTTTTCATCTCTATAACCCGGGACTTAAGCAAACTGAACCCCTAGCTTTAATCGCCACCATCGCTCAAGAGCTGGCTCTGCGCCCCACCCAATATTACACCTGTCATTGCACCGGTCAGGAAGCCTTCGCCCAGTTGCAGGCACGCCTAGGCTCCCAGCTCCAATACCTGGCTACGGGACAAATTTTAGAAATATAGCAGAGCTACACAAAAGGCTACCCCCGTCGAACCCGACGGGGGTAGCCTTTTGTTTTAGTGAGCAGAGCTCCTACTTTGTCAGTCTGTGCTCTCATCCCATAGCACCACTTGACCTTGTGCCAACGTTGCCGGTACCGCAATAATTCTTTGGTTCTCCGAACCACGAAAACGCAGATTAATATTCTTCTCGGCCAAATGAAATTCGCCGTCTACCAAAACATCAAGGTACGTCAATAACTCCGCCAGTACAGGCCCTGCTGTCAGTTCCTCTTCCCAGGTATAGCCACTATAACACCAAATGGTTTTCTGGGGATAAGCTGCCTTCACCTGGCGAACCAACGCCAAAACCGCCGCCTGATTTTCCGGGGCTAAAGGCTCACCGCCTAAAAGCGATAAACCTTTGATGTAGTTGGGTGCCAAAGCCGTAAGCAGCTCTGCCGCCACCTGCGGCGTAAACGGCTCACCGTAAGCAAAATCCCAGGTTTCCGGATTAAAACAACCCGGACAATGATGTGCACAACCACTCACAAACAGGGCTACCCGCACCCCCGGTCCATTGGCCACATCATGCTTTTTGATTACTCCAAAATTCATCTTGTCGCCCCCACCTATAAATGCAAAACTCGTGCTTTAATTTCTTTGGTTTTACCTACATTCCAAAAGTTTTCGCCTAAATACCCGCAGGTGCGTCGCGTTACCGTCATGAGCGCATGATCCTTGTTGCCACACTGAGGGCATTCCCATTCGTTATCAGCATTAATGATAATTTCTCCATCAAAACCGCAGGCATGACAGTAATCCGATTTTGTATTAAATTCGGCATATTGAATATTATCATAAATAAATTGCACAACGTCTTCAATGGCTTCTCGATTATGACGCATATTAGGAATTTCCACATAGGAAATCGCCCCACCAGAAGAAATACTCTGGAATTGACTTTCAAACTTAAATTTGGCAAAAGCATCAATGGGTTCACGTACATCCACATGATAGGAATTAGTATAGTAGCCCTTATCGGTAATGTCCGCCAGTGCGCCGAAATGCTCCTTGTCCAACCGGGCAAAGCGATAGCAAAGTGATTCTGCCGGCGTACCATAAAGACCGAATCCTAGGCCCGTTTCCTGCTTCCAGCGGTCACAAGCAGCACGCAAGGCCTGCATCACCCGCACGGCAAACTCTTCGCCTACAGGCGTAGTGTGACTAACCCCCTTCATCGCTTTGGTCATTTCGTACACACCGATATAGCCCAAAGAAATAGTGGAATAGCCACCCTCTAATAATTGGTCGATGGTTTCTCCCTTGGCTAGACGGGCAATGGCTCCGTACTGCCAATGCACCGGGCTAACATCCGAGGTAATACCTTTGAGAGCATTATGCCGAAAGAGCAAAGCTTCCTTGCACAAGGCAAGTCTTTCTGTTAATAGCTCAAAGAATTTAGCTTCATCGCCCGCCGCCAAAATACCGATTTGGGGTAAATTAAGAGAAACCACGCCTTGATTAAATCGCCCTTCAAACTTGTAGTTACCTGCAGCGTCCTGCCAGGGAGCCAGAAATGACCGACACCCCATGGGAGAAAAAACATTGCCCTCATAGTTTTCCCGCATTTTTTTAGCAGAAATATAATCCGGATACATCCGTTTTGTAGAACATTTAACCGCAAGACGAGTTAAATAATCAAAATTACCGCCTTTTAAACAGTTATGTTCATCTAACACATAGACTAGTTTAGGGAATGCCGGCGTAATATAGACCCCTTTTTCATTTTTAATGCCTTCTAAACGTTGCCGCAGAATTTCTTCGATAATTAGAGCGTTTTCTGCCAAATATTCGTCGTCCGCACGCAAATTAAGAAATAACGTGACAAAAGGCGATTGACCATTAGTGGTCATTAAAGTATTAATTTGGTATTGAATTGTTTGCACACCGCTGGCTAGTTCACTTTGCAAACGCTTTTGCAGAATTTTTTCCATCACGGCAGGAGCTACCCCTGGGGTTAGTTCCTTTAATTGAGCACGAAACTTATCCGCACTCCGGCGCAAATATTTACCTAGATGCCTTAAATCCACGGACTGACCGCCATACTGACTACTGGCCACTGAGGCAATAATTTGAGTCAAAATCGTACACGCCACCTGAAAGCTTTTAGGACTTTCAATCAGCTTACCATTCATCACCGTGCCGTTATCCAGCATATCACCCATATTAATCAGGCAACAGTTAAAAATCGGCTGAATAAAATAGTCCGCATCGTGAAAATGCAAAACTCCCGCATCGTGTGCCTGGGAGATTTTTTCCGGCAAAATCAACCGTCTGGTTAAATCTTTGGAAACTTCACCGGCGATTAAGTCCCGTTGCGTAGAAACCATCGTAGCATTTTTATTGGAATTTTCTTCCATCACATCTTTGTTGCTGTTGCGAATTAGGGAAAGAATAGATTCGTCCGTGGTATTGGACTTGCGTACCAAGGCTCGTTTATATCGATAAATAATATAAGCTTTCGCCAATACAAATTTACCGGCTGCCATTAACTGCTGTTCCACCAAATCTTGAATTTCTTCCACCAAGAGTAACTCTTTAGCTACGTTACCCACTTCTTCTGCCATTGCTACTAGCTGAGCGTGGTCAATTTGTTCTCCCGGCACTACTGCCTGATTAGCTTTAGTAATCGCAAGGATAATTTTATTCAAATCAAAGTCTACTTGCGTGCCGTCACGTTTAATCACCTGCATCATTTTACCCTCTTTCAGTGCCATTTCTATAGATAATGATTATCTGAATACGCTTAACAGCATACTCTAAAATATCCGGCTTGTCAAAATAAAACCACCATATATAGTAGTTTTTTCTATTTTGTATCAACATTTAGTGTTTTCTGAAAATTCTGCGACTATTTTTGGTTCTCTCTTTACCGATATTTTACGACAAAAAAGCGTTCTACCGCCTAGGGTAGAACGCTTTAAATTTATTTTTATGCAACTAGCATTACATTAATTCTGCTGGTAATAACCCAAACAAAGAGCCAACTTGATAAGCTGACCACACCACCAAAATCACACTAACCAAAATATAGGACCAGTTTCTGTCCCGAATACTTACGTATAAACAACGGATAAGGCAAACTAAAATGACTACCCACATAATCTGCGCACTCATCAAACCCCTCCTAACGCAAAAATGAACTCCCTACCTGCTGAACTCTAAACAAATAGTAACACCACCAACAAACGTAGTCAACTACTTGCAAAAAGCTCCCTAGCAACTAAGTAACATCTTCATTATATATGGTGCCTCAGGACAGAATCGAACTGTCGACACACGGATTTTCAGTCCGTTGCTCTACCGACTGAGCTACCGAGGCATATTGGCGACCTGGATCGGACTCGAACCGACGACCTCCGCCGTGACAGGGCGGCATTCTAACCAACTAAACTACCAGGCCAGTAAAAAGACAAAAAAATGGTGGGCGATGACGGGATCGAACCGCCGACATCCTGCTTGTAAGGCAGGCGCTCTCCCAGCTGAGCTAATCGCCCGGAATTTGGTGACCGGTGCGGGAATCGAACCCGCGATACCGCCGTGAAAGGGCGGTGTCTTAACCGCTTGACCAACCGGCCAGATTGGTGACCCATCAGCGGCTCGAACGCTGGACACCCTGATTAAGAGTCAGGTGCTCTACCAACTGAGCTAATGGGCCAATGTTTCAAACACGTTACTGACATATATTACACGATATCACTACAGATTGCAAGCTTTTTTTCTGGGGTTTCCACTTTTGACGCTTTGTCCTCAACCACTACCATCAATTATGACTGGCTAAAGGGTGTAGCCTGCCTTCTGGTGCTGATGAAAAAACCTCTGCCCGCAGAAAAACTGCACACAGAGGTCTTGATTCAACACGTTTTCACTTACTACTTATTCAAAAGTACCTTTAACTACGGCAACGCCATCTTTGACCATCAATTGACCTTTGGCAAAAACCGTTTGTACTGCCAAATCCTTATTTAAAACTACTAAGTCGGCATCCATACCCACGGCTAGATGTCCTTTTTTCTCCAATTTAAGGGCATCGGCAACGTTACTAGTAATAAGCCGCAAAGCTTGTGACAAAGGCAAAATTCCTGCCCGCACGATGCCCATTACTTCCCCTACTAAAGCTGCCGGGGACGCAGCGGTCAACCCAATCAATTCGCCTTGCTCGTTAAAGCGTGGCATACTGCCATTACCGTCTGTACTAACTGTAATCTGTTCCAAAGGCACACCGGCTGCTATGGCCTGTTGCACCGCTTCTGCTACCGGGATACCAATTTGACAGGTTAAATCCAAATAACCCCCTGCTAAACCAAAGCGAATAGCATCGGCAAAAGTTTCCGGATTACGGTTCAAATGCGTAGGTCTAAATTGAGTAATAGGAATTTCCGTTTTGGCTACAATTTTAAAAATAGGAGACAGCATCCGTTTACCATCACCAATATGCACGTGCAAAACGCCGGCTTTACCACTCATCATGCCGCCAATACGAGCTTCTGCTGCCAGTTTTGCGTACTGACTGCGGTGCGGTTGGGAAGAACGATGATCACTCATAGCTACCTTACCACCAATAATCTTATCAATCAGCACGATATCAGAACGTAAATTACCCATAATATGTGGACCCTCTGCCGGGTAGGCTCCAGAATAAATCCAGGTAGAAATACCCTCTTCTTCCAAGCCCCGTGCTTTAGCCAAAAGATTTTCCATGCTCCGGCAAGTGCCATCAGTACCCAAAGTGCCAATCACAGTCGTAGTACCACAAGTCGTAAGAGTGGACAGCTGGATTTCTGGCACCCGCGTTTTGAAACTACCTTCACCACCACCGCCGGTAATATGAATATGTTGGTCAATAAAGCCCGGTGTAACAGCCGCCCCCGCCACGTCCAAAATCTCTACTCCCGCCAGTGGCAAATTCTCAATCTTCTCTGCCATATAAGCAATGGTGCGTCCCACCAATAAAATATCCTGACAGCCTAAATCTTCCGGTGCATAAACATGTGCATTTTTTAATAATGTAAACATTTTTACATCTTCCTTTCAGTGCCAAACTTAAAGTAGGTGCCGGCCAAGTACACCGGTCACTCTCTTGATTTTATCAGCAATATATTCAAAATACAAGTTGTCGAAAATTTTCTAACATGGTAACATTAACTAAGTACCTTTACCCTAAGAATTATCTGCGGGTCAAGGTCACAACAAGAGCAATCGTTCTGAAAATTAGGCTTCGTGCCAAAACAGAAGGCGGTGGTAACATGACAAAATTACTACCCCGTGCCAACCTTTGGTATGGGGATTTTTATTGGAGGCGACCTTATGGAAACTAGAATTGCCCTCATCGGCATCATCGTAGAAAACACAGAAAGCACAGAAAAAATCAACGAACTCCTACACGCCAACGGCCAATACATTGTCGGCCGCATGGGCATTCCCTATCGCACCAAAGGCCTTAATATTATTAGCGTCATTATTGATGCACCCAACAATATTATTAGTGCCCTCACCGGCAAGCTTGGTCAAATACCAGGGCTAAGCGTCAAAACCGTATATTCGAAAGGATAGATAACTTATGACGACTGTCAACTATAATAATAAATCCCTCCAGGCCGAAGAATTCATTAATGACGAGGCCATCACCTCCACCTTGGCTTATGCCGCCGCCAACAAACAAAACCTGCCCCTCCTTGAAGCCATCTTAACTAAAGCCGAAGCCTGTCAGGGTCTCTCTTACAAGGAAGCTGCGGTTTTGCTAGAGGCTGACCTGCCAGAAATTACGGAACGAATTTTTGCTTTAGCTGAAACAATTAAACTCAAAATCTACGGCAAACGCATCGTCATGTTTGCACCTTTGTACTTGTCCAACTATTGTGTCAACGGTTGCCTCTATTGCCCTTATCACCAGGGCAACACAACCATTGCCCGCAAGCAGCTTTCCCAAGAAGACATTAAACGCGAAGTCATCGCGCTCCAGGACATGGGGCATAAGCGCTTAGCTTTGGAAACCGGTGAAGATCCGGTCAATTGTCCTTTGGAATACGTTTTGGAAAGCATCAAAACCATTTATAGCATTAAACACAAAAACGGGGCCATTAGGCGGGTTAACGTAAATATTGCCGCCACCACCATTGACAATTATCGCAAATTAAAAGAAGCCGGCATCGGCACCTATATTCTCTTCCAAGAAACCTACCACAAACCTACCTATGAAACTTTGCACCCCACCGGGCCGAAGCATAATTACGCCTATCATACCGAAGCTATGGACAGAGCCATGGCAGGTGGCATCGATGACGTGGGCATCGGCGTCTTATTTGGACTAAATCTCTACCGTTATGACTTTGTGGGTTTACTCATGCACGCCGAACATTTGGAAGCCGTCCACGGCTGTGGTCCTCATACCATTAGCGTACCACGCTTACGTCCTGCCGATGACATTGAACCTGACCAATTTTCCAATGCCATTAGCGATGAAATCTTCAAAAAAATTGTCGCTATTTTACGTTTAGCCGTTCCCTACACCGGCATTATTATTTCCACCAGAGAGTCCGAAGCCTCACGAGCTGCCGTGCTCCAAGTCGGTGTATCCCAAATCAGCGGCGCTTCCTGTACTAGCGTTGGCGGCTATGCCGAAAAAGAAAAAGCCGAGGATAATTCCTCCCAGTTTGACGTTAACGATACGCGCACCCTAGACGAAATTGTCAATTGGCTCCTCAGCGGTGGCTATATCCCCAGTTTTTGCACTGCCTGTTACCGAGCCGGCCGCACCGGCGACCGCTTCATGGCTCTGGCCAAAACCGGTGCTATTTCCAACTGTTGCCAACCAAATGCCCTCTTGACCTTAAAAGAATACCTCAGCGATTACGCAAGTACAGATACCAAAATTAAAGGCAATGCTGTAATTTTGCGAGAACTGGTCAATATTAGTAGTCCTAAAGCCCGCGAAACCGCCATTAGCTATTTAGAAAAAATAGCTAATGGCGAAAGAGATTTCCGCTTCTAAGTACGCACTGTAGCAC
>JAVXCQ010000002.1:0-122675 GCA_036659415.1 Acidaminococcaceae bacterium
CACTACCGCATGTTCTTCATCCGTCAGCCTAAAACAATAGGGCTTTCGTTCTATTTTAGATACCGTGCCTTTTGGTCTGCCTGCACCCGGGCGTGCGCCGCCTCGTCCATCTACTTGTTTTTTCTCCATGTATTTATCCCCCTAACTACAAAATAAACTACAGCACAACCCCAAATAACATATGTCAAAATGTTTTTTTCGCAAAAAATACCGGCGGTAGCCAAAACAAGCATAAACAAGTCTGTAATCTTCATTGTCTTTTTTCCTTTCCTGTGTTAGAATACCCCCAAGAAGGGGTGAGCGGTTATGCCGCCGCTCTTCGGCTTGTGCCGTTATCTAAGCAGGTTAGCGATTGTTTGAATCACTGTGGCTAAACTTGCAAGGATAACGGCTATTTTTTCTGCTTTTTCAAGGTTCACATTTTTTTCACTTCCTTTCCCCTACACCTATATTATACTATATATTATGATTATTTGCAATACTTTATTTCAATTGGTGGAGTATAAAATTATGGAAAACACTAATGGGAATACGTAAATAATGTTTTTTCCGATAACGAAGGCGAATTAAATCCTGATTCAGTTGTCAAGGAATACTTGATAACTGCTTCCGAGTTTTGGATGTGAAAAATTCAAAATATAGCAAATCTTTAACAGTCGTTCCTTTAAAATCAAAAAAAGATAAGATAACAAAATATTCACAGATATGAAATCTTATCTTTTTTGTGGCCAAACTAAAAATTTTAATGTGCAATTTAAAAACAAATAAAAAAATGACCGCCTCTGCGTCAACAGAAACGGTCGTGTAACTTACCCCACAGCAAGCAAGGTTGATTACGCTATTAATTATATCACATAGCTACTCAGCTCTGCTACTGCACACCCAAAAACAGTAAAGGAGCTGATTTTTTATGGCCAGAAACAAAAAACGAGAAGATGGCAGAGTTAAAGTATCAAAAACCTTTGACGGCAAGCGTATGTACTTTTATGGCGCTACCGATAAAGCGGCAAGAGCAAAACTAGCAGAGTTCGAGGCCGCGCAACAAGAGCTGCAATACAACTCCGATATGCTCTATATGGATTGGATAATCGTATGGCTTGATATTACTAGGGACAATTTATCCCCATCAACAATAGCAAGCTACAAACAAGTAATTGACCTGCATATCCTACCAGAACTTGGAGCTTATGCACTATGTAACCTATCGCCAATACTACTACGTAAATTTATTGCAGATAAAAAAGCAACTGGTCTGTCAAGTCGAACAGTTGACTACATCTACACGCTGATCAAGGCAAGCTTAAAGCAAGCAGTATTTGACGACTTGTTGCAAATTAACCCAATGACGAAGGTCCAAAAACCTAAAGTCACTAAAACTCGAGAGATGGTAGCCCTCACTAAAGAACAAGCAAAACAACTCATCGACACCATTGCAACTGATGAGATTAAACGCCTTTTTAGCGTTGCGCTCTCAACCGGCTTAAGACGGTCAGAGCTTTTAGGATTACGCTGGCAGGATATAGATTTTGAGCATAAAACGCTATCTGTTAGGCAAACTGTTATCAAGGTCAAAAGCATAACCATGATCAGCAAAACAACAAAAAATCAATCAAGCAATCGTACAATATCACTTGATGATAAAACCTTAAACTTACTAAAAAAACAAAAAACAGCTAACTTTGCTGAGCGCATCGGTAACCAAAAATATATTAACTTTGATTTAGTTTTCCCGGGCGCGAACGGTAATCCACGCAACCCCGATTGGGTAACCAAAATGGCAAGAGATTATGGCAAAAAAATAGGCTTGCCACAAGGTTTTAATTTTCACTCTTTGCGCCATACTCACGCAACGCTTTTGCTAAAAGCTGGTGTACATTTTAAGTTAGTGCAATCAAGATTGGGTCATGCTACATTTGCTCAAACAATGGATACATATAGTCATATAACGCCCGATTTAGATATAGATGTTGCGCAAAAAATCGCAACTATATTTTAGTGCTGGGGTCAAACTGGGGTCAAGCCCACGCAAGACTTTTTGGTAGTCAAATAAAAATAGCGACTTTCGAGAACCTCGAAAGCCGCTTGCTTACTTATTATGGTGCGGTTGGCGGGATTTGAACCCGCACGGGTCTCCCCGCCACCCCCTCAAGATGGTGCGTCTGCCGTTCCGCCACAACCGCGAAAATCAGTTGAACAATATAAATATGGTGCGGCCGAGAAGATTTGAACTTCCACAGGGTTGCCCCTACTAGCTCCTGAGGCTAGCGCGTCTGCCGTTCCGCCACGACCGCGTATCGTACATTGGCAACGCTAATATGATAGCATATCACTTTACAGCCGTCAATAGTTTCCTAACTGATTTTTATACAGCTGATAGTACACTTCTCTATCATAAAGCACTTTACGCACATACTCCCTCGTATCTACAAAGGGAATATCGTCAATCTGAGCAAAATCCGTATCCCAACCATAGCGAGTAATCCATTCTCTGGTATTACCACGTCCGGCATTATAAGCCGCTAGCATTAATACCCAATTCAGGTTGAACTCGTACTCCAGTTCGCCTAGGTACCAACAGCCCATGCGAATGTTAGTCTGAGGTGTACCCAAGTCCTCCACCGTAAAATTATTCATACCCATGGAAGAAGCAATCCAGGTTCCTGTTTGTGGCATAATTTGCATGAGTCCTAAAGCGCCTGGTTTAGACTGGGCGTCCACCTTAAACCCGCTTTCATTTTTAATCACAGCTGCCACCAAAAAGGGGTCCAGTTTATTTTTTTTGCTATATTCTAAAATTTCAGCTTGATAGGGCCAGCAATAAACATATTTTTTTTGTATCATATTCGACGCCCACAACTGCCACCCTAGAAAAAGCAAACAGGCCAAAACGGCTAGTCGTAAACTCCAGGTATGTGGTTGTTTTTTTTTGGCCACCGTTTTATCCCTCCAGCTTTTAAAGTAACTGCTTCCAGGCTAGGTTCACCTGCTGTTTCGTAGCTTCTAAAGTACCACTATTATCAATAATAACTGTGGCATATTTTTTCTTGTCTGTTAAGGTCATTTGTTGTGCAATACGTGCACAAACTTCTGCTCTAGTCATGTTGCTGCGAAGCATAGCTCGGCGCACCTGTTCTTCCTCGGTTACAGCCACCAGCCACACTTCGTCCACCTTTTGGTGCCAGCCGCACTCAATTAAGAGCGGCACATCCAAAACAGCTATTGGGGTCTGCTGTTCTTTTTGCACCGTAACAAAGGTGCTTGCTTGTTGCCACACATAACTATGAATAATATTTTCCAATTTTTGAAGCGCTCCTGGGTTGTGAAAAACTAGCTCGGCTAAGGCCGGTCTGTTAATCTCCCCGTTTGTAGCCACAAAGCTACTACCCAAAGTAGCCAATACCTGCTCATAGCACGTTGTTCCCACTAGCAAGGCTGTTCTTGACTCAGCATCGGCATCGAAAATAGGCGCCCCTTTGGCCGCTAATAAAGCTGCTACCGTACTTTTACCGGAAGCAATACCTCCCGTTAACCCCAGAACTTTCATGCCCTCCTCCTTACTGCTGACAATGCGGACAATAAGTAGTGCCGCGCCCAGCAACTTTAGTGGTAGCTAAAAGATGGCCGCATTTTTTGCAAGGTTCGCCGCCACGACCATAAACCAAGAGGTAGTGTTGATTGCTACCCTGTTTGCCTTCGCCATCCTTATAATCGCGAAAGGTCGTACCATGATTTTTAATGCCTTGCTTAATTACTTTATTAATACCTTTAATTAAGCGTACAAGTTCTTTTTCGGACAAAGAATTAGCAGGCTTTTGTGGTAAAACTCCGGCTGTCGCCAACGCTTCATCGGCATAAATATTACCTAAACCAGCAATGACTTTTTGGTCTAAAATAACCCCTTTAATGGCAGCTTTCCGTTTTTGACAAACCGTCTGCAAATACTCCGGTGTTAACTCCGGACTAAACGGCTCAGGACCCAAAGTATCATAGCCTTCAATACTAATGTCATCGTTAATAATTAAATGCAGTGTACCAAAAGTGCGAATATCACAAAACCACAAGGTTTGATCCCCTGTCAGTTCAAACTTGACCTTGGCATAGGCCGGTTCTTCGGCCCCTTGAGCCGTCGCAATGAGTGCCCCCGTCATGCGCAAATGAATGACCAGTTTTAAATTAGTTTGAAACTCAAGTGTCAAATATTTACCCTTACGTTTAACAGCTTGAATACATTGCCCCACCAAAACATTGGCAAAAGTTTCTGCTGATGGGTGTTGTATGAGGCGCGGCAAACGCACCTCAACTTTTTTAATTATTTTCCCCACAATATGTGGTATTAAAGTTTTTCTTACTTGCTCGACTTCTGGCAATTCCGGCATCTCTCTAATCCCCCTATTTGGTTTCCGCCCAGTTTTTCCCCCAAGCTACATCGGCTAAAAGTGGTACTTGTAAATTCGCAGCCTTTTCCATCGTAGTTTTAACCAGCGCCGCAACTTTTTCACGTTCACTCTCCACTACTTCCAGGACTAATTCATCGTGTACTTGTAATAATAAACGGCTTTGAAAGCCTCCCTGCGTTAAAGCCGTTTGCACATTAATCATAGCGACTTTGATGATATCCGCCGCTGTTCCCTGAATAGGGGTATTAATGGCAGTGCGCTCCGCAAAACTGCGGAGATTAAAATTAGCATTATTAATATCAGGCAGATATCTTCTTCTGCCAAAAAGTGTTGTTACATAACCTTGTTGTTTGGCCGTGGCAATTGCTTGCGTCATATAAGTTTGCACACCGGTATAGCGAGCAAAATAATTGGCGATATATTTAGCTGCTTCTGCACGGCTAATATCCAACTGTTTGCTTAACCCATAATCGCTAATCCCATAGACAATGCCAAAATTAACCGCTTTCGCTTTGGAACGCAGAAGCGGTGTCACCTCGGCTAAAGGCAACCCAAAAACTTCTGCAGCTGTCCTAGCATGAACGTCCTGACCTTGAGCAAACGAATCCAAAAGCAAAGGGTCCTCGGCAATATGTGCCAATACTCTTAGTTCCACTTGAGAATAGTCGCAGGACAAGAGCCAATCATAGCCCGCTCCTGGCACAAACATGGTACGCATCCGCTTACCAATCTCCGTACGCGTAGGTATGTTCTGCAAATTAGGCTCCGTACTAGACAGCCTTCCTGTAACCGTCACCGTCTGCTGAAAATGAGTATGTACCCGTCTGGTAACGGGATTAATCAGTGGACGTAACCCCTCTAGATAGGTGGAATACAGTTTAGATAGCTGGCGATGTTCCAAAATCGTTGTAATGATGGGGTGCTGGCCGCGCAATTGTTCTAGAACACTCACATCGGTAGAATAACCGGTTTTCGTTTTTTTAAGTGCTGGTAAGCCCAGTTGTTCAAAGAGCAACACGCCGAGCTGCTTGGGCGATTTGAGGTTAAACTCACTCCCGGCTTCTTCGTAGGCTAGTTTTTCCAAGGCAAGCAACTTAATCCGGAATTCTTCCGTAATGGTCGCCAACATAGTTTCGTCTACAGCCAGCCCGTATAATTCAATACGTGCGAGTACCGCCGCCAAAGGTAATTCAATGTTTTCATACAAAGCCGTCAAGGCTTTAGTTTTAATCTCTTCTTGCAAAACCTTGGCCACCGCGTCCAAATCTTGTAACGCATCTCCAGAGCTTTGTCCTAAATAACGCTCCGTCAGCTGACCTAATTCATAGGTATTAGCACCAGGCTCCAAAAGATAGGCGGCTAAAGTCACATCGTGAATAATTCCCTGTACTTCCACCTGTTGCGTTAAACAAGCCTTAATAATTTCTTTGCTTTCGCTCACTATTTTCTTTTGTTCGCCATCGGCTAGCCACGCATAAACTTCGTTCCACAGCTCTTGCGAACCTTCAAAAACATAGGTTTGCTGAGCAAAAAGCAATTGGAAATCCTGCAAATACAGTTGTGGAATAGTCCCCCCCACTGTCGTAGTAAAACAAGTTGGCAGGTGTGCGGCTTGAATTTTGGCAAAAAGAGCTACGGCCTGCGCCCGTTCCGTAACCAATACCGGGGGCACAGCTGGTGGTGCTACCACTTCTTCGCCAAACAAAGCAAAACTTAGCGGTGCGTTAGAGCCTAATGCTAGGGAAAACCGCGACCACAGATTGCGAAATTCCAACTCTTGCATGAGGCTTTCAGCTTCTTTATTCATAGGCTCCACACAATAAGCAGCCAAATCAAGGTTGAGCGGTACTTCTGTACAAATCGTGGCTAATTTTTTGGATAGCAAGGCCAAATCCCGGTTAGCCGTCAATTTTTCTTTCAGGCTTTTACCCGCAATTTCGTCAATATGAGCCAAAACATTTTCTACCGATTGATATTCAACAATAAGCTTCATGGCCGTTTTAGGTCCTACTCCCGGTACACCCGGAATATTATCCGAAGCATCGCCCATTAACCCTTTGAGATCAATTAATTGGAGGGGCTTAAGTCCTTCATAATTAGCTTGAAACTCTGCCACATCAAAAACCTGAATATCAGAAATACCTCTTTTGGTATAAAAAACTTTGACGTTCTCATCTAATAGTTGTAGCTCATCTCGGTCACCGGTAACAATAATCACTTCCGCCCGATCGGCAGTATGTTTGGCAAAAGTACCGATAATATCATCTGCCTCATAACCGTCCAGTTCCAGCGTACTAATATTCATGGCAGTTAACAGTTCTCTGGCCAAGGGAAATTGTTCCGACAATTCGCTGGGGGTCGGCTTGCGCTGTGCTTTATACTCATTATACAGTGCTGTGCGAAAAGTAGTGCGGGACTTATCAAAAGCCACCAACATCCATTTCGGTTGTACATCATTAATTAATTTCAGCAACATATTACAAAGCCCATATACAGCTCCCGTATGCACGCCCTTTTGGGTCATTAAAGGCGGTAACGCAAAAAAGGCCCTATGAATAAGGCTGCTTCCATCAACGACTAAAAATTTCTCTGCCATTATGCCACCACTCTCTTTTTTACATTCTAGTTATTATATCATATTGAACACTTCTAACAAAAATAAAAATCTTGCTATCAGCGTTGATAGCAAGATTTTTTATTGATCTTTCTATTTTTATTTACATACATTCCTTAATGGCTACTGCCATTCTTCTAATGCCTTCCTCGATTTTATCATCTGGCATATTAGAATAATTTATACGCATATTGCGATCGGTTTTTCCATTAGGGAAGAAAGCATCACCCGTCACTGCCGCCACATTTTTTTCAATACATTTGTGGAAAACTTGCTCCGCACTCACACCTTGAGGAAAAGTTAGCCAAAGAAACAAGCCGCCGGCTGGTGTCGTCCATTCAACCTCGCTGGGAAATTGTTCTTGCATATTTTTTAAAATTAAATCACGACGATGTCTGTACAAATTTTTAATTTCTTCCACATGAGCGTCCAAATCGTATTTTTCCATATACGCATCAGCTACACCTTGGTCAAAATTAGAGGTATGCAGGTCAGCGCTTTGTTTAATTTTAATAAATTCAGCTAGAACATCTTTGTGTGCCGCTACCCACCCTAAGCGCAAACCCGGGCAAAACACCTTGGAAAAGGTACCTAAAAACATAACCAACCCTTTGGTGTCCATAGATTTAAGAGAAGGTAAAATTTCTCCTTCAAAACGTAACTCGCCGTAAGGATTATCTTCCAACACCGGCAGTTCATATTTATTAACGACGGCCATAAATTGTTGGCGACGCTCCAAAGACCAAGTGCGCCCCGTAGGATTTTGAAAATCCGGAATGACATAGATAAATTTACAACGTTTAGTAGTACTCAAAATTTTATCCAAGGCTTCCGGTAATAAACCACCCTCATCGGTAGGAACTTCGATATACTGTGGTTCATAAGCATTAAAAGCATTAAGTGCACCCAAATAAGAAGGGCTTTCGCACAGCACTATGTCCCCCGGATCCAAAAACAGTTTACCGGCAAAATCCAAACATTGTTGGGAACCGGTGGTAATGAGAATCTCATCGGCGTCGACTTTGGTTTGATATTTAGCTAGCATCCGTGCGGCAATTTTTTGTCTAAAACTAGGACGTCCCTCTGTGGTAGCATATTGTAAAAGTTGCCGTCCTTCTTTTAATAACAATTCAGAAGAAACTTGGGCAATTTCCTCCACAGGAAAAAGTTCCGGCGCCGGCAAGCCACCGGCAAAAGAAATAATTTCCGGGCGTTGGGTTAATTTCAACAGTTCGCGAATTTCCGAGGCTTGCATTCTTTGCATTCGTTGAGCATATTTTATAGCCATTTTTGTTCCCCCATTACTATAGTTAGCAAGCTGTATTTCCGAAGTAAAGCTTTTTCCAAATACGGTTTACATTTAATTATTTTATCACTACCCAATTGTTACGTCAATAAATTTTCATGGTTGCTTGCAAGAATAATGTCTTTTAAGACAATAAAAAGGGAGTCGCAACGCGACTCCCTTTTTAAAACTAGTAAATTTTAGAACATACCACGATATTTCATTGGTTCAGCCAATCTATTCAAAGCTACAATGTAAGCTGCTACACGCATATTAACTTGGTATTTATGTGCAGTATCATATACTTCTTTGAAGGCTTTTACCATTAATACTTCTTGTTTAGCAATGACATCTGCTTCTTCCCAGAAATAACGGTAGAGGTTTTGCACCCATTCGAAGTAACTAACAGTTACGCCGCCACCATTGGCCAAAATGTCAGGAACAACCATAATACCTTTTTTGTCCAAAATCTCATCAGCATCAGGAGTTGTCGGTCCATTAGCGCCTTCGACTACAAATTGTGCTCTGACTTTATCAGCATTATCTTTAGTCAATTGCATTTCAAGAGCTGCCGGTACTAAGACTGTTACTTCCGCTTCCAAAACTTCTTCATTGGTTAATGGTGTAGAACCAGGGAACCCAACAACAAAACCGGTTTTTTGTACGTGTTTTTCAACTTCGTACGGATTAATACCTGCCGGATTATAAATACCACCCTTAACATCACTCAAAGCTACAATCTTAACGCCTAAATCATGGATAAGTTTAGCGGACCAGCTACCAACGTTACCAAAGCCTTGCACTGCACAAGTAGCATCTTTAGGAGCGATGCCTTTGGTTTTAATGGCTTCAGCCAAAGCTGTCATAACGCCACGACCAGTAGCAGAAGTTCTACCTAGGGAACCACCCATACAAATTGCTTTGCCGGTAACAAATCCGGGTTCGTATTGGCCTTTAAGTTTGCTATATTCATCCATCATCCAGCCCATGATTTTAGCATTAGTGTTAACGTCAGGAGCCGGCACGTCCATTTTTTCGCCGATTATAACAGCAATTCTATCAATAAAACCACGAGTCAAAGCCTCTAATTCGCGTTCGGAAAGTTCCGCTGGATTAACAATAATGCCACCTTTACCACCACCATAAGGTAAGCCGGCAACAGCACATTTGCAAGTCATCCAAAAACCAAGGGTTTTTACTTCATCCATAGAAACGTTTTGGTGATAACGAACGCCACCTTTAGCCGGTCCCAAAATAGTGCTGTGCTGAGAACGATAACCGGTAAATACTTTCACCGTACCGTTATCCATCTTCACCGGAATGGAAACTTCTAGCGTTCTTTCAGGTTGCTCAATAATAGCTGCCGCACCTGGATCGAGTTTCATTACTTCGATTGCTTTGTTCAAAGGGATTTTGGCCATTTCAAAAATGTTCATAATGTTTCCTCCTTTTTATTGAAGCAAATATAAAGATCACTCATACTTCCTAATCTAATTATAATCCAAATTTACCATCCTTGTCTACAAATAGTCCCTGACTTTACGACCTTTTTGTGAACTATTTTTTATTACTTATTTTGCTGTGGGTAGTCCTCTTCTTTTCGCCTTCGGCAAGCAGTATTGCTTGCCGAAGAACCTTAGCACAAATTACTCAAATTGTGCAAAAATCTTGGAGAAAGGAATGCCGGCAATCGATTTATCCTGGTACTTGGCTCGCAACGAAATAACACCCTCACTGAGATGTTTGGAAGTAATACCGTACTGGATAGAAAGCCAGGCTTCCATAAAGGCCGCCAAGTGGTCGCACCCCTTTAAAACTGCACCGTCCACGGCACAATATTTATCTTCATTGTACCGCTCATTAATTTCATCAGCCTTACAACCTTGCGGCCTACCGTCCAAAATAATCCGATTGTCAAATTCATTTTCACAAAAATACAAAATCTCCTCGTGCCAAGCCGCCGGTAATAAGGGTAAAACCTTTTCGGCAATTTGCTGTTTTTCGATTTCTTTAATGAGGCTATCCAACCCAGGAATCGACGACTTCACCGGAGAAATAATATCCCGGGTTAAAACTTCCGGTAAATCATGGAAAAGGCCACAGAAAAAGTCATTAACTACCCGTTTGGGGCAAGCCTCCAGCTTTTGCGAGCACAAATAAGCAAAAATTGCCACAATCATCACGTGCCCCATCACTGATGTTTCCGGTACCCGAGGAGATTGTGCCCAGCGTTTTTGAAATCTTAATTGCCCCACTAAGTCGATAAATTTTCTAGTTTTGCCACCCAAAGCCAATTTTTGCACACCCGCCAAGGCGTAATGGTCTTCGATTTCATTAGCGATGGCAACTTTAGTTTCTTCCACGCCGTAAATACCTTGGTTTAAATGATAAATAATGCGGAACTCCCATTCCGTAGCCAAATAATGCGCTGCTTTTAACAATTTTTTCTCTTGCTTAAAATCCTCGGTATCAAAATAATGTTTCATCTTAGCTAAGAATACCGGATCCAAATCACTGACACGTCTTGCCAATTCTTCATAGACCCAAGCGTTAAGTTTTTTGCCATGCACGCGCATTAGCTCGTGAAAAACCGGTGGCTTAATATCAGTCAAAATAATCCGGTGTAAAAACTCGAAAATACCACCTTCAATCATCACCTGCCAGTCCAGTTTAGCCCCGTGATCCTGTTCTTCATACTTGGCCAACACGTAGAGGATCATCATCTTGTGCGCCTGCTTATCCAGCTCCGTAAACCCTTGTGGTCTAATATGGTCGTTCCAACGTTGAATGTGCGCCGCTTCATATAAGAACTCAATAAAACTTTTATTTAATACCATCGTAACCTCCTATTGATATAAAAGATATGGCTTCGCTTGTGCCGCAAAAGCTTGGTTTTCTTGCTCCCAACGGGCAAAGATTCCTGCTAGCGGTCGCTGACCACGCAAACTCGCCTCGCCCAACTCGATGTCAAACTTGTAGCCGCCCGTGTCCCGCGTGGCAAAACTAACCTGCTGTGGATAATCGGTCAGTAAAAGTCTGACAATGTGAGCGCCGGTGTGCACAGGCAAAAAGCTCGGTAAATCTGTCACATACAACTGCACTCCCGCACAAAACTCTCCAGCATATTTACCAAACCCGGGTGTAAACGCCACGGGCAAGAATTTTACCCCCGGTAAAGCCAAAGCATTGAGTTTAGCCGCAAAATCCTGATTATGGAGCCAGGGAGCACCGATATATTCAAAAGGTTTCGTTGTCCCAATCCCCACGGAAAGATTGGCCTCACCAGTTATACCTGTTGCCAAGTAACAAACGGCACTGGTAAAGGTAGGAATTGCCGGTGACGTCATAATCCACGGAAGTTTTGTTGCCGGAAAATACATGGAACGCCGCCAATTGCGGAGTGGTACTACTTCTAACTTGACACCAATATGATATTCTGTATTAATAAACCGGGCATATTCTCCTAGGGTAAGACCATGCCGCAAAGGCAAGGGATACAACCCAATAAAGGATTCCTGCCCTTTTTTCAAAGTAGGTCCGCCATAAGTACCGCCCATGGGATTGGGCCGGTCAAAGACAACAAAGGTTTTTCCCGCTTGAGCGCAAGCCTCCATAGCATATGCCATCGTCGACGCATAGGTGTAATTGCGTGCCCCAATATCCTGCAAGTCAATGGCCAGTAAATCAATCCCTTCTAACATGGCCGGCGTCGGTCTTTTGGTCTCTCCATAAAGGCTATAGACTTTAATGCCCCGATAAGTGGTGTTGCCTAGTAGCTCCCCGGCTTTAACCGCCCCGAATAAGCCGTGTTCCGGCACAAAAATAGCACTTACCTTAGCATGAGCCTCCAGTAACTCCACGGAGCTACGTAGTTTGCTATCTAGCCCTGTTTGGTTAGTAATTAGTCCCACCCGTTTGTTCTTAAAAAGTGACGCATATTCTGCCAGCCGTTCAATGCCTAACACTACCTGTGGCTGCGGCTTGGTGGCAGCCGCACACTGCCTTGGCACTACGCTTATCAACAGTAAGCAACAACAAAGGCGCAAAAACAGTTTTAACAACCTCGTAACCCCCCTTCCATTATATCTGTAATATACTGTATAACATTCTCTCTTTTTTCCCTAAAAACCTTTTTTATTTCACAAATAAAATATTGAAATATCTCCCAGTTTCTATGTTATAATTTAAATACTATCCACTGAGAGAAAGGTTGTGACAATGAAAAGATGAAAGAAATGGTTCGTTTACAGGGCATTACTAAAAAATTTGGTAATAATACAATAATACCATCTTTAGATTTGACAATTAATGACGGAGAATTTATTACTTTACTCGGTCCTTCCGGTTGTGGCAAAACTACCTTGCTTCGTATGATCGCTGGTTTAGAACAACCAACTGCCGGTAAAGTGTTTTTAGATAACGAAGACGTGACCAATTTACCGCCCTATAAGCGTGATGTCAATATGGTCTTTCAAAATTACGCATTGTTCCCTCACATGACTGTTGAGGAAAATATACATTTTGGTTTAATGATGAAAAAAGTTCCGCTAGAAGAACGGCAAGAACGCGTAACTCAGGTCTTATATCTCACCCAGCTAGAAGAATTTCGTAGACGTAGACCACAACAAATGAGTGGTGGCCAGCAACAACGTGTCGCTATTGCCCGGGCATTAGTAAATAACCCCAAAGTTTTACTCCTAGATGAACCTTTGGGTGCTTTAGATTATCAACTACGCAAAAACCTCCAGTTGGAGTTGAAAAATCTCCAACGGGGCTTGGGACTTACTTTTGTCTATGTCACCCACGACCAAGAAGAAGCACTCACTATGAGTGATCGAATTGTCGTAATGAATAAAGGCTGCATTGAACAAGATGATGTGCCCGATGCTATTTATCATCACCCGGCTTCTAAATTTGTGGCTCGCTTTATTGGAGAAAGTAACTTTTTTGACATCGGTGCCGACTCTTGGGCCGTTCGCCCAGAAAAGCTGAACCTCTGTTTAGAAAGTGACGACGCCACTAATCACCCCGAGCCAGAATTCTACGGTACCGTGGTAGACGTGGTCTTTTACGGCACTATTGATAAGGTCTTTATCCGTCTTGACAATTCCAATCAAACCGTAGTGGCTTATCAATACTTTGACGACGTTAAACGTTGGCATAGCGATGAGCGTGCCGGTATTTGGTGGTATCCGCAGGATGGGGTGAAAGTATCACGATGAAAAACGGTAAATTTTTGGTAGCACCGGCAATGCTGTGGTTAAGCATTTTTTTCGTTGTACCACTACTCATCGTAGTCGCTGTTTCCTTTGCCGGTCGTACCGCTTACGGACAATTAATTTTTTCCTTTACACTGGCCAATTATGCGCGTTTTTTGGAACCGCTTTATGTCAGAATTTTTCTGGACACCTTGGTCACAGCTTTAGTAACCACTGCCCTCACTTTTGCCCTGGGCTATCCTTTGGCGTATACAATCGCCCAATTGCCCAAGAAATGGCAACAACCGGGCTTAATCTTAGTAATGATTCCTTTTTGGATCAACTTTTTAATCCGCTCTTATGCTTGGGTGATTATTTTGCGCTCCCAGGGAGTTCTCAACACCTTGCTCATCAGTAGCGGCCTCATTGATAAACCGCTGGCCTTACTTTATAACGATACTGCTGTCATGCTCGGTATGGTGTATGCCCTTTTGCCGTTTATGGTACTACCGATCTACGTTTCGATTGAACAGCTCGATCACCGACTTTTAGAAGCCGCCTCTGACCTGGGTGCTAAACCCTGGACAGCTTTTCGCAAGATTACCCTGCCTTTAACCATGCCGGGAATTGCAGCCGGTTCTATTTTGGTGTTCATTTCTTCCCTCGGTATGTTTGTCGTCCCTGACGTAATGGGTGGCGCCAAATCTGCCCTCATCGGCAACCTCATTCAAAATCAATTTCTTTCGGCTCGGGATTGGCCCTTTGGCTCAGCCCTTTCCATTGTTCTAGCTATTTTATCCCTCGTACTGATTATTCTTTATTATAAAGTGCTACAAGCGCAAAAAGGGGGTAAAAGCAATGCAAAAGACCTGGCGTAGCAGCTTACTCCTAGCTTATGCTTTGGCTATTATTGCCTTTTTATATTTACCGCTTTTGATTTTGGCTCTCTATTCTTTTAACGAGTCCCGCATTAATGCCGTGTGGACTGGTTTTACTCTTGACTGGTATGTGGCGCTGTTTAAAAACCGCAGAGTTTTGGAAGCTCTTACCAATAGTTTGATTATTGCCGTTATTTCAACGGTTGTTTCTACGATTTTGGGCACTATTGCCGCCATTGCCATTAATCGTTACCAATTTAAGTTCAAGCCAGTGATTAATGGGCTACTTTATTTGCCGATTTTAATTCCGGAAATAGTAATGGGCTTATCCCTCTTGGTGCTTTTCGCTCAAACCGGCGTGCCCCTGGGAAAATCCACCTTAATTATTGCCCATATTACTTTTTGCCTGTCTTTTGTCATCATTACCGTTAATGCCCGTTTAGAAGGTATGCATCACGAACTGGAACAGGCTGCTATGGATTTATATGCTACGCCTTGGCAAACCTTTCGTTATGTTACCTTTCCCCTCGCTTTACCCGGTATCGTAGCCGGAGCTTTAATCGCCTTTACACTTTCCATTGATGATTTTATCATTAGTTTTTTTGTGGCCGGACCTAATTCCACCACCTTGCCCCTTTATATTTATGCCATGGTTAAACGTGGTATTTCTCCTGAAATTAATGCCTTGTCCACGCTTTTGATGGTGGCCACCATTACGCTCATTGTGGTAGCTCAGCTTTTACAACCACAACACACTTCGGAGAAAAAAGATAGTTAGCTTTGATATTAACCTTTGGTTGATATAATAATGTTGGAAAGGGTGGTTTCACTATCATGAAAAAAATGTTCTCGTTCTTTTTGGTTATGCTCATGTTACTTGCTCTTGTAATGACCGGTTGTGGGGGTGGCGACAAAAAGGATACGGCAAAAAAAGCGTCTGAACCACAGGTACTTAATTTATTCAGTTGGGCTGATAATTTTGATCCTGAAGTTATTGCCGAATTTGAAAAAAAATATAATTGCAAAGTCAATTACGATGTTTTTGCCAATAATGAAGAGCTCCTCGCCAAAATTCAAGCCGGTGGAGCACAATATGATTTAATTCAACCTTCGGACTACATGGTAGCTACCATGTTGAAATTGGACTTACTAGAAAAACTGGATTTAAAAAATATCCCTAATGCTAAAAACCTCGTCAGCAGTCTGCAAGCCCCTGTTTACGACCCGGAGGGTAATCATTCTCTCGTTTATACTTGGGGTATTACCGGTATTGTCTACAATAAAAATTTTGTCAAAGAAGTTCCTACCAGTTGGAAGGCTTTGTGGAATCCGGAATATCAAGGTCGCGTCATTTTGCTCAACGATAACCGGGAAGTTTTTGGTATGGCTTTGAAGAAAAATGGTTATTCTAATAACTCGGTAGTACCAGCAGAACTAGAAGTCGCCTTTACTGATTTAAAAGCACTGGCACCTAGCATTCTCGCCTATGACACAGATACCATCAAACAAAAATTCATCGCCGAAGAAGCTTGGATTGGTACCATGTGGTCCGGTGACGCCTCTTACACCCTGAAAGAAAATAAAAATATTGGCTTTGTTATTCCCCAAGAAGGTGCTACTATTTGGGCCGATACTTTTGCTATTCCCAAAGGAGCTAAGAACAAAGCACTGGCTGAAAAGTTCATTAATTTTATCTATGAACCACAAATTAGTGCCAAAAACTACGAATACATCGGTTATAATGACCCTAACGAAAAAGCTACCAGCTTCCACAGCAAAGAATTTAATGCTGACCCCATGCTTAAAATCGGTAAGGATAATATTGACAAGGGCGAGTGGCTTATTGATATCGGCGAAGGTCTACAAGTCTACGACCGATATTGGACAGAACTCAAAACAGCTAAATAATCAAAACTCAAAAGGCTGTCTGCAAGGACAGCCTTTTGTCAGCTTAACATGAAAGGGAGCTTGTCCTATGAAAAAAGCCTTTACCCTAGCGGTACTTTTACTCGTTTGTGCACTCTTTTTGGTTAGTTGCGGTAATAAGCAAGACAAAAGCTCAGATGCTGCACCCCAAGTTCTAAACATTTACAGCTGGAGTGACTACTACGCGCCGGAAGTGATTGCCGCCTTTGAACAGCAAAATAATTGTAAAGTTACCTACGACGTTTTCGCCAATAATGAAGAAATGCTCGCCAAAATTCAAGCCGGCGGTGCTCAATTCGATATTATTCAACCCTCTGATTACATGGTAACCACCATGCTCAAATTAGGTTTACTCGAAAAGCTCGACCTAACGCAAATACCCAACCTTAAAAACCTCTCTCCTGACTTGCAAAAGCCACCCTTTGACCCCACCGGAGAATATGCTCCTATTTACACCAATGGCATTACCGGTATTGTTTATAACAAGAAATACATCTCCACCCCTCCCACTAGCTGGGCTGATTTGTGGAACCCAGCCTACCAAGGACACGTCATCGTGCTCAACGATGCCCGTGAGGTTTTTAGCGTAGCCTTAAAAAAGCATGGTTTTTCCAACAACAGCACGAACCCAGCAGAAGTTGCCAGTGCCTATGAAGATTTGCAAAAATTAAATCGCAATATTTTGGCCTATGACACCGAAAATATTAAACAAAAATTTATTGCCGAAGAAGCTTGGCTCGGCATTATGTGGTCCGGTGACGCCTCCTATACTTTAAGGGAAAACCCGAACATTGGGTTTATCATTCCAGAGCAAGGTACCTTAATTTGGGCTGATACCATTGCCATTCCCAAAGGTTGCAAAAACAAAGTCTTAGCGCAAAAATTCATTAACTATATGTACGACCCGGCAGTCAGCGCCAAAAATTTCGCTTATATTAATTTACCCAATCCTAATGCCGCAGCCGTCAAGCTAATGCCGGCCAGCTACCGTCAGGATCCTTTCCTAACCTTGGGTAGCAGTGCTGCTCACAAGGGCGAATGGCTAGTGGATATTGGTGATAGCATTACTATGTATGATCGTTACTGGACTAGACTAAAAACAGCTAAATAATATTTATCTATAATAACCACAAGGACGCCTATCGTTAAACGATAGGCGTCCTTGTTATATTTGCTAAAGCTTTCTGCAAAACTAATGGTTAAAATGATCGCCGCTGCTGTTTTTGGTGCCACAACGTAGTTGCCTGTAGAAGTTCCGCCTGAGTATTAGGTAGTTCTCCACTTTGCACTCGAAGGAGCAGCAAACGCAAAACTACACCCACTTGTTGCTGTGTACCCACGACCGCCGCCACAGCACCCCCCGTCAGTGCCAAATCACTGGTATGCACCGGCATTTGCCGTGCCAGTGCCAGTACTCGTTCCCCCAAAGCTATGCCGGAATCCATCAATTCTGAATTTTTCCCCGCTTGCGTCGCCCCCATGTCGGCCAAAAAAACCTGTACCAGTTGCGTAAAAGCCTCTACCAGCTCCCATTGATAGCGAAAACAACCGCTCTGAGCTTCTTTTCTCACCCAATGGTATAGTGATTTTTCTCCCGTTAGTAAAAGCGGCGCAAAACGCATATGTCTAGACACTAGCCAAGTCACCCGTTGCACGAAGCTAGCCTTGTAGCCCAGTCGCACTAAAATCGCCTGTGCCAGCACCGCACTTTGCCGCTCATGTCCATGGTCACTAGGTTGCCCTGCCGCCGTAAGTTGGCGCACACCCGCTAGTCCTTTGCCTACATCGTGCAATAACATGGCCCACCGTAAAACCAAACTAGGCGCAACCCCTGCTACCGCCGCTAATGTATGTTCCCACACATCGTAACAATGAAAACGGGGATTTTGCGGCAGAGCTTGAAGATGTTCCAGTTCCGGTAACAAGGCTACCTGCTCTACGTTGCCGGCTACCCGTGCCTGGCAGCTGGTACTTAAAAGCCCCGTTACACCCAGCAGTCGCAAGCCTTTAGCAGCTGCCGGTGCCAGTAAGGTCTTTTCTAATTCAATTCTAACCCGTTCTAAAGCTAAACCCTGCACCCGTTCCAGCGGAAATTGAAGACTGCCCTGGTAATTTAAATTCAATTGAGCAACAAACCGGCAAGCTCTGAACATCCGCAAGCCGTCCTCGGCAAAACGCACTTGAGCCTCCCCCACAGTGCGCAATACCTTGGCTTTTAAATCTTCCCTGCCCCCAAAATAATCAAGAATATTCCCGCTATTGTCCAAAGCCAGGGCATTAATGGTAAAATCACGACGGGCTAAATCCTCCCTCAACGTTTGACAATACCACACCTGCTCTGGTTTATGGGCATCTCGACCATAGCGTTCGCCGCGATAAGTAGCGACTTCAATACCGTAGCCATCGCTAAGGAGTAAAACCACCCCAAAGTTATAGCCTAATTTATCAACCACAACAATTTTATTGGCTTGAGCTAGCTCAATAATAGCATCAGGTTGTGCATTAGTCGTCACATCGTAATCTTCCGGTAACCGCCCTAACAGCAAATCCCGGACTGCGCCACCCACTACATGAGCCTCGTAGCCGGCGCCTTGTAAAAGCATTATAATTTTTGTCACATATGTAGGTAGTGTTAGCATTTTCTTCTCCCACTTATTTTCTAGGCCTTATTGCCCTGCAGATTGCCTCGTAGTATTAAGTAGCCATCTTTATTATACACTATTAAAGGGCAGAAATATTAACCTGGCTCGCAAAAGCTCCCATAGCAAAATCGCGCCTGCGTCGCCGTGCCCCTTAAAACTACCACCACGGCTAACAAAAACAATAAATAGCAAAAATAGCAAAATGACAGTAATAAAGGTTCTAACCTTTATTACTGTCATCCCTATCTTGCACACTACTACACCTCAGTGTTCAAACTTAACGTAGGCATTAAGACCGTGACCAGTAGCAACCATTGGTTGCACCATATCGCCGGTAGCTAGAGTTACTTCAATGAGTGTAGGGTGCTTTTCTCGCCAAGCAGCAACTAGCGCTTCCTGCAAAGCTTCCGGCGTGCTGACCTTAGTGCCACTAATCCCAAAAGCCTCTGCATATTTTACAAAATCCATGGTTCCCGGCAATTCGCAGGCCGTCAACCGCTTGTTAAAAAAAGCCGTCTGTAATTGTCTAATCATACCCAACCCGCTATTATTAAAGACCACCATAATTAAGGGCAAATTGTTAGTCGCCACCGTAAATAGCTCGGAACCCGTCATTTTAAAACCACCATCGCCGGAAATACTGATGACCCTGCTTTCCGGCCGTGCCAGCTGTGCTCCCAGTGCGGCTGGCAAACCAAACCCCATAGTTCCCAAGCCACCGGAAGTAAGCCATTGCCTAGCAAACTGAATTTTAATTTGCTGTGCCGCCCACATTTGGTGTTGCCCTACATCAGTCGTAATAATAAAATCTTGATCCTTGAGCACCTGATTAAAAGCGGCAAAAAACTTTGGTGCTTCTTCCTCGCCCCGATCTGCCTCCCAATCAGGCCAGTCATCAATTTGTGCCCACCACTTGTCCAAAGCTTGGGGCGTGCAGCCTGCCGTCAACTGTGCTAGACAAGTTTCCAGCTCGCCGGTGATACCGATTTCTGACGTAATATTTTTATCTAATTCCGCTGGATCAATATCCAGATGAATGATGGTCTTCTGTGCTCCGTAGCTAGTCCGTTCATCAGTCAGCCGATCATTAAATCGACTGCCACAAGCTAGAATCAAGTCAGCCGCTTGCACAGCATTGTTGGCTTTTTGGTGACCATGCATACCGGTCATACCTAAAAAAGTCTGACGATAAGCACTACAAGCCCCCAGTCCCATGAGCGTACTCACTACCGGTAAATTGAGCTTTTCTGCCAAGGCCATTACTGCATATTCGGCATTAGCGTTAATGACGCCGCCGCCAATAAGGAGCACCGGACGCGAAGCTTGGTTCACAGCTTTAATAGCCTGTTGGACTTTAGCCGGCTCTGGCAAAACCGGACTGGTTACCAGTGGTGCCTGCCGTGGTTGATACTCCATCAGCGCCGTTTGCACATCGCGCGGCACATCTACTAAAACCGGTCCCGGTCTGCCGGCTTGCGCCAGTTGAAAGGCTAGACGGAGCGTCACTAATAACTGTTTAGGGTCTTTAACCAAAAAATTATGTTTCGTAATGGGCATGGTAATCCCTGTAATATCCACTTCTTGAAAAGCGTCCCTGCCAATCATTGCCGTGGCCACTTGCCCTGTAATAGCCACTAGCGGAATTGAATCCAAAAAGGCTGTCGCTAGTCCCGTCACCAAATTAGTTGCCCCCGGACCGGAAGTTGCAATACATACTCCTATGTGACCGCTAGCTCTGGCATAACCATCAGCGGCGTGAGCTGCACCTTGTTCATGAGCAGTCAAAATATGCTGAACGGTCGAAGTGCGCAAGGCGTCATAAAAAGGTAAAATTGCTCCGCCGGGATAGCCAAAAACTGTAGTAACCCCTTGTTCTTTGAGAACTGCCACCATTAATTCCGCACCGGTCATTCGCATTTATGACCCCTCCTAACTTCTCTCAAGCTTAAACCTTGGCTTGTAAAATCGCTTGTGCTACCAAATGTCCCAAAGTCCCAGTATCCACCTGCGTAAGGTCATCTGCCACTAAATCCGCCGTGCGATAGCCTGCCGCTAGGACGCTAGCCACTGCTTCTTCAATCGCCTTAGCCGCCTGCTCCTGACCCAACGAATAACGCAAAAGCATGGCCACAGAAAAAATAGTACCTAGTGGATTGGCCAAACCCAACCCAGCAATATCCGGTGCACTACCATGAATGGGTTCGTACATACCCGTACCCTCTCCTAAACTAGCAGAAGGCAATAAACCAATGGAACCGGCGATAACGGAGGCTTCATCGGAAAGAATGTCGCCAAAAATATTATTAGTTAAAATTACATCAAATTGACTGGGGTTCAACACCAATTGCATGGCACAATTATCCACATACAAATGCGTAAGTTCCACGTCAGGGTATTCTCGCTCTCTGATTTCCGTGACTATGCGCCGCCACATCCGCGACGATGCCAAAACGTTGGCTTTGTCTACGGAGGTAACTTTGCTACGCCGTTTGCGTGCTGCCACAAAAGCCATTCTGGCAATGCGTTCTATTTCTGGCCGAGTGTAAAGTTCCACGTCCGAAGCCGTTTCTACGCCGTTAAGGCTAGTAGCTTCTCGGTGCTCACCAAAATAAATACCACCTGTTAATTCGCGCACAATGAGCAGATCCACTCCGTCCACCCGTTCCTGTTTGAGAGGGGACAGATGGGCTACAAAAGGAGAAACTTGAATCGGCCGCAAATTACAATACAGCCCCAAGGCTTGTCGAATGCCTAGTAGCGCCTTTTCCGGTCGCAAGGTAGGTGCTACCTGATCCCATTTAGGACCACCAACTGCTCCCAATAAAACGGCGTCTGCTGCCTGTGCCGAACGAACAGTCGCTGCTGGCAACGGTTCACCCGTAGCATCAATGGCTACGCCACCGATTAATTGCCGGTCGTAAGTTATTTCCAGACCAAACCTAGTAGCCGCCGCGTCCAAAACTTCCACTGCCGCCGCTACAATTTCTACGCCAATGCCATCTCCCGGTAAAAGTGTTATTTTCATCATGAAATTTCCCCTTTGATATAGTTAATTAAACCACCACAATCAGCAATCTTTTGTACAAAAGCCGGTAAAGGTTGCGTCTGTAACGTGATGTTTTTATTTAAAATTTTAATTTCTCCGGTAGCTAAATTAACGGACAGTTCGTCCCCGGCGATGATTTTATTCACCTCTTGACCGATTTCCAAAACCGGTAAACCAATATTAATAGCATTCCGATAAAAAATACGGGCAAAACTATCGGCAATAATACATTGCACGCCCTTCACCTTCAGCACTACCGGTGCGTGCTCACGACTGGAACCACAACCAAAATTTCTCCCGGCCACAATCACGTCACCAACCTGCACCTGTGCCGCAAAAGTGGTGTCCAAATCTTCCAGGGCGTGCTGTGCCAATTCGCCAAAATCAGCAATATTTAAATATCGTGCCGGAATAATCACGTCCGTATCAACATGATCCCCATAGCGCCAAACTTTACTCATTTAATTACCTCCTCTGGACTGGCAATTCTACCTAGTACAGCACTGGCTGCTGCTACATAGGGGCTAGCCAAATACACTTCACTATCCACGTGACCCATCCGACCACGGAAATTGCGATTAGTAGTAGACACCGCGCGTTCTCCATGAGCCAAAATTCCCATATAGCCACCTAGACAAGGACCACAGGTAGGAGTGCTAACCACTGCTCCCGCCTCAATAAAAATCTCCACATAGCCTCGCCGCATAGCTTCTTGATAAATAGCTTGCGTGGCCGGAATAATAATACAGCGCACTGCTGGGTGCACCTTGTGCCCGCAAAGCACCTCTGCCGCTTGTGCCAAATCTTCCAAGCGTCCATTCGTACAAGAGCCAATCACCGCTTGGTCGATGGTAATATGAGTGGACTCCGTTACTGAGTGAGTATTTTCCGGCAAATGTGGATAGGCCACTACCGGCACCAGCGTTCCCAAATCTATTGTCACCACACGCTCATATACAGCGTCGCTATCAGCTACCACGTCCTGCCACGGTCTAGTTACTCTCCCGGAAAGAAAAGCTCGCGTCTTGTCATCCACAGGAAAAATGCCATTTTTAGCTCCGGCTTCAATGGCCATGTTACAAATCGTAAACCGATCGGCCATACTTAATTCTCCTACGCCCTCACCACAAAATTCTAAAGCTTGGTAGCGGGCACCGTCCACGCCAATGTTGCCAATCAAAGTCAAAATCAAGTCTTTACCCTGTACATAGCGTGGTAGTTTACCTGTTAATTCCACTTTAATCGTTGTAGGCACCTTAAACCAAGTCGTACCACTGGCCATGGCCGCACCCACATCGGTTTGACCCACACCAGTGGCAAAAGCATTCAGAGCTCCATAAGTACAAGTATGAGAATCAGCCCCAATAATTACTTCCCCCGGAGCCACAAGACCAGCATCCGGCAAAAGAGCGTGTTCAATGCCCATGCGCCCAACTTCAAAATAATTAGTGATTGTGTGTGCTCTGGCAAAATCCCGCAACCTTTTGCACATCTCCGCTGATTTAATATCTTTGCACGGTGAAAAATGATCCGGCACCAAAGCAATTTTATCTTTGTTAAAAACAGGTTTCCCGATTTTCTCAAACTCAGTGATTGCAGGTGGTCCTGTAATATCATTTGCCAAAACTAAATCCAGCTGACTGATTAATAAATCACCGGCAGCAACACTGGACTTACCGGCGTGCCTCGCCAAAATTTTTTCCGTTATTGTCATACCCATAACTATAAACCTCCTAATATTAATCCGGTAAGGACGCCTGTGTAAGCACCCCCTCACCGGCCATAACAAGCTTTTTAACGTCAGCTCCCCACCGCTCTGCTAAAAAGCCTTTATTTTTGCATCCAGCTCATCATGCCCCGCAATTCGGCACCCACTTTTTCAATCTGATGTTCAGCGCCACGTTTACGCATAGCATTAAATTGCGGACGATTTACTTGATTTTCCAGGAGCCACTTTTTCGCGAAAGTACCATCTTGTATTTCGGTCAAAACTTGCTTCATTTCTTTTTTGGTAGCATCAGTAATAATACGGCTACCGGTGACATAATCGCCATATTCGGCAGTGTCGCTGATGGAGTGCCGCATTTTAGCCATGCCACCCTCATACATCAAATCTACAATAAGTTTCATCTCATGCATACATTCAAAGTAAGCATTTTCAGGTGCATAACCGGCTTCACAGAGTGTTTCAAACCCTGCGGTAATCAGTGCCGTCACCCCACCACACAAAACAGCTTGTTCCCCAAAGAGATCGGTTTCAGTTTCGTCACGGAAAGTCGTGTCCAAAACACCGGCACGAGTACCACCAATACCCTTAGCATAAGCCAGTGCCAAATCGTAAGCCTTGCCCGTAGCATCTTGTTGTACCGCCACTAGGCATGGAACTCCTTGGCCCTCTGTATACACTCGGCGAACCAAGTGTCCCGGTCCTTTAGGTGCTACCATGAACACATCAACGTCACTAGGAGGCACAATTTGTCCAAAATGAATATTAAACCCATGAGCAAAAGCCAAAGCCATCCCGGCACTTAGATTAGGGGCAATATCCTTCTTATAAGTAGCTGCTTGCTTCTCATCAGGAATGAGCATCATCACGATATCCGCTGCCGCTGTAGCCGCTGCCGCTGTCATTACAGTAAGACCAGCAGCCTCAGCCTTGTTCCAAGATTTACTTCCCTCATACAAGCCAACAATAACCTTGGCTCCACTTTCTTTTAAATTCAAAGCATGGGCATGACCTTGACTACCATAGCCAATAATAGCGATAGTTTTGTCCTTCATTAAATCCCAATTAGCGTCTTTGTCATAATACATTTTTACCATTTTCATTCGCTCCCTTTTTCTACTTAAAATTGTTCCGGCAAAAACCGGTATAGTTCAACTTAATACTCTTCAAAGCGGTCATCTCTTCCGAATTAAGTCGTACTGCTGTCTATGTAGTACCGCAATTAAAGTACGCTTACTACTTAAATAATTGTACCCTGTTCCTGTCCTGTTGGTGCTTCTTCTGGCCACAAATACCGAGATTTTTCAACTGTGAGCACTTCTTCGCCCCGTTCTAGGGCAATAGAACCTGTTTGCACCATTTCCAAGATACCATAGGGGCTCATTACTTCCACAAACGCATGGAGCTTGTCCACCACGCCAGTAATAAGAAAGGTTAGTGTCCCCCCGGTTACATCAATGGCCTGGGCGCGAAAAACATCCGCCACTTTTAAAATTTCCAAACGCTGGGTACCTGTTTTGACCTTCACTAGCGCCATACTGCGCTTGGCGCTGGCCTGGGGTGGTAAAACCTTGACTTGTTCCACCTCCACTAGCTTCGCCAATTGCTTACACACCTGGGTAATTGTGGCCGCTTCGGCCTGCATCGTCACCGTCATCCGGGAATAATCCGGATTATGGGTAATACCTACGGCTAAGCTATCAATATTAAATCCTCGCCGAGAAAACATACCCGCCACCCGCATTAAAACACCGGGGTGATTTCTCACAATAATAGATATAACCTGCTCCATCCTCCTACCCCCTTCACCCTGTGCGTACCGTCCTGTGCTTTAACCTAAAAACACAAAAATCGCCCCTATCTGCTACTAGCAGATAGGGGCGATTTGGATTGATCGCGGTACCACCCTAATTTGATCTCATTATTCCCTGTGCCTCAGCACACGGACGCTTTAACGTAGCGTTCAGCGTTGATTCCTACTTAAGTTCAGAATCACAGTTCCTGGGTGATGTTCACACAAGGGTTTCAACTGACTCGCACCACCCGTCAGCTCTCTTTGTGAAATAATCCCTTGGCTTTTGCCCGTTCATAACTTTTGTCCTCTATTTTACTTACAGCAACTAGCTTTCCGCTAGGTTATTTTTACATTATGGCAGTTTCGCAGTTACTTGTCAAGCATTTTTGTATCACTTTGTTTTCTTTTTCTGCAGTCCTTGTCTTTTAAAAGTGCAATTTTCTTTACATTTTTTTGTTCTTAACGCTTAATAGCATTTTTCTCTCCATTAATCTGTAAAACACCTTACAGTTTTTTTATCTTTTCCACCTTTTTTTCTCCCCTCACTCGTGCTTTATGCTATAATTAAAAATTATAGCATAATAATATTTAATAGAGGTGTACTATGCGTTTACTGAAAGATAAAATTATGAACGAGGGTGTCGTATTAAATGACTCCATTCTCAAAGTTGATGCCTTTTTAAATCACCAATTGGATCCAGATTTAATGATGGAATTAGGTCGTGAATTTAGCAAACGTTTTGCTGACAAAAAGCTGGACCGTATTCTTACCATTGAATCCTCCGGCATTGCTGTAGCTTTAACCACCGCCTTGTTTTTTCATATTCCCGTAGTTTTCGCCCGCAAGCAAAAATCTTCTTTAATGAACGAAAATGCTTATAGTACCAAAGTTTTTTCCTTTACTAAAAATGTGACCAGTAACGTTACTGTCTTGAAAAAGTTTTTGCCGCCTAAGGAAAATATTCTTATCCTTGATGATTTTTTGGCTAATGGCGAGGCTGCCATGGGGCTAGCCGACTTAGTACAACAAGCTGGTAGCCACGTAGCAGGCATCGGTATCGTCATTGAAAAATCTTTTCAACCAGGCCGTCAGCGTCTTATCGCAGCTGGTTACCAAGTAGAAGCTTTGGCTCGTGTGCAAGCTTTTAAAGACGGCAAAGTCGTTTTTGTCGAAGAATAACCCCCCATAATCAAAGCCGGTGCTTTGCTCTCAGTAGAGAGTAAAGCACCGGCTTTTGCGTTAGCAAATTATAATTTAACCAATTTAACCTGCAAAATACCATCCAAGCCTTGGAGCAAGCGCAAAGTTTCTTTGCTCACTTCCGTGTCCACGGTCATAAACATCATTGCACTATCCTCTTTTAGGTTACGACTAACTTGCATGGTCGCAATGTTGACATGGCTAGCGCCTAGAAGCGTACCAATTTGTCCAATCATACCCGGTTTATCTTGATTTTTGGCCACCAACATAAACGGTGCCGGCGTTAAATCAAATTCAAACCCATCAATAGCAACCAGCCTAATTTCAGTTTGTCCAAAGACCGTACCACTCACAGCATAAACTTTTTCTTTAGTATGAATTTTCAGCGTAATAAGGCTAAATTTCTTTTCATTGGTCGCCATCTTACTCTCTAATACATCAACGCCCCGCCCTTCGGCAGCCAGCGCCGCATTAACAAAGTTGACGCGTTCTTTAAGAATAGGCTCAAATAATCCTTTCAAAATAGCTCTAGTTAACATTTCTGTTTCCATCGTCGCTACTTCGCCCTGATAAACAACTTCCACTTTTTCAATTGCTTCTTTTTCCAGTTGGTAATACAGTTTACCCAAGGACTCGCCCAGTTTGAGGTAAGCTTGCATATCTTCCAAATCCTGCGGATGAAGGGTCGGCAAATTCACAGCATTCGCTACCATCTCGCCCTTTAAGGCGCTAATGACTTCTTCGGCAATGGCAATACCAACATTATCTTGCGCTTCCGTCGTATCAGCTCCCAAATGAGGAGTGAGTACGCATTCAGGTAAATCAATCAAAGGTGAAATTGGTTTCGGTTCATCGACCAAAACGTCAATACCGGCACTGGCTACAATACCCTCTCGAATCGCTGTTGCTAAATCGTTTTCATTAATCAGTCCACCACGAGCGCAGTTCACCACGCGGACGCCTGGTTTGCACAAAGCAAATTCTTTGGTTCCAATCATATTGAAAGTTTCTTCGGTTTTTGGCGTATGAATGGTGATAATATCCGCCTCGCGTAATACTTCTTCCAGGGTCGCACATTTTTCAGCACTATATTTTTTAAAACGAGCATCGGCGATATATGGGTCATAGGCGATGATTTTCATGCCAAAAGCTTGCATTCTTGAGGCCACTAACCCGCCAATGCGGCCTAAACCAATAATGCCCAACGTTTTATTCAGCATTTCCGAGCCTTTCAGCCCAGTACGGTCCCACACCCGGCTGGCAATCATATTATGTGCTTTAACAACATTACGCGAAGAAGCTAGGAGTAAGCCCACGGTATGTTCAGCCGCCGAAACAATGTTGGATTCCGGTGTATTCACTACAATAATGCCCCGCTTCGTTGCGCCTTCCATTTCAATATTATCGACGCCATTACCAGCTCTGCCCACCACCTTCAAATTAGTGGCATGAGCATAAAATTCCTCGTTAATCTTGGTAACACTGCGTACCACGATGGCATCATACTGGGGAATAACTCGCAAGAGTTCCTCTCTTTCGATGTCGAAACAAACATCTACCTCTAGCCCTGGTGCTTGTTGCAAAAGCTCAATACCTTTGTCTGCAATTTTTTCTGTTACTATAATTTTCATGAACATTTCCTCCTCTAAATAAAAAACTCCCGTGCTTGATATCTACTTTGTACATAGAAATCAAGGACGAGAGTTATACTCACGTGGTGCCACCTTTGTTCGTCAAAAAAACTTCTGACCTTCATGAGCGATTTAACGGTCGCACCCGAGTAAGTTGTTACCCCTACTATCTCCAGAGTGGATTCAATCTAGTACCGGTCCGATTTGCACTAACCATCGGCTCCCTGTTCACGGCTTTTCGATTTACTTGTCTCTTTCATCAACTACAAATATATGTATTTACCAAGCATTTGTTACATTCTACTGCTATATTGTTCTGCTGTCAAGCAATCTGTAAAGGAAATTTTTGTTTCAAACTTAGCATTTATTGTGTTTTTCAAAAAACTTTAAAATAAAATAAATACCAAGGGTTAAAGCAACAACCATACTAACGCTATTGTAATCCACCCGACCCATAGCTAAACTACTAAGGCCAGCTGTAGCCATCATGGTAATCCACAACAGGGCGTAGCCATAAAGAAGCCATTCTACCCACCCTGGTGGTTTTTTGTAGGACGGTTGCTTATCCTCATTCTTCATGTTTACTCTCCTCCTGCATTTGTTCCGCCTTTTCTAACTTTTTGAGCATAATTTTAGCTCGGGCTACGGCAGTTTCAATATTGTTATTGGCTTCCAGTAATTTACGCTGACTTTTTTCCAAACTTTCTGTATATAGACCAAAGTCATTTTTAAGTGCCACCACTAGTTGCCATACCTCACTGGTTTGCTTTTGAATGGCCAGTGTACGAAAACCCAGTTGTAAGCTATTAAGCAGCGCCGCTAATGTGCTCGGTCCCGCCACGCAAACGCGATATTTTCTTTGCAGTTCTTCCAGTAGCCCCGGCAGATTAATCGCTTCGGCAAACAGTCCCTCCAAAGGTAAATATAAAATCGCAAAATCCGTCGTGTACGGTGGGCAAATATATTTAGTAGCAATAGCTCTAGCCTCACCTTTAAGTCGTTGCTCCAGCTGTTTCAGTGCCTGCTCCGCCAGCTTGGTATCAGCAAGTTCTCTGGCTTCTAGTAAACGCTGATAATCTTCCTGAGGAAATTTGGCATCTATCGCCAGCCAAACCGCTTCATCCTGCCCCGGCAACTTAAGAGCAAACTCTACCCGCTCAGCACTTTGTGGCTTCACGGCTATATTTTCAGCATATTGTCCCGGCGCCAACATATCCCGCAATAAATTGCCTAATTGCATTTCACCCCAAATACCTCTGTTCTTAACATTAGCTAAAATACGCTTTAATTCGCCCACGCCACCGGCCAGACTTTGCATTTCTCCTAAACCCTTGTGCAGTTGCATCAACCGTTCATCCATGCGCGCGCTTTGTCTTTCCAGTAATTCCGCATTTGTTGCCGATAACCGATACAGCCTGTTTTCCAAGGCAGTGAAACTTTCTTCTTGAGTGCGAGAGTTTTCCCCGGCACGTGCTTGCAACCGATCAGTTAAGCGCAATAAAAAAACAATTAAAATCACCACGGCTACCAGCACTGCTACTAAAAGCATTCGTTCCATCTTATCCCTCGCTATCTCTATGAGCCTATTAAGGCCACCACTACTATAAAAATACTACCAGCACTTAAGCTTTTCTTATTATAACAAATTACACCCACTAAACGCTAGTCCTTACGTAAGCGAGGGATTTATTCTTGCTTCTCTAGGGTAAAATGTTATAATAAAGGCAGTTAATTAAACGTTTAATTTAAACGCTTAGGAGTGATTGTTTATGTTACCTACAACCAGCGCCCTTTCTCCGTCTGCTGAAAAAATTCTCCAAGCAGCCACGGAACTTTTTGGTGCGGAAACCTTTAGCAGTGTTTCCATTAAAGATATTGCGCAGACTTCCGGCGTTAATAGTGCCCTCATTTCCTATTATTATGGCGGCAAAAAAAATCTTTACCAAGCCGTGCTCACTACCCAAGCCAATGTTTTTCTAAACTTAATTGACCTGGTTAAGGCCAAGCCCCTCTCTTCGGTGGAAAAGCTCTATCTTTACATCCAGGAAACAGCTAAAATACAGCTCTCCTGCCCAAAACAAGTACAACTGATTTACCGTGAACTCCTAATGCCCTCTGGCTTTTGCGATAATTACGTCCAAGCACGCCTGTACAAAATTCATAAATTTCTTTTGGAACTGGTTAGTGACGGTATTACTACCGGTACCATTACCTCCCACGTAAAACCTACCTACGTTGCTTTCACTCTCGAAAGTATTATCGTTTTCTTTTTTTTAACCCAGGATTTTGCCCGCGCTTTGGGTAGTGCGGACAATGGTGGTGAAGAAGCCTATCTCCGTGAGGCTCTTAATACCTATCTGGCGTCCATCACTCTAAAGGAGGTTTTACCCCATGCCTAAATTCCAGCTACAAAAAAAACATTTTCTTTACTTAGGCTTAGTTTGTCTAGCCATTATCTGCGGTCAAATTCTCCGTCAGGTTTATTTTAAGCCACCGGTTACCAAAGAAATACCTCTGGTGCGTATTCAAACCATCCAAGCCACCAACCTGCACAATACCTCTGAATACCCCGGTGAAGTGCGGGGCAATCAGGAAAGCACTCTCGCCTTTCAGGTACCCGGCAAAATCATCACCCGCCGAGTTAATCTGGGTGATACCGTAACAGCAGGTCAAGTTTTAATGCAAATAGATCCCAAAGATATTGCCCAAACCGTTAGTGCCAATAGCGCCGCCGTTAATGCTGCTCGTTCACAATATCAATTGGCACGGGACAATGCCGCTCGCTACGAAAAGCTCTATGCCAGTGGTGCCGTCAGTCAGGCCACCATGGAGCAATACCAAAATCAGGCTACCGCAGCTGGTGCCGTAGTCCAGCAAACCACAGCTCAGCTGACCGGCAGTGAGCACCAATTAGAGTATACCCAGCTAGTAGCTGACCAAGACGGTGTAATTGCCGCCGTTAGCGGCGAAGTAGGGCAAGTAGTAGGTGCAGGTATGCCCATGGTCACTTTAGTACAGAACGGCCAACGCGAAGTACAGTTTTTTATTCCAGAAAATCGCCTCCCTCAATTACAACCTGGACAAACAGCACAGGTTAGTTTTTGGGCTTTGGCTAACGTTACTGTACCCGGTCATATTACAGAAATCGCCCCCATGGCCGATGCCATCACCCGCACCTATAAAGTACGTGTTCAATTAGACGAAGAGCTTCCCCAAATCAAGCTGGGCATGACCGCCAAGGTCAGGGTGAGCACTGCCCTCACCCAGGGTTTAACCCTAGCCAGTACTGCCGTCTATCAAACCGGTGACGAGCCCCACGTGTGGCTAGTAGTAGATAAGAAGGTTCAACTGGTGCCTATTAAGATTGCCGGTTACGAAGGCTCCAACGTTCTAGTCACCTCCGGGCTTAATCCAGGGGACAAAGTGGTCATCGCCGGTATCAATAAGCTTAGTGCCAATCAACAAGTGCGCTTGGAGGACGGTGAGCCTCAATGAACAATAACTGGGCCACCTGGTCCATTAAACACAAACAAGTCATCTACTTTTTCATCATGCTGTGCCTAGTCATGGGCCTTTATTCCTATAGCTCCCTCGGTCGCAGTGAAGACCCTAGTTTCACCATTAAACAAATGGTTGTTTCCGCCTCCTGGCCCGGCGCCAGTGCCAAAGAAGTCGAGCAACACCTCACGAACGAACTGGAAAAGCAATTGCAAGCCGTTCCTAATGTGGACTATCTCACTAGCTATTCCCGAGCTGGAGTTTGTGTAATTAATGTCTACCTCAAAGAAGAGGTCAACGGCTCTAGCATTAAACAGCGCTGGCTAGAATTGCGCAATATCGTCAATGACGGCAAAAACAAATTACCCAACGGTGTTTATGGTCCTTTCTTTAACGACCGCTTCGACGATGTATACGGTAATATTTATGCTATCACTTCGGAGAGTTTCTCTTATGAAGAACTGCGGCAAGTCGCCGAAAAAATTAAAAATGAATTCTTTCAAGTTCCAGACGTACAAAAAGTAGAACTGGTCGGTGTGCAACCAGAAAAAATCTTCATTCAGATTGCCAATACCAAACTTGCCCAGCTGGGTATTCCCCTAGATACTCTAGCCGGTATTATTCAGGCTGAAACTGCGGTTGCCCCTGCCGGCATGACCGAAAGTGGGGACGATAACGTCTACCTGCGGCTAACTGGTTCTCCCGATACCTTGGAAAACATTCGTAATATTCCGATTCAAGCCGCCGGACGCACTTTTCGCTTAGGCGATATTGCTGAAATTAAACGCGGTTATGCCGAACCAGCTGAACCTAAAATGTATTTTAACGGTCAACCTGCCGTTGGTATTGCCCTGTCAATGGAAGACGGCGGCGATAATATCAAATTAGGCGCCAATCTAGATCGTAAAATTGTAGAAATTAAAAAAGACTTACCCCTTGGTTTTGAATTTTCCCAGGTTGCCAATCAACCGGAGGTAGTTAAAAACTCCATTAGTGAATTTATGCAAAGTTTATGGGAAGCTATTATCATTGTGCTGGCGGTCAGTCTTTTAACTTTGGGACGCCGCTGTGGCTACGTCATTTCCGTTTGCATACCGCTGGTCTTATTTGGCTCTTTTATCGGTATGTTTGCCCTCGGCATTGATTTACACAAAATATCCCTCGGTGCCCTCATTATTTCCTTGGGCATGCTGGTCGACGACGCCATTGTAGTCGTGGAACTGATGGAAAGCAAAATGGCGGAGGGTTGGGAACGCACCAAAGCCGCCAGCTTCGCCTTTCAAACTACGGCTAAACCCCTCCTTATCGGAACCATGATTACCTGTGCCGGCTTTATGCCGATTGCTTTTGCTAAATCCAGTGCTTCAGAATTTGCCGGCAGTCTGTTTCCTGTCATTAGTATTACACTCCTTTTATCGTGGCTCATCGCGGCAACAGTAGCACCTGTTTTAGGCTATGCCTGGATTCACCCCCAACAGGTGGCAGCCAATGTCACCTATAATACACCCTTTTATCAAGCCTTTCGCAGTATTTTGACTTGGTCCTTAAGCCATCGCCGTATAGTTGTACTCAGTACCTTGGCTTTGTTTTTTTCTTCGCTCTTACTGCTCAAATTTATTGACAAAGAGTTTTTCCCCTCTTCCGTGCGACCGGAAATTTTGGTAGAACTGAACTTGCCCGAAGGTACCAGTATTAAAGCCACGGATCAAGCCGCAGTCAAGCTCACTAATTTAATTAAAACCGATCCCGACGTCGCTAGTGTCTCTTCCTATGTGGGTAAGAGTGCTCCTCGTTTTGTACTGGTCATGGAACCGGTGCAACCACGAAACAATTATGCACAATTGGTAGTCGTGGCTAAAACTCTGGACGCGCGTCTGCGTTTGGAACAAAAAATCAAGGAATTGGTCGCCGATAATCTGCCCAACGTGGTCAGCTATTCCCGTTCCATTCCTTTGGGACCACCGACAGCCTATCCTGTAATGCTGAGAGTTTCCGCTCCCACCGATGCTTTAACCAAAGAATATGCCGAAAAAGTACGCCAAGTCATGGCTACTAATCCCGGTATTACTATGACTCGTTTTGATTGGATTGAAAAAGCTAAAAATGTCAAAGTCACCATTGATAATGACAAATTACGGCAAATGGGCCTAACTCGCAAAACCGTAGCTACCGCCTTGCAAGCAGAAATCAGTGGCTATACGGTAGCTCAATACTTAGAGGGTGACCAAACCATTGATTTAGTCTTTCGTCTGGAACCCAGGGATCATGCCAATATCAACGATTTAGCCGCCCTCACCATTCCTACTACCGGCGGCTCCGTCCAACTGGCACAGGTAGCACATCTAGCCTATGACGCCGAAGAAAATATGCTGTGGCGGCGCAATCTTCAGCCCACCATTACTGTTTGTGGCGGTATTGGTGCAGGTGTTACCGGTAACGATGTCACCCAAGAGGTTTACGATAGTTTGAGTGACTTGCGTCGCAACTTACCGACCGGCGTCACCATCGCCATCGACGGACCCCTAGAAAAAAGTAATAATACTTTGGGTGCACTCCTGCGTCCCATTCCGATCATGATTTTAGTCATGCTGGTCTTATTGATTATTCAGTTGCAAGATATACGCAAACTAGTCATTATTTTCTGTACTGCTCCTTTGGGGATCATTGGTGTGCTCCTGGGGCTAGTCTTCTTCAATGCTTCCTTGGGCTTTATGGCCGAGCTGGGAGTTTTGGCGCTGACAGGTACCATCATTCGTAATTCAGTGGTCTTAATTGACCAAATTGACCAACATTTGGAAGCCGGCATGACTCCCTGGACAGCAGTTGTAGAGTCTGCCATTGTGCGCTATCGTCCGATTATGCTAGCCGCACTTACCACGATTTTGGGTCTGGTACCGATGTTTGCCAGCCAGTTTTGGCGCTCCATGTCCATCGCCATGGCTTGCGGCCTCACCGGTGCTACCGTCTTAACCCTTATTGTGCTCCCTGTTTTGTATGCCATTGCTTTCCAAGTAAAAAATGAAAAGTAAGTAAAAATAAAAAACCTATGCAACACTTGTACCGCTCCCTTAGTTAGACTAAACGCTAACACTGAGGTGGTCGGTACAGTTGCATAGGTTTTTTGTTGAGAAAAACAACTTATTATAACGGTTTTGCCGTGGTTAAATAGTGGTATAAGCCTTCCAGCGCCAGTGCGTAGCCTATAAACCCCAACCCGCAAATTTGCCCGAGGCAAGCGCTTGCCGTCACCGAGTGTCGTCTGAAATCTTCCCGGGCTTGAATATTGCTTAGGTGCACCTCCATAGTAGGCAAATTAACCGCCTTTAAAGCGTCCAAAATCGCAATACTATAATGCGTGTAAGCGGCCGGATTAATTAGCAGCCCATCAAAAGTACCGGCAGCAGCTTGAATATAGTCCACTAGCGCTCCCTCGCTATTACTTTGTTTAATAGTGACGTCCACCTTTAGTCTAGCCGCCGTGTCTTCAATTACTTGACACAGTCCAGCATAATCTGCCTGTCCATAAATCTGTTTTTCTCTGGTTCCCAATAAGTTAAGATTGGGGCCATTTAACACTAAAATTTTCACAAGTCTGCCTCCTTTACTAGTGCAATCAGTCTGGCTAAAACTTCGTCCAAAGGCGCATTATTCTCTAACCGAGCATCACTAAATTGTTGATACAGCGGCAAGCGCTCCTTATACAAACAGGCGAGCTTGGCGCTACCTCCTATCGCCAAAAGCGGTCTTGTACTTAGCTCCACCTCGGCGCACAAGGTTGCTAAGGGGCGCTCAATAAAAATAATATAGCTCCCCCCACGTCGTAAAATTTCCATGTTTTGCGGGCGAGTAACTACCCCGCCCCCCGTTGCCAGCACAAGGTTCTCATAAGTAGCCAAATTGCCAAGAGCTTGAGTTTCCGCCTGCCGAAAGCGTGCTTCTCCTTGGGCAAAGAGAGCAGCAATACTGGTTTGTTCTTGACGCTCCACATACTGATCAGTGTCATAAAACTCTCTGTGCACAGCTTGTGCCAATTGCGCTCCCAGCGTAGTTTTACCGCAACCCGGCATTCCGATTAAAACAATGTTCTTCATCTGACGTCACCTAGCTTTTGTATAATTTTACTGATGAGGTCATTATCCAGCGTCCGCCCTAGCCAAATTTCTTCGGCAGCCACTGCTTGTGCTACCAGCATATAGAGCCCATTAGCTGTTTGCGCGCCACTGCGTCTGGCTTGTTGTAAAAATAAGGTTTCTCGAGGATTGTAAATTAAATCCACAGCACACTGATAGCATCTGGTAATCTCTGGTGGTACTGGGGACACCTCTTTTTGCGGATACATTCCTACCGGTGTGCAATTAATGATAACCCCACCCCTACCGCCGGCTAAAGCGGCATAAGTGCTAAACTGCAACCGTGCTGCTCCCCCAAGGTCGCTCAATTTTTGTGCTGCCGCTGCCGGATCACGCGAAGCAATGGTAAGACTAGCCGCTCCCTGATCCAACAGATACTGCAAAACTGCCCTCGCCGCCCCGCCCGTTCCTAACACGGTGAACTGCTGGCCGTTAACCGGCACTTGTTGCTTCGCTAAGAGCCGCCCAAAGCCAAAATAATCAGTATTGTACCCGCGTTTAGCGCCTTGCTCGAAATGGACTGTATTCACGGCTCCGATCGCTTGGGCTTCTGCGGTAACCGACGTCAAAAATGGCATAATCGTCCTTTTATAGGGAATAGTTACATTCACCCCCAGGTAGTCTAAGGCTAACTGCTCCACCAGCTCGCCCAGCTGTGCCGGGGCTGTTGCCAATAGTCCATAAGTTCCTGCTAAGCCCAGTTCCGCAAAAATAAGCTGATGAATTTGCGGTGAAAGGCTATGGTTTAAGGTTGCCCCGATTAAACCTAAAGTAAGCATCTGGCACCACTCTTTCCGCTAGCTGACCCTTACTGGTCAGCCGCTACATAGTTGCCCAGTATTTTGTACTCCACACCATCTGCTGTCAGTGCTTGAAGCGCTTTTTGTACCTGGGGCTCTGCTAAATTGCCGCTAAGATCTAGATGGAAAAAATATTCCCAAGATTTACCCTCAATCGGTCTTGATTCAATACTCAGCATATTGAGCCCACTAGCAGTAAAATGCCCTAATAGTTGGTGTAAAGAACCCGGTTCATGTTTTAAAGCTACAACTAAGGTCAGCTTATTAGCAGCCGGTGTCACCGGCATAGTTTTAGCAATTACAAAAAATCTAGTATAATTGTGCTTATTCGCATTAATACCCGGCGCCAAAATTGCCAGGCCATAGCGTTCTGCGGCCTGCTGGCCTGCTACTGCTGCCATATAATCCGTCTTTTGTTGTGCTACCAGCTCCGCTCCTTTGGCAGTGTTATAGTAAGGAATTGTTTGCATCTCCGGATAGCGTTTAAAAAACTCCCGGCATTGAGCAAAACCCTGGGGGTGAGAATACACCTCCCGCACCTGGTCTAGCTTCGTCCCAGGATAACCTAGCAAATGGTGTTCCACGCGCACCAGTTTTTCTCCCACAATGAAGCAAGCATAACGCCTTAACAAATCATAAACTTCCGTAATGCCACCGGTAGAAGAGTTTTCAATAGGCAGTACCCCGTAGTCCAGTTCACCCTTACTGACCGCCAGTGCCACGTCTTCAAACAAGGGATAGTTTTTTTCCTGCACCTGGTAGCCCGCAAAATACTGCGTCAGCGCTACCTGACTATAAGCCCCCGGTACACCTTGGTAGCCTACAGTCAACACCGTTGGCTCTTGCGGTGGCATAGCTGCGGCCGGCCTTCCTGCCTGCTGCTCTTGCATATCAGCGGTTTCCAGCTCTCGACTAATCGTCATTATCTGTTGCATCAGCTGTTGCAACCCTGCGACATAGGCCGGATTTTTTACTCTGGTAGCACACTGTGCTAGCACAACCGCCTCCCGGCTATTATCCCGCACCTTTAAACCTTGCTCTTGTTTATAGCGAGCGACCTGCCGTACCAGCTCCAACCTAGCTTCAAAGACTTGTGCTAATTCGTTATCTAGATGATCAATTTTTTGTCGTAATTGTTTTAAATCTAAATTTGCCATGCTTACACCACCAGTTTATTTTCTGCGAGTAATAATAAATCCAATAACACCCACGCCGTCACGCCCTCCACTACAGGCACCGCCCGCGGTACAATACAGGGATCGTGACGACCGGCAATGGTGATAATTTCATTAGTCCCCGTAGCCACATTCACTGTTTGCTGTGGTTGGGCAATGGAGGGTGTGGGTTTAAATCCCACTTGTAAAACCAGAGGCATACCATTAGTAATACCTCCTAGAATGCCGCCGTTTTGATTAGTCAGCGTTTGCACCTGCCCTTGGACAAAACACATTTGGTCGTTGGCCTCGCTACCTGTTAAACCGGTAAGCCCAAAACCTAACCCAAACTCCACACCCTTTACTGCCGGAATGGCGAAGAGCGCATGAGCCAACTTGCTTTCCACACTATCAAAAAATGGTTCACCCAAGCCCACCGGTAAACCCACCGCCATACACTCTACACTGCCGCCTACGGAGTTATGGTCAGCACCAGCAGCTACAATGACTTCTGCCATCTCCCGTCCACGCTGTTTCTCTAAGACGGGTAGGGTCTGAGTCGTTAAAGCTCGTAGCGTTGTTGGGCTTTCCCCCAAAGGATTAAACCTCCGCTCCGTTACCTGCCCAATCTTTACGATGTGCGCACCTAACGTAATCCCTCGCAACGCTAAAATTTGTTTTGCAATCGCCCCGACAAATACCAGCGGTGCGGTCAAACGTCCGGAAAAACTACCACCCCCACGATAATCATTAAATCCCTGATATTTGACCCGTCCCGTATAATCAGCATGGCTTGGACGCAGGACGTCTTTGCTAGGAGTGTAATCTTGGCTACGGGTGTCCTCATTGTACACTAAGGCACAAAGTGGCGTTCCTGTAGTTTTCCCCTCAAACCACCCACTTTGAATATGAAAGGCATCGGTTTCCTGGCGTGGAGTGCTAAAAGTATTCTGCCCTGGTGCTCGTCTGCGCATTTCGCGCGCCACTTCTTCTAAATTTAGTGCCACCCCCGGCGGTAAGCCATCAATCACTAACCCCAGCGAAGGGCCGTGAGATTCGCCAAAGATAGTAACTTTAATTTTTTCGCCATAGCTACTGCTCATTACTTGCTAACCCCCTCGTCCACCTGCTCAATTTGTCCACCTAAGCTAACAAAGTCCTGCCAAAAATTAGGGTAAGATTTTTGTACACATTCTGTACCTACTAGCGTTAGCGGCGCTTGACAGCCAATAGAAGCGATGGCTAAACTCATCGCAATGCGATGATCCTGCCAACAGTCCACCGTCACCCCACCCGGTAAAACCCGGTGACCATGAATAACCAAGCCTGTCGGTACTTCCTCCACCTCGGCACCTAGCTTCGTCAGCTCTATCCGCATAGCTTGCAAACGATCACATTCCTTAAACCGTAAACGTTCTGCGTGCACAATCTCCGTGCGCCCCTCGCTCAGGGCGGCAACTACTGCTAAAATCGGCACCAAATCTGGACAATCTGCGGCGTCAATTACCGTGGCGACCGTAGGCGTAACGCCAACTGCCCTTGCTCCGTCCGCCGTCGCTCGCAAAAGAGCACCCATCTGTTGGAGAATGCTAACAATCGCCCGATCTCCCTGCACCGACTCTAGGTCCAACCCCCGACACGTAATGTGCCCACCCAAAGCTCCGGCCACTAACCAAAAAGCGGCTTGTGAATAATCTCCTTCTACGACAAACTTCCTAGGCTGATATTTTTGCCCACCGGCAATTCGATAGCAGCGATTATCTTGCTGTTCAATGTGAACGCCACTTTCGGCTAAAGCCTTCACCGTAAGCGCCACATAGCTCTGGGATTCCAGCTGCTCTGTTATCGTCAGTACTGAGTCCCCTACCAGAAGCGGCAACGCAAAAAGTAGACCGCTAATAAATTGCGAACTAACCTTGCCCGGCACAGCATAAGCGCCAGAGTGTAGCTCGCCCTGCACCGTCACAGGTAGCTTACCACTAACCGCTACCCGATAGCTAAGACCCTGTTGGGCGAAAATATCATAATAGGCTTGCAGGGGTCTAGTCACCAGTTGACCATGACCGGTAAAAGTAATCGGTACTCCGCATAACGCCCCTAAAGGGAGCAAGAAACGCAAAGTTGAACCGGATTCCCCGCAATCTAGGCTAACTGGTTTGGTCAAGCGAGGTTTGCCCCCTATACCGGTCACCACCAAGTTGCGTCTACCCTCTGCGCCACTACCCACCACCTCAATCTGTGCACCCAAGCTACGCAAACCTTGACTAGTCGCCTCTAAATCGGCAGACCAGCTCACCCCCGTTAACGTGCTGATTCCCTGGGCTAAGGCCGCACAAATCAGTGCTCGGTGACCCATGCTTTTGGAAGAAGGCACCTGCACCGTGCCGCTCAAAATTTGTGGCGTAATTCGTAACGTAGTCATCAGTTGTTCCCTTCTTCACCCAAATAAGTTGTCAGCTCCGAGCACGGTACCTGCAATAAACGTGCCTTGCCAATTTTTTCTAAAACCACTAGCGTGAGCCGCTGGCCCTGATGCTTTTTATCCACTTGCACCGCCGCCAGCAGTTCCTCCTGCGTTAACTGCACTGTTGTAGGCAACTGGTACTGCGCCAGTAACTGCTCTAGGCGTACTGTCGTACCCGCCTCCGTCAAACCCAGCTTTTCTGTTCGCTTGGTTAGAAATACCATGCCGATACTCACACCCTCACCATGAGTATAGGTATGGTAATGATACGTCTTTTCCACTGCGTGTCCCACCGTATGTCCGAAATTCAGTAGCATCCGTTCCCCGGTATCAAATTCATCACGAGCCACAATCTCCGCTTTTAACTTGCAACAGGTAATAATCACCTCTTCGATATTCGCCAAAAGTTCCCCAGCGTTAGTAAAACTGCCTAAGCGGGCAAAAAGTTCTGCGTCCAAACTGCAACCGTATTTAATTACTTCCGCCATTCCATCCTGCAAATAGCGTAGTGGTAACGTCCCCAGCACGTCTGGGTCAATAAAAACCCCCAGCGGCTGATAAAAACAACCCACTAGGTTTTTACCACCTGCTAAATCTACGGCCACCTTGCCCCCAATACTACTGTCAATTTGAGCCAGAAGGGAAGTAGGGAGCTGAATGTAGGGCACGCCTCGCAAAAAGGTGGCGGCGGCCAAGCCCCCCAAATCCCCTACCACGCCGCCACCTAAAGTGAGCACTAGGTCGCTACGCGTAATACCGGCGGCGGCTAATTGCTCATAAACACTTTGTAATACCGTAAGATTTTTGCTCTCTTCTCCCGGAACAAGCACAATTCTGGTCACGGCAAACTGCGCCTGCTCCAAAGTTTGCTGTACCGTGGCTCCGTACAAACTATCCACGTTCCTATCGGTAATAATAGCCACCTTCTCCGCCTGCGTTAGGCGTCGCACCTGCGTCCCCACTTGCGTCAAAGAACCAGTGGCGATGTTAATATCATATTTTTTCGTTGCCAGTTCAACAGTTATTGTTTCCATCTGTTAAATCCCTTCTTCTAGCAGCTGCCGTTTTCATCATCGCTTCCACTTGCCCTTGATCCTGTCTAAGTAAGGCCTCTGACCATTTAGCTAGTTCAGCTTGCAAATTACTGATTTCCTTTTGCACGTTCCTCCGATTGGCTAGCAACAATTCCGACCATAGCTCCGCATTAATCGTAGCTACCCTAGTAGCATCACGAAAACTACCGCCCACCAGGTCTTTAGTCTGCTCCCCAAAAGACGTACTATTTAGAAGTGCCAGCGCTAGAACATGGGGTAAATTGCTGGTATAGGCAATCAGCGCATCATGTTCTGCTGGTGTCATTTCCACCACCTGCTTACACCCCAGCGCCAGTGCGAAGTTTTTGAGCCACTCAACCTTAGTCGCCCTGTTGTGCGCCCCGGTCATGACCAAATAATTCGCACCAACAAAAATATCGGCATCTGCTTGTGCTAGCCCCTGACCTTCCTTACCTGCAAGCGGATGCCCCGCTACAAAAGCCATCTGTGGTCCCAATAACCCGGCAATCTTTGCGGGCAAATCCCCCTTGATGCCCAGAACATCTGTTAACAAAACCTGCGGGTGCAAATAGCTGACGTTGCGTTGTACGAAGCCCAACAAGCTACTAGGGTAAACTGCACAAATAAGCACGTTAACTTCCCTCAAGGCTTCGTTTTGTTCGTCACAAGTGAAATCAACCAGTCCCTCTTGCTGTGCCGCCCTACAAATAGCCTTATCTCGATCTAACCCGATGATTTTACGTGCTCCCAAGCGGCGTAACGCCTTCGCATAAGAGCCTCCCATCAGCCCTAACCCCACAATGCCAAAGACCAGACCTTGGCAAACTTCCTGGTCGACTTTTTTTGCCTGTTCTCCTGCCTGCACCTGTTGTTTCATCTTCTACCTCGCTACTTGAAAACTTTAAGTTACCTCTATTATAAGCTATTTTACTCTCCTGTTTAACGTTCCTCGTTTTTTCCGTGAGTTTATTATAGTTCCCGACCAACAATTTCCGCAATACTACGCAAATCCTGCATTAAAGTAGCAAACCGCTCCGGTTTCAAAGATTGTGCCCCATCGCACCAGGCATTAGCAGGATCATTATGAACCTCGATCATCAAGCCATCAGCACCAACTGCAATCGCCGCTTTCGCCAAAGGCTCCACCATCCACCACATTCCTGCCGCATGGCTAGGATCCACAATAACCGGCAAGTGACTAAGTTTTTTCACAGCTGGAATAGCACTGAGATCCAGTGTGTTTCGGGTATAAGTTTCAAAGGTTCTAATACCCCGCTCACACAAAATAACATTTTCATTGCCGCCTGCCATAATGTATTCAGCGGACATGATCCATTCCTCAATGGTAGCAGCTAAACCCCTTTTCAACAAAATCGGTTTATTCGTTTTGCCCAATTCTTTCAATAATTCAAAGTTTTGCATATTACGTGCACCCACTTGAATTAAATCCACATCTTCTACAAAGCGTTCGATTTTATCGGCGGACATAATCTCTGTCACAATCGGTAGTCCATTAGCACGTCCGGCTGCTTGCAGCATCGTCAACCCCTCTTCTTTCAAACCTTGGAAAGAGTAGGGAGAGGTTCTGGGCTTAAATGCGCCACCGCGCAAAAGCGTGGCTCCTGCTACTTTAACAGCTTGAGCAACACAGTTCATTTGCTCCACAGTTTCGATGGAACAAGGCCCTGCTATCACGGCTAATTTTTTCCCACCAATCTTCATACCCCCTACGTCAATAATACTTGGTTCGGGGTGAAACATTCGATTGGCACGTTTGAACGGTTCTTGTACCCGCATGACCTTTTCTACCCAATCGTTGACCGTAATTCTTTTGGGGTCCAAAGCACTGGTATCTCCAATAACACCCAAAATTGTCATATTCACACCGACGATTTCATTAATTTGAAAACCATCACGCAGGAGCATACTTTTAATTTTGTCCGCTTCTTGTACCGGTGTACCCGGTTTTAATACGATAATCATCATGAACACATCCTTTGTTTTTAATTATTAGTTGTTTTTACCCAAGCTGTTTGGGCATAAAAAAAACAGACCCGTAAAGGAGTCTGCATCTGCCGGCAATTATTTAGCTGCAATCAAGCTGCCCTAAATCAATAGCGATGTCCTCTATTTACGTAATTTAAGCTATGCTGTTCTAGGCAATTAAAGTACCCAACGCTAAAATAATAGCCTTGGGTGTAAGTAAATGCGAATACAGTTGCTAAATTAATTGTACGTAAAGAGTCCATGTCCTAGCCGCCTTGTCCTTAATTATGGTTGACTAAAGTAATTGTTAGTATCTTAACCCTCCAGGCAGATACTTGTCAAGCATTTTCTTTACACTTTTTTATTATTATTCTACGTTGTTAACAATGTTACAGCTCCTGTTAAAAACAAACTACTTTTTGCCTTGTATTTGTATCGATAACGGCTTGTCCTGAACCAAAAAAAAGACCCCGCTGCCCTCACAGATAACGGTGAAGGCAGCGGGGTAAGGAGAAGTAAAAACGTGTTCACATTAAAAATGTTGTAACGCTGGGCTTAACACTAATACCATATAATAGGAAACCCTTGCACTAATAAGTACCTAAGAACGACTTTTATCTAGTGAGCATAATGTCTTCTACAGCTAGAGCATGACCTTTCATATCCACGAAACGCACGCGCAAACTACCGCTAACCGGCAATTGGGAACGGCTAATAGTTTTAAAAGTTTCCGGATAAATCAAATTCATGGTAAGAGGTGTATTAAGCTCGGCATCTTGTAAAGCCACTGTCACATTGAGCAAACGGCCAAAAAGCTCTACCCTGCTAATGGCAATCTCTGTTTTGGCGGCACTAGGACCTGTAGTGGCATAGAGCACAAGTTGCTTTGCATAGTCCGCACCTTGGAATTTAGCTTGAGCGGCTGCCAACATTCTTTCCTCATCCATTTTGGTATCCTGCGCTGTGGTTACCACGGTTTGCGTCTTTTGACCATTAGGAATTACTAAAAATCTCAAACCTGTAGGCAAACCCTGTTCTCCGTGCCACACCCAATTGGCATAGGCATTAGTATGATAAAGTACCTGCGCATTGTGCATGACCTGCGTGGAAGTAAACACCTCGCCATCATTATAATGGCTACGGGCGTTGACGTCTTGACCGCCCAAGCCCCAACACGCTAGTCCCAACAAACCGACAGTTAAAATTTTTTTACTAAGATGTTTAATTTGCATTATTATAACCTCCTAAGATTACTTATATTATACACGATAAAGAACACTATTTCCATTAATTAACATCTCTTATAATTGACAAAGCTTTCCTGTTTATATATAGTAGAACTGTATTTAAATTTCAAAGGAGTGATAAGATGAGCTGTGATCATAATTGTGATAGTTGCCAAGAAAATGATACTTGCCAAGACAAACCGGTAGATGAACAGGACCAGAACATTAACGCTTTTTTGGCACAAGTAAAGCATAAATTAGTAGTGATGAGCGGTAAAGGTGGCGTGGGTAAAAGTACCGTGGCTGCTAATCTTGCCGTAACTTTAAGTGAACAGGGCTATAGTGTCGGTCTTTTAGACGTAGATCTTCACGGCCCCAGCATCGCCGGTATTTTAGGGCTAATCGGTCTGCCCCTTAATGCCATCGGTAATAAAATGTTACCCTTTCAATATAGCGAAAATTTGCAAGTAATGACGGTGCAAGGACTGCTTACTGACCCTGATGCCGCCCTCATTTGGCGTGGTCCTCTCAAGATTAGCGTCATTAAACAATTTCTTGCCGATACCCAATGGGAACCCCTAGATTTCCTCATTATTGACTGCCCGCCCGGTACTGGTGACGAACCTTTGACCATCGTGCAAACCATTACTGATGCCCAAGCTATCGTCGTGACAACCCCCCAGGAAGTAGCCTTAGCAGATGTGCGTAAATCCCTTAACTTCTGTGAACAAGCACACGTAGCGGTGCTGGGTATTGTCGAAAACATGAGTGGCTTCGTCTGCCCTAATTGCCAGACGGTACATAATATCTTCAAAGCTGGCGGTGGCGAAAAACTAGCAGCCGACCGTAAGCTCACGTTTCTAGGTAAATTGCCTATTGACCCACAAGTAGTCGCCGGTGACGATGCCGGAACTCCGCTAGAAAATTTAAGTCCCATCACTAAAGCCGCACTAGCTTCATTAGTGGCAAATGTTTTGCAAGCCCTAAACAAAAAATAACTAACCATAAACTAAGCCCCGTCCAACGGTAACGTTGGACGGGGCTTTTCGATTATGAGCACCATGTGGACTCCCTCTTCTGCTTTGGCCGGCTACGGTCACTGTGGAGTGCTTCTGATAATCATAATCACCGAACACCTTTTTTAGAGGTGCATGAGCCGATATTACAGAGGGCAGAACAAGTATCTCTGCCCTCTTTTTCAAATAGGAACGAGAGAGTAGACCAATCTACAGGCTAGTTGCGTACAGTAACTTTCCGAACTTTGGCGACCAGTTCATTACCATTCAAATCTGTTTCCGATTCTCTCTCGTTTCCTATGAAGAGCTTCCTCACTTCTTGTCTATATTATAACCTAAGCCATAGCCTAGGGCAAGAGCCAATTGTCAGAATTTTTAATGTATTTTGAATACATAGAAAAAAGCCCTTTCGCTTACGGAAAGGGCTTCATCGTAGCTAATGCTTTAGAGAAAATCCAACGGATTAACGGTATCACCATGATACAAAACTTCAAAATGTAAATGCGGTCCTGTGCTATAGCCGCTACTGCCACAATAGCCAATCACATCACCCTTTTGGACAGCCTTGCCTTCGGTTACATCCAATTCACTCATATGTCCATAAGCACTGGCATAACCAAAATCATGTTCAATTCTCACATAACGACCATATCCGCCATACCAGCCGGCATGAACCACAGTACCACTGGCTGTAGCATAAATAGGCGTGCCATAGTCCACGGCAATATCAATGCCAGGATGCCAGTCATAGCTACTACCAAAAGGATTATTGCGCCCGCCGTACATAGAAGTAATACTACCACCATCTGTCGGCCAAGCACTAGGTGTCACTTCTACTTTATAGTTGTAGTCTTCTAGCTTTGCGAGCAGACTTTCCATATTAGCTTTTTTACCGGCTAGAGCATTTTGCAAGCTTTGTTGTTGCTTCGCCAACACTTCGAGTCTGGAAAGTGGTTTGCCTTGATTACCACCTTTAGCACCGTCTAAATCAATCGTAACGGTACGTTCTACACTGGAGCGAGAAGTTTCCTCACCGCCAGCTTTTTGCAGTTGTTGTCGCACGGCATTTTCCAGTTTAGCTATCTCGGTTAAATTATTTTGTAACTGTACAGTCGTCGTGGTAAAATTGGCTATTTGTTGTTCCTGTTCTGCTCGCGTCGCTCTAAATTCCTCTAAACTTTTGAGCTCACTGGTAGCACAATGCATCACATAAGCATAACGGGTAACGAAACACGCACCTATAAAAAGCACAACCCCTGACGTAACAATAAGATTGCGTAACAATTTGGTTTCTAAGGCAGTACGCTTAATTTCCTCACCATCATGAGGAACTAGCATGAGGGTAAACGTTTCATTTTCATTGAAAATTCGTTGAAAAACATTAATTATTTTGCGTATTTTGCCCAATTACTCAATTCACCTGCACTTCCGCGTAGCTAAAAGTCTCCCTTAGCTAATTTTTATATGATTTTTTTACACACACGCACCTAAAGCACCAGCTTAGCAATATATTCGTATTTATTATATCTTCTTTATTACGTGCAAGCAAGTACTTTCTCACCGGCTACTTACTCTTATGTACCGGTTCACCACGCCTAAAATCTTCGCCACTAATATCCACTGCTATTTCCAGTCGCATCGTCCGATCATTCCATTTAATAAGCTTGTTTTTGATAATATAGTCACGCTGGAGCTGAAAATTACGATAATGCCAGTTATGGAATTTATCATAGCTTAATTCATTTTTGTTACAATCAGCACAGGGTTGCTTTTGTCCGAACATAAACTCATAGCATTTTTTATTATGGTAAGACTTATGCTCATTATGATAGGCCACTAAGGCCGCTTGGTTCACATAAATTAAATTATAGGTTTCTACATCGCACACATAGATTAAGTCATCAACTTCGTCCATCAGCCATTCCCGATTCAACATTTCGTGGGGAATAACGGCTGGTGGTAGCTGCTCATCATAGAGTGCACATTGATTTTTGCCATATTGTTTTGCTTTATACAAGGCTAAATCCGCATGATGATACAAAACATCAAAACTCGTACCGTGTTCCGGTGCAAGGGCAATCCCCACGGAGCAACCAATCGTCATGCCCTCCGGCATTGAAATCTTGTTTTGCAATTTATGACAAAGAGACCACCCTTTTTGCAACGCTTCTTCTCGGGATTTAATCTTGGGCACAAAAATTGCCATTTCGTCCCCACCGAAGCGCCCAATAATCTCGTCCCCATGGAAGGTTTCCTGTAATAAATTCCCGACCTGCGTCAGTAGTTTATCCCCTTGTAAATGGCCGTAGGTATCATTCACCAGCTTGAAATCGTCCAAATCCAAAAAGATGAAAGCTGATTTTTGTGTATCCTTGCGCTTTTGTAAAAAATTAGCAGTCATTTCCACAAAGGTGCCTCTGTTATACAACCCACTGAGTTGGTCACGCTGAGCTTTATACTGAATTTCCAGTTCTTCTATTTTCTTTTCATGAATATCACGCAGATAGACAAAGGCCAGCACATGGTCAGTCACAGTGTCTTTAATGTAGTTATAGGTTACGCTGACCCACCGATAAGCTTTGGCAGCAACGTCAGTTTTGCAACGACATTCGATATAATTATTTTTTTCCCCTTGATAGAAATGACTCAAAATGGTTTTACGGTCATAAAACCGTTTCACCATCTGGCGTTCTTCCGGATGCACCATCAGATCCACAAAATGTTTGTAGATGGTTTCCATTTCATTCTGACCGGCTAATAGAAGTTCCTTCGCTAGCTCAAAAGTTGTTTCCAAGACTTTGCCGGCACTCAAATCCACCTTGAAATAAAAAAGTGCTGCCGCAATTTGACTATGCTTATAGTTAGCGGCTTCCACGTAGCCCACCCGCAAAATATTTTCATCGGTTTTTATTCTGGTAAAATCTTCCACGGAAACCAAAAAGATGGTGCGTTTACCTGCTTGATAAATCATCCGCACACCTTGGTGCAACCAAATAAGTTGTGCCGTTTCCGGATTATACCACCGACAGTCCCCGGTTACTTCATTGCCACTGGTACTAGCCTCCTCCAAAAGGGACAAAAACTTCTCTTTGTCCTGGGGATAGACTTGCTCCAGAAGATTAGCTGCCACCCGATAAACACAGGCTCGAGGCACTCCAAACAGTTTATAATAGCGATCATTAGCCCGCAGGACTGAAACCCTCTCGCCAATTGCTTCCAATAAAACTAACGCACCCACAAAGTTATTAAACAAAAGATTGACCGCTGAATCCGGCTTCCAAAATTCTGCAATATCAATACTCTCACTGTCAGCCTTAATTCTATAACGGATCGGCGTCGTTTGCAGGGAATGCAAAATTTTTAGGAATTCATTTTCGGGAATGGGTTTGGAAAAATAATAGCCCTGTCCCACGTTACAGCCGATGCTCCTTAAAAATACCACTTGCTCCAAGGTTTCTACCCCTTCGGCAATGACAGGCATCCCTAGCCAGTTCGCCATATTAACAACAAAATTTAAAATATTACCGCTCCGCACTCCCACTTTGGTGTCATGCAAAAACTTCATATCCAGCTTAATGGCATCTACAGGCACATCGTTCAGCATATTTAAGGAAGAATACCCCTTGCCGAAGTCATCCATTTGGACGATGAAGCCCAAGCTTTTAAGCCGATGCACCACATCAATTAATTGCTTTTGGTTATCCGTATAAGATGTTTCCGTAATCTCTAGTTCTAAAAGTGCCGGGGGCAACTTATATTTCTTAATTAAGGCTACTAACTTATCACACAAAGAAGGATTATAAATATCCACCCGCGAGACATTAACAGAGATAGGCAGCACCTGCTTATCGGTTTTTTGCAGGCGAGCCAAAAGTTTACAAACCTCTTCCCACACATATTCATCTAGCACGGTAATAAAACCATTTTTTTCAAAAATGGGAATAAAATCATCCGGTGCAATCAAGCCCTTAGTCGGATGTTGCCAACGCACCAGACCCTCCGCCCCCACAATTCCGCCTTGATCCAAATCAAATTTAGGCTGATAATATACCACAAATTCTCTTTGCTCCAAAGCTTTGTGCATATCATTAATCACAGCCTGTTCTCGCAACAAAGCTGCACGGTGTTCCTCCGTATAAACTGCGTAATTTTTATCATAGCTACCTTTGACACTATTAGCCGCTAATAACGCTCGATCACACATCGTCGTCACCGGCAAAGTATGGTCTTCGATCCGATAAATACCATACGCCACTACCACCCGCAAATCCAAGGGATAAGCCCGCAGGTTTTGCTCCGCAGCTTCCAACATTTTAGGTTCATAACCTGCGGTCCTCGGTACACACACGGCAAAAATATCCCCGCCAATACGACCATAGGTTGCTGCTTTCTGGTACCATTTTTTATCAATATAGTTAGCTAAATAGCAAAGCAAGGCATCACCTTCTGCCTCACCGAACAGGTCATTAACCAGTTTAAAACGCTCAATATTTAGACAAATCAAATCATAGTCTTGTTGCATATTGGCTAGTAGCATTTCTCGTGTTCTGGCAACAAAGGTATCCTTATTGTAAATACCGGTCAACGTATCATGCTCCGCCAGTTTTCTAAATTTAACAGCATCACTCAAAAGTAAAATATTGGCTAATCTTTGTCGCACCAAAGTTGGTTCATAGGGCTTACGTAAAAATTCCGTAGCGCCCATTTTTAAAACGTCCACCTCGGTTTTATTATCCTCACTAGCAGCCAAAACGATAATCGGTAATTTAGCCAGCTCTCTTTTAGCTCTGACCACTTGCAAGAAGGTATAGCCGTCCATGATCGGCATTACCAAATCTAACAATACAGCAGCTATGCCATGGTTTTTAACCATTAAAAAGTCCAGTGCTTCCTGTCCATTAGTGGCTTCCAGTATTTCATATTTATTAGTTATAATTTTGCGCAAGAGTAAACGATTGGTCACGTTATCTTCTACAATCAAGATTTTAGCTCGTTCTAACATAGGGCGCCGCTCCTTTTGATTGTTTGCCTGTTACATAAACTAAATATTCATTTCTTAAATCATATACTTTTTTAAGAAGTATGGCAAGCATTGCTAGATATCCTCTACTTATGAAACCTCCTGCTAACTGCTCTACCTTACACAAGTCTTCACGCAAATAAAAAAGGCTAACAAGCGAACTCACGGTTCGTTTGTTAGCCTCTAGTCTTCCACTTTAAAATATTGCCAAAGTGCTACTTTCGTTGACAATTGTTCACCTTCAAGCAATTCTTCATTAAAAATATACCGCACTGCTTCTTGCCACTCTGCCAGTGTATAGCTTTCCGGATCAGAACTTCTTAAAACCACAGCAAATTGGTTGGGCGTTACCTTACCCCGCATATCTGAAATGAAAGCGAAGCCTAATTGCTGGCAAATACTATCCAACAGGTCCATGGGTGCTACCGCCTTTCTTGTTGCTAATTAGTACTATTTTCCCTGTTTTTTACTAGCTTTGCTTTTTGCAAACCTTAAAGCTTCATCAACAGCTTCTAAACTAAGCTGGAGCTTGCGCGCAAAAACAGCTGCTACTTCCAGCTTCATGCTCCGTTTACCGGCCACAAGAAGTGATACTTGTGCTTCCGAAAGGTTAAGCTCCTTCGCCAGTACCACTTGTTTAACTTGTTTTTCATTGAGCAACGTTTGTAATGTTTTTTGCACATCAGCCACCACGTTTGCACTTAGTCAATATCTAGTTTTATTTTAAGGCTTATAGTGTTCAGTTGTCAAGTATTTTTGACACTTTGTAAAGGCAATTGAACTTTGCTATTTGTAAAGATATAATTATTCAGAGGTGTTTTATCATGGAAACAAAACGCACTGCAACCTTTGGTGACCGTTTAAAAGAACTCCGCACTAAGTTGTCCTTAACGCAAGCCCAATTCGGGAAATTGCTTGGCCTTTCTATGTCTACCATCTCTTTGTATGAAGCAAACAAAAGATTTCCCGATCAAGAAATTCTCAAACAAATCTCCATCGCCGGTAGCATCTCGCTAGACTATTTAATTCTTGGTCACTATCACTTTTTCCCGACACCGACAGCCGAAATTTCTTATTTAAATACAACGAGCACCACCATTTTCCCTCGAGTCCTAACCTCTCGAGAATTACCAGCCGCCTTAGACCAAGTTGGTGATACTTTTGCCCTCCTGGTCGAGGAAGTAACCATGACACCACGTATAGCCCCCGGCGACATCGCCATTGTCCATGCGCAAAAAAATCTGGATAGCGGTAATATTGGCTTATTTCTGATTGCAGAACACAAAATAACCATTAAACAAGCTATTTATCACGCTACCGGCATTAATCTAGTCGCCTTTAATACTAACCTCCAACAGCCCCAGTTCTATACTTACCAGGAAATCGCCTGTCTTCCTATTAAAATTTTGGGCAAAATTATCGAAATCAGAAGCAAACTAAGCTAATAAATAAAACTTGCCTACTCCCCCCTCGCATGAACTTTTTTCTTGCACTGCTGGGGGCTTTTATTTGCTATTATAGAGCCAAAAAAACCATGCAAGTCCGCAGACCTGCATGGTTATTAGTGTTTGTAGTTGGTGGAGACAAGGAGGATCGAACTCCTGACCTCTTGCATGCCATGCAAGCGCTCTCCCAGCTGAGCTATGCCCCCGAAGCTAATACTCTGTTATTATAATGGGACATCAGTCTTTTGTCAAGACCGTCCTGTGGACTCTGGGTGCACTTTAGAGTAAAGTCGTCCAGCCAGCTTCTTGTTTGACCTTTTCTTCTTTCATCAGCTTACCCAAGGCTCGTTTAAAAGCAGCCTTACTGATACCAAACACATCTTTGATAATCTCTGCCGGGGTATCGTCGCCATAGGGCATACTGCCTTTACGCTTTTGTAGCAAAGACAAAATAACATCGGCATCAGCCACGCGAGCGTGTTCTTTTTGTGCTCGCAAAGACATATTTAATCTACCATCGGCACGCACATAAGCCACGCGGCCGGTTATTTTTTGTCCAAAATCCAGTCTGCCCCCAGGGACTTCGGAACGATGCAGGAACACAATATAGCGTTCCGCCGTAATAAGGAAGAAGCCCTCCGGTAGGATATTATAAATAGTACCGGTAATATTATCACCGATTTTAACCTCGGTAGCTGGTTTAGAAGCTTTAATCATGTCTTCTTCTACCCGCATGGTCACAGCAGGTCGTCCGGTTTTATCCCGATAGAGCTTGACCCAAATCAGTTGCTCTGCCATGACATGGCCGTGCATTTCACTGTAAGGCAAAAAGACACCACGCTCGGCCCCAATATCCACGAAGCCACCATCTTTGGTGACACTAAGCACTTTCACATAGCCTAATTGACCTTCGCGCATTTTGGGTAATTTACAGCTGGCCGTCAATCTGCCCTGAGGGTCCAGGTACAAATAAACTTCGATTTTGTCACCAACTTTGACTTCCAGCCCTTGCTGTTGTTGTTTATGTAGCAAAATATCATCGGAAGTATCGCCGGTGCCGGCATCTAAAAAGACACCCAGTTCACTTTCGCGCACCGCCGTCAGCGTTACAACATCGCCTGCCCGATGCTCGCCTACAGTTTTTACTGCAAATTTCTTTTCCTCATCCATTGTTCTCTTGCTCCACAAAAGCCTCTGTCGGTGCATCAGCCCATAACTGTTCTAAATTATAAAAATCCCGTTCTTCTTCCAAGAAAATATGCGCCACACAGTTACCGTAATCCATAAGAATCCAACGACCCTCTGCGTACCCTTCTTTGTGCATGGCATTAATTCCAATTGCTGCCATTTTATCTTCGATATTATCAGCAATAGCTTTGACCAGCGTGCTATTACCGGCACTGCAAATGAGGAAATAATCCGTTACCGGTGAAATTCCTTCCATACTTAAGAGCAAAATATCCTCCGCTTTTTTATCATTGGCTAAGTTTGCAATTTTTTGTGCTAATTCTTTACTTGTTGTCATTAATATATCGCCTCCTGTTTTCATTCTTGCATTTTTTGATAAGGAATTTTCAATTCCGCTAAAGTTCTTGCTGTTTCTGTGGGCGTAGTCACCCAATAACTAATATCATTAATGGTTTCAAACTTACCATACAACATTTCCGATTTTACTTTTTCACCGCCAAAAATTTTAAAACTATTAATGGTTTTAATCATGGTTAAGGCGTCCATGTCGGTTTTAATGTGTTGTTCTACCGTGGTAACCAAAGTAGGTAGTTTAATAACATTGGTTAAGTTGAAAAATTCTGACGCTAAAGCTTTTAGGAAGCGTTGTTGCCGTTGTACACGTCCAATATCCCCTAGTTCATCACTCCGGAAACGCACGTACTCTCCTGCCAGCTTGCCATCTAAATGCTGATAACCTTTGGTAATATGTATTTTTAAATCGGCATAGGGGTCTTCATAATTCATATTATCTTCAACGTACATATCTACGCCGCCAATAATATTAATCACATCAATAAAACCTTGCCAATTGAGCAATACATAATAATGGATGGGTATTTTCAGTAGATTTGCCACTGTTTGCTTGGCTAGTAGTACGCCGCCATAAGCGTGCGCATGGTTGATCTTATCTAGACCCACTCGCCCCGGAATTTGCACTCTCGTATCACGGGGGATCGACACCAAGGCTACTTCGTTATGGTCAGGGTCAAAACTAGCAACCAGCATCGCATCAGTCCGTTTCGGCCCCTCAAAATCTTCGCTGTCACCATCATCAATACCCAAAATTAAAACGTTAATACGGCGATTTAAGGTTTCATCCAGCAGGGTTTCGTCGTTAGCCACAGTCACCGGTACTACCGGAGTCGCAAATAGTTTATAGATCGTCTGCCCCAACCAAAAACAGCCACTCACGGCCACCGTCAATAATAGTAGCACCAGCAGCAACCGCCCCACCCGTAATCTTCTATGCCGCTTCGGATGTTCGGTATTATATTCTTCGTCCATACCTGTCTCCCTTAATGTTTTTGTAGGGCTTGCTTAAACTTAACAGCCAATTCATTGCGCCCATAAATACAATTAGGATGAATTAATAAATCATACTCCAGTAAATATTTGATGGTTTGTGCATAGGCACGCATCATGGTTTTTTCCAAATCCTGCTTCACCAGCAAACGCATTTCCTCAATTCCGGCAAAACCTCTGGTGGGTTCTAATAAATCGGCCAAATACACAATCATGGCTAGCGGGGTCATCTTAGGTGCACCCGTTGTATGTTGCAAAATGGCGTCCAATATTTCTTTATCTTTGACCCCGTATTTAGTTTGTGCTAAATAAACGCCTAATTTAGCATGAAGCAAAATTGGTTGGTGTCTTTCTACATAATCGATGTCTAACCCCAAAGCCAAAGCTTTCGCCATATGTTCTTTGGTCGGTATCTCACGTCCACAATCATGTAAAAGAGCGGCTACCGCTACTTTATCCAGATCCACATTATGTACTACGGCAAATTCTTTAGCGGTTTTATAAACTGCCAGCGAATGTTCATAGCGCTTGCGCGGTAAAGACTCGCGCAGTATTTCTTTCATCTTTTGGATTGATAACATTACAACACCTTCCTTGTCCCAGAATAAACATCAAACAAGACCTACTACTAACGGTAGAGGTCTTTAGTCAGAATATACTGTTCTACCGCCGGTGGTACCAAACCGGTAATTGCCTGCTGGGCTCTTATCCTTTGTCTGATATCAGTTGAAGAAATATCCATTTCAGGAGTATTGAGCCAAGTAATCTGTGTGCGGCCAAGTTCCCCAAAATATTCTATTACTTTATCTACGGTAGGTGCAAAACCCGGGCGTGTTGCGGCCACAAATTTGCATAAACGCAGTAACTCTTCAATTCTGTGCCAGGTGTCTAGGCCAGTTACAGAATCCGCACCAATGATTAAATATAAATCATAGTCCTTACCATATTCTTCAAGTAAAGCCACTACTGTATCATAAGTGTAAGAGATGCCCTGACGCACTAGTTCCATCTCTGAAACAGTAAAATGTGGGCACTTTCTGGTTGCCAAAACCGTCATGGCAAAACGATCAGGTGCTGAAGCAACCTCGATACCAACTTTATGTGGCGCAATATAAGCGGGAATAAAGATGATTTTATCCAGTTCCAACTGTTGATAGACAAATTCAGCAGTTTCCAAATGCCCATTGTGTATTGGGTCAAACGTACCACCCATAATGCCTAACTTCTTTCGGTTCACTGTTATACCCCTCATACCTCTCAAATCTTATCTGTTAATTATAACAAATTTAAAAGAGCTTGTACAACTGCCTGTGCAAGGACAATCACAACTACAAGGAACAGGACCGCTTTGGCACGGTCCTGTAAATCAAAAACAGTTTTAGGCTGCTTAACGTATACACACCAAGCCTGCCAGAGCTCGCTCCAATTATAGTCTTTTTTATTCATGTCGCAAAGCCTCGATTGGATCCAGTAACGCCGCTTTTCTCGCAGGATAAATGCCAAAAAATAAACCAATACCCACGGAAAAGAAGACTGCTACTATAATCGCCGCAATGGAAATCACTGTTTGCCATCCTGCAAAGTACGAAATAGCAAAAGATGCACCCACTCCTAATAGTGTTCCTATTATACCACCTACTACGCCAATAACCATAGCTTCAATGAGAAATTGTAACAAAATATTTTTGTAAGTCGCCCCTAATGCTTTGCGAATACCGATTTCTCTAGTGCGTTCTGTCACAGAAACCAACATAATATTCATAATACCGATCCCACCCACAAGAAGGCTAATAGCTGCAATGTTACCCAATAAAATAGTAATCGTGTTGGCTGTTTCCATCATAGTTGCCATGAGCGCCGCCAGGTTGCGCACATTAAAATCATCGTCTTCGTTGTCTTTGATTTTGTGTCGTGACCTTAAAAGCACGGCCGTGTCATCTTGTACTTCGCTGACTAAGTCTTCGTTTTGTGCCTGCACAGTAATACTGTTCACATGGGTAATGCCCATCATTCTTTGTTGAGCGGTAGTCAAGGGAATATAAACCACATCGTCTTGATCCTGCCCGCTAGCGGACTGGCCTTTGGCGTCTAAAACTCCCACTACCTGAAAAGGCGCCTTGTTAATACGCAGGATTCGCCCTACGGCATTACCTTCCGGAAATAAATTATCGACAATAGTTTGTCCAATCACAGCTACCCGTGCTCGTCCCGTTAAGTCCTTTTCGGTAAACATTCTCCCACTACCGATTTGATAGCTACGAATAGCAATAATATTAGGTGTACTGCCTTCTACCCTAGCTGTCCAGTTTTGGTTACCCACGACTAGTTGGTAAGCAGAATTAACAGAAGGTGCCACATAAGCAATGCCGTCCACTGTTTTTTCAATGGCTTTAGCGTCTTCATAGGTTAATTTCACCCCGGTACCGGAAGCTAACCTAGCACCGGAGGCTGTCCGTCCACCCGGCATAATAATCAAAAGATTACTGCCTAAACTGGAAATATTGTTTTTGACCTGTTCTTTGACTCCAAGCCCTAAGGACACCATGGCAATCACTGCACCCACTCCGATGATAATACCTAGCATGGTAAGGAAGGTGCGCAGTTTATTGGCCAACATCCCATCAATAGCCATTTTTACACTTTCTGCAAACACGGTGCACCTACCTTCCTTCATCTTGCACGATTTTGCCGTCGCGCATACGAATAATGCGCTTGGTTTGTTCAGCAATATCAGGTTCATGAGTAACCATGACCACAGTTTTACCCTCCAGGTTCATTTGATGAAAAATATCCATGATCTCACTACTGGACTTCGTATCCAGGTTGCCTGTCGGTTCATCAGCTATCACAATGGCCGGATTATTAATAAGGGCTCTTGCAATAGCCACTCTTTGCCGTTGCCCGCCACTCATTTCATTGGGTCGATGTTCTACTCGCTCCCCCAAGCCCACGGCAGTCAGAGCAACGCGTGCCCGTTCTAACCGTTCTACTTCCGGCACTCCTGCATAGACCAGCGGCAATGCCACGTTAGCCAACGCCGAAATGCGGGGCAAAAGGTTAAAGTTTTGAAAAACAAAGCCTATTTTGGCATTGCGCGTCAAAGCCAATTCATCATCATTATAGCCGCCAATTTCTTTATCTTCCAAAAAGTATTGACCGGACGTTGGCCGATCTAAACAGCCCAGAATATTCATCATAGTAGACTTGCCTGAACCCGAAGGTCCCATAATTGAGGTAAACTCGCCTTGGGTAATTTCCAGCGACACTCTATCCAAAGCGTGCACGATAGCATCGCCCATTTGGTAGGTTTTCATAATGTCCTGTAATCTAATGACTGCCATCCTGCCGCTCCTTTCTTAGTGCATCGGGCCACCCATTCTAGCTTGCCCTGTTGTTTTTTTGATTGCTTTGGCCACTACCTGCTGTCCTTCTTCTACGGCGCCGGTTATAGCGATTTTATCATCGCTAGCCAAACCTACAGTTACGTCCACCTCTCGAGTTTCCTTGGTCGCTACGTCATAAACTTGGACATATTTGCGACTGCCGTCAACACGCAGACAAGTGGTTGGAACCAGCAGTACGTTATCAGCCGCACCGACAATCAGCTCCGTTCTTGCCGTCATTTTGGGCAAGAGTTTACCCTCTGCATTGGCTACATCCACGTACACTGTATAATAAATAACATTACTAACGGTAACTGCACTTTTAGATACTAATCTGACCACACCATTAAAGGTCACGTCCGGATAGGAATCTACGCTAAATTCTACCTGTTGTCCCACCACGACCTGACCAATATCAGACTCATCAACCAAAACCTCGATTTGCATATTATCTAGGTTAGCCACGCTCATTAAAACCTGCGGTGAAGATATACCAGAAGATACTGTTTGGCCTACCGGCGTTGGTTTGCCGATAACATAGCCTTCAATCGGCGAAACAATCAAAGTATCGTTTAAATTAGATGTAGCCTGCTCATAGGCTGCTTTCGCCACAATATAATCAGCTTCTGCCGTATCATATTCGCTGCGGGCAATAGCCCCATTATTAACCAAACTCAAATACCGGTTATAAGTAGCCAGTGCATTTTGTAGTTTTGCCGCCGTTTGTGTTTGCGTTGCCGACAAAGTTGTATCATCTAGTCGCAAGAGCTTTTGTCCCGCCAAAACGTGTTCATTTTCTTGGACATAAACTTCTACAATTCTACCAGTAATTTTGGAGTTAATATCTACATTATCCACGGCACTCAAAGACCCGGTCGCAGAAATCGTTGCCGTAATTCTCCCTCGCTCAATCGGCACTGTTTTGACCAATAGCTTGGGTGCTTGACTGTTGACGTAATATTTATATCCGCCAAAAATAGCCAGCAGCGTAATAAAAAGTAGCAGCAATAGCAGTTTATAACGCCGGAGAAATTGTCCCATATTTATCACACTCACATTCTATCGTTATAGTCTTATTATAATTTTTGTAGTTCGGATAGTCAAAGCCAGGCTGTGACAATTAGGTGACAAGATTATGTTAACGTCAACATAATTGTCCGTAATTAAAAAGACTGCCCGCAGGCAGTCTTTTTAATTACGGACCTGACCGGTACCGTTAATAATATACTTCATACTGGTTAATTCTGGCAACGCCATCGGACCTCTGGCATGAAGTTTTTGCGTACTAATTCCAATTTCTGCACCGAAGCCAAATTCAAAACCATCGGTAAAGCGAGTGGAAGCATTCACGTAAACCGCTGCCGCATCTACTCGTTGTTGAAACAAACGAGCGTTGGTGTAGTCATTAGTGATAATCGCTTCGGAATGCTTGGTTCCATAAGTAGCAATATGGTTAAGTGCTTCGTCTAAATCTTGCACCACTTTAACTGCTAAACGCAGGTCACCATACTCAGTTTGCCAGTCTTCTTCGGTGGCTGCTTGGACGCGCTTGTCAAAAGCCCTGGTGCGCGAACAACCATAAATTGTAACCCCGGCCTCCGCATAACGGTTCAGCATACTCGGCAAAAATGCCGATGCAATTTTTTCATGTACCAGCAACGTTTCCATGGCATTGCAAACTGCCGGTCGGGAAACTTTGGCATTAAAAGCAATCTCCTCCGCCATCTGACAAGCAGCTGACGCATCCACAAAAGTATGACAAACGCCAACACCGGTAGCAATCACCGGAATAGCGCTATTTTGAACTACCAAATTAATTAAGCCGGCGCCGCCCCGAGGAATAACCACATCAATGTATTGATTAAGTTTAATCAACTCGCTTACGGCGCTATGGTCAGTAAGGTCGATAAACTCAATCGCACCCTGAGGTAAACCTGCTCCTGCTGCTGCTTCAACTAAAACATCGGCAATCGCCTTATTAGAGTGAATGGCTTCTGAGCCACCTTTTAAAATCACCGCATTGCCCGACTTGAGGCACAGTCCAATAGCATCGGCAGTAACGTTAGGTCGTGCTTCATAGATAATCCCAATTACCCCCAAAGGCACGCGGACTTTGGTTACCGTCAAGCCATTGGTTAATTGTTTACCACTCAGTATTTCTCCCACCGGATCCGCTAGTTTACCTACCTGCCGTAGACCTTCTGCCATAGCTTCAACTCTGCCTTCCGTAAGGAGTAGTCGATCCAAAAGAGAGGCTTTCATGCCAGCGGCACGACCATTTTCCATGTCCAGTTGATTAGCCGCCAAAATATGGTTTTTACCTGCCAAGAGCGCTTCTGCCATGGCCTTTAGGGCTTTATTTTTGCTGGCCGTAGACAAGGTTGCTAAAACCCTAGCGGCCTTTTGTGCACCCTGCGCTTGTTTCACTATTTGTTGTTCAATACTCATCCTCGTTCCTCCTCAAAGCAATCTCTTCCTTAGAGAATAACTAAATTATCTCGATGAATAACTTCGTCAAATTGTTTATGCCCGATAAGTTCTTCAATTTGCGAGGTTTTTGTGCCTTTGATGGCCTGCAATTCTTCCGACGAGTAATTAGTTAGCCCCCGCGCTAACTCCTGACCGGCCTCTGCCACTACGCTAATTGTGTTGCCAGCTTCAAACTCACCACTGACTGCCAAAATACCCGCAGGTAAAATGCTACAGCCCCCTGCTCGTTGCACCGCCTGGGCACAACCGCTATCAATAACAATTTGTCCCACAATACGAGCGCCAAAAGCTAACCAGCGTTTTCTAAATTGCAATCTATTTTCTCTGGAAACAAATAACGTCCCCAAATCTTCACCTTTTAAAATTCGTTCGATGGCATATTTTTCCTCACCAGCCGCAATCACCAAATGAATGCCAGAACTGGTGGCTGCCTTAGCCGCTTGGATTTTAGTTGCCATGCCGCCCGTACCTACCAAAGACCCGGCATCTCCTGCACTGGCCTCGATGGCAGGAGTAATATCGGTAACTTCAGACACTAGTCGAGCATTGGGGTCACGCTGTGGATTAGCCGTATACAGACCAGCCACATCGGAAAGGATAATTAATAAATCAGCGTCAACAATACCTGCCACCGTAGCAGAAAGATTATCATTATCACCAATTTTTAATTCGTCAATAGCGACCACATCGTTTTCGTTAACAATCGGAATGACCCGGTGTTCCAATAACGCCAAAAAAGTATTCCGGCAATTGGTATAACGATGACGGTCCACGGAGTCAATCCTGGTCAAGAGCACTTGTGCCACTGTTTGACCATAGTCAGCAAATATTTTCTCATAGGTATGCATCAGCACACCTTGCCCTACGGCGGCGGCAGCCTGTTTACCGGGAATAGTCCGAGGTTTTTCCGGTAAGCCCATTCTGTCCACACCTACGGCCACGGCACCGGAAGATACGAGGATAATCTCTTTGCCTTGATTTTCTAGGTCAGCAATTTCCCGCGCTAAACGGTCAATTTGGGAAAAATTACATTTCCCAGTACTATGGGTAATAGTACTGCTCCCGACCTTAATCACAATTCTTTTGGCTTTGGCTAGTGCCGCACGATTAACACTACTCATGCTCCTCATTCCTTTACTTTTGGTCTTTAAATTCAAATACCATATCTCGAATACGCACGCTTTGTCCTTCTTCGATACCCTGTGCTTTCAGAGCCTCATCAATGCCTAATTTCCGCCAAATCAATTGGAAACGGTGTAAAGCTTCTTCATTATCAAAATTAGTCATTGCGACTAAACGTTCCAAGTTTTTACCCTTAACTTCAAAGTCTGCATCATCACAGTTTGTAATAATTTGATAGCTATCGGGGTCACCTTCAGGCAATCTGCCTACTACCTCTTCTTCCGGTTCCGGCACAAAGTTTTGAAGCATGGTAAACGCTTTGTTCATTAGCTCTTGCATACCCTCACCAGTGGCCGCTGAAACTTTCACAATATCATAACCCTTACCTTGAACATAAGCCGCTACTCTTTCGTAATTAGCTTGTGCATCGGGCAGATCCATTTTATTAGCAACTACCAATTGATGACGACGTGCCAATTTTTCACTATACATGACCAATTCATGATTAATTTTATCAAAATCTTCCACCGGGTCACGTCCGTCCAAACCGGATACGTCTAACACGTGGAGCAAAACTTTGGTTCTTTCAATGTGGCGCAAGAAGTCATGGCCCAAACCCACGCCTTCATGAGCACCCTCAATTAAACCAGGAATATCCGCCAAAACAAAACTTCTGTCACTGTCAAGACGAACTACTCCTAGGACAGGTGCCAAAGTCGTAAAGTGATAAGCAGCAATCTCCGGCCGCGCCGCCGAAACCTGCGCAATAATACTGGATTTGCCTACGCTGGGGTAACCTACTAGTCCTACATCTGCCAATAATTTCAATTCCAGTTTAACCCAACAGGAAGTAGCCGGTTCACCCTTTTCCGCAAAAGTCGGAGCACGATTGACACTGGTTACATAACAAGCGTTGCCCTTGCCGCCACGACCACCACGGGCAGCAATGAATTCTTGCCCGTCTTCTGTTAAATCGGCCAAAATAGCACCGGTAGTATCATCTTTGACCAAGGTTCCCATCGGTACACGCACTAACACGCTTTCCGAACGAGCGCCAGTTCGATTACTTTTAGAACCATGTTCGCCCTGTTTGGCGATAAACTTGCGATGGTAACGGAAATCAATTAAAGTATTGAGATTTTTATCGGCCACAAGGATAACACTACCCCCACGCCCGCCATTGCCACCACTGGGTCCACCATATTCCACAAATTTTTCGCGTCTAAAACTACTGGAGCCATCGCCACCGGCACCGGCCTCCAAATAAATTCTTGCTCTATCAATAAACATTTTTTATTCTCCTGTACTTCTAAAATTCTACACAATTCATACTAGTGTACTACATATTATATAACATTTCCAAATATTTTGATAGAGTCTAACCCCCGAGTAAACTGAATTTCCAAAGAAAAAAATCCTACTAAGCTCTGACTCGTAATGAGCCAGAGCTTAGTAGGACTACCATTAATGTTTTTACATTGGATAATTAGAACAAGTTCCTTTAATACACGCTTGCGGTGCACACGTAAGGTGATTACAAATAATATCCCCATAAATTTTGGCGGTTGCTTTTAGCTCCAAAGAACCTAGGCAGATAATATCCCCCACCACGGCGCCGGCAATAACAGCTTCTTTCAAGAGTAAATCTCCTTTAATAAGAGCCTTTGTTCCTATATACAGATAGGCTTCAGAAGACACTGTTCCAGTTAGCTCGCCATCAATTCTGGCATTGCCTTTTACTTTAATATCACCAACTAGTCCCCCCGTGTGAGCCATAACCAGGTCATATTCCACACAGTCTTGCTTGTGACCTTCTTCCTTCTGCTTTTTATCAAAAAACATACACTTATCCCCATTTGTCTTCATTAGTTTTACTAAAAACTAATGTTTTTTATGCTCACAGTCACTGGTTTTGAAGCTTACCACACATAATCTGCCGGTACTTCTACCACAGGGGCAGTAGCACTGGTAGCTGGCGTGGCTTCTGCGATTTCTTCCACTTCAATTTCAGAACAATTACCTCTAAGCACAGCGCCTTCCAGTACAACCAAGATATTAGTTTTAATATCGCCGATAACCTTCGCCGTACTTTCCAGCTGTAAACGTCCACGGCAAATAATATTACCTTCGATTGTGCCACAGATAATCGCATTTTTCACAGAAACAGTAGCTTTAATCACACCTGTTTCTCCTACTAATAAATCGCTATCCACATTAATATTACCGTCGATATTGCCATCAATACGGGTTTTGCCATTGATATTAATATTGCCATTAATAGAGGTGTTTTTGCTGATAATAACTTCATAGTCAGCTAAGCTTTGTGCACCTGTTTTATGCTTTGCTACAGCATCTTTTTCTGCCTTAATTTTTTCTAAAACGGCATTATAATCATTTTTACTATCTAAATTTTCGTCTGTCATTTTCATGTCCCCTTTTATCGTTTCTTTTGTCGTTACTTGCTTGACAATGGGCATAACCGGGGTTACCGGCTGCGTAATAATAGTCGCCGACTGCTCTAGCTGAACAGGTGGCTCTACGTTTTCAACCTGAGTAGGAGTTGCTACCTCAGCCACAGCTTCTTCCTTGTCTTCTTTCCATTTCCATGAGAACATTGATATCCCCCTCACTAATGACCCTTCAAACGCCGCTAATCATATTTTATCTTACTGTTTAGCTAGTCGTTAGTAGCTTGAGTCCTTCTAATCTTACATTGCCCGTTGCGGCAGCTGTTGCTTCAACTCAAATCTAGTATCTATCCTTGTAAGTTTAGCACTCGTGCCCCCTTATCTTAATCTAATATACACAGTTAGTGTAGCAAATTACATTAATCCTTTTCTATCGCAAGTGAAAAATCACCACTTTTTAGTGAAAAACAGCAGTTATTTCTGTCGCTTCTACCAATGAAAAAAAGACCCCTGCAACAATAGTTGCAAGGGTCCTGCGACAAAAATAAATTATGCTTTACTTAGATTAAGCTTCTACCGGATAAACACTAATTTGGCGCTTATCGCGTCCTTTGCGTTCGAAAGCCACTTGACCTTCAACCAAAGCAAAAATAGTGTAATCACTACCAATACCTACGTTATTGCCGACATGGAATCTAGTTCCACGTTGACGAACAATAATGCTACCTGCTGTAACAAGTTGTCCATCATGAGCCTTAGTACCCAATCTTTGGGCATTAGAGTCACGACCATTGTGGGAGCTACCGGTACCTTTTTTATGTGCATGTAATTGCAGTATAAATTTAAACACTGAACTCACCTCCTATGTTCTTGAATACGGATGTACTCCTGATACTCTTGCGCTAAATTCCGAACACCACATTCCATGGTGGCCAAAATTGCCTGCGTCAAAGCTGTGGGTGCCTCCGCGAGCCTTACCTCTAAAATACCGTCTTCCTCGTTAACGTGGCAAAACGGTTTAAGTTTAAGATGTTGTTCCAGTCCCATAATGGGAACCTGGGTTAGAACGGATACCAACGCACAAACAATGTCCATACCATCAGGATTATACTCTGCATGGCCAGAAACCTTGTAGGCCGTCATGAAACCCTGTTCGTTTTTGTCAAGCTCAATCGTAATCATACAGCTTAGCCTTCGATAGAAGTAATTTCTACTTGTGTGTATGGTTGACGATGGCCTTGGCGTTTACGATAGTTGGCTTTTGCTTTATATTTGAAAACAAAAATCTTTTTAGCTTTGCCGTGTTCAACAACTTTAGCGGTTACTTTAGCTCCTGCGACAACCGGTTTACCGATTTTAATCTCGCCACCGTCAGTAACAACAGTCAAAACTTCGTCAAAAACTACGTTTGCACCTTCATCAACGACTAATTTCTCAACATTGAGAACATCGCCTTCGCTAACGCGGTATTGTTTACCACCAGTTTTAATAATTGCGTACATGGATTGCACCTCCCTTTACTTTAAACTCGCCAAATACGGTACTCCCCAAGGAGTTTAACTAAACCTCTTCGTGCGGTCGGGACAGACTGCGTAAGTCTATACTGAAATATTTTAACCTACTAGTGGCTATTTGTCAACACTGGTATTATCCAAGATGGCAAAAGCTTCTACGTGCATAGCCGCATCGGCTTCCACCGTAATATAACAGCTTAACTCCCGTTCCATTGCTTTGACCTCGTGCTGTAGCAACCAATTGGCCACCAACGGGTGCACCTGAATTAAAAGCTTGCGTGCTGCGAGCCGTTTGCTCATAAAGGTACGCAAGCGCCTTTTAATCTCAATGCTAATAGTTTCCGGGGATTGCACCCTTCCGCTACCTTGACAGGTAGGGCAGGTGCTATAAAGCACGGTCGAAAGATTTTGTCGAGCTTTTTTGCGAGTAATTTCCACTAAATTAAGTACCGTTAAGTCCTGTACCCGTGGTTTCATTTTATCTTGCGCCAGCACTGTTCCCAAAAGTTCCAGGATTTCTTCTTGATGTGCTTTAGTGTGCATATCAATAAAATCCACCACCACAATGCCGCCAATATCTCGCAACTGTAGTTGTCGAGCAATTTCTACAGCGGCTTCTCGATTAATTTGCATAATAGTTTCTTCTAAATTAGCTTGCCCGCTAAATTTACCGCTATTAACATCAATAACCGTCATGGCCTCGGTATAATCGATAACTAAATAACCCCCGCAACTCAACCACACCTTGCGGTCACTAATCCCTGCTATTTGTTCATCCAACTGATAGTTAGTGAAAATATCATCTTTACCTGCGTACAAGCAGATTTTCTCCAAGTGCTGACCACCGATGGCTTGCAGTAACTCACAGACTCTTTTGTGTACTGCCGGATCGTCCAGAATAATTTGCTCCACTTGTGTGGTTAGATAGTCACGCACAATGCGCACCGATAAATCCAGTTCCCGGTGTAGTAGTAGCGGTGCCTGTCCGTGTTTAGCTCTGGCCGCCACCACCTTCCACGTCGTCACCAGTTGTTGCATATCCGTCTGCAAGTCTGCGGATGCCACACCAGCTGCTACTGTTCTAATCACAAATCCTTTGCCGGCTGGCTTGTATTCTTCAACTAATTGTTTCAGTCGCAAACGTTCTTCTTTACTTTCGATTTTATGTGAAACGCCTATATAATCAGCAAAAGGTAGGAGCACCACATAGCGTCCCGGTAGTGTAATCTCCCTCGTCGCCGTCGGTCCCTTGGTTCCTCTGGCATCTTTGGTAATTTGCACCAACACGGTTTGTCCTTCGGTCACATCTAGCTTTTCTCCTAAATACAAAAAAGCATTCTGTTCTCGCCCCAAATCAACAAAGGCTGCCTGTATGCCACGAACCACATTATTAACTTTGCCGCTAAAGATGCTCCCTACCAAATGCTTTTCACTATTGCGTTCCACAATATATTCCATCAATTTGTTGGCAGTGACAAGTCCCATCCGCGTTTCTTCCGGTGTTGTGCTAATAATAATTTTCGTTGGCATCAGCTTTCCTCCTACGCTCGATAATCGTTATTTAACAAGGCTTTTTTCTTACCTTTGCTATTTAAAGCATACAAATCACAGCGTAAAACATCTGCTTTTTCCAGTACTAAAGGCAAGGCAAATTGTTGGTGCAAAATACCCAAGAACTCCAGTGCTTTCATGCTCCCGGTCGGAGTGATTTTACAAGCAAAGTTAAGGCATAACCCCTCAGGGCAAGCCTTGGCCTGTACTTGCGGAATAAATTCTTTAACTTCAATTTCCTTGGTTTTACCTCTGCCTTGAGGAATGGGTTTTTGATATAAAACACTGGGTGCGACATTAAACTCTTGAATAAGGTCCTGCCAAGCACACTCCGCACAAGGTACCAACACTTGATAATCTGCTCCGCCTGCCTGTGCCATTAACTTGGCCGTCCGTTTTTCCACTACATCGGCCGCTTTAATACGAATACCACGGGGCAATGCTGCTGTTAACTGTACCATGGTCGCTGCTAAATCAATAGTTGCTGCCAATTCTATTTCCACAAACTCCGCTTGACTGGTAATACCTACACCCAGTGCGGATGCCAAAGAAAACTTCATATGAGGATTAAAACCCTCGGAATAAGCCACCGGTATTTTAGCCCGTCTAATGGCTCTTTCAATAGTGCGAATATATTCTAAATGTGAAATGAAGCGAATACTGGCGTCTTTAGTTATTTGAATGCGTAATTTCATCGTAATTTACTCTTTCCAATCTATGATTTTAACATCAAGGTTTTGACAAACACCGCAACCACTACAGGTGCCGTGGCGACAATCCTCTGTTAACTCTGCCCGTAGGGACTTTTGGTACTCATTCCACAAGAAGGCTCTATTGACGGCCGGTTGAATATGCTCCCACGGGAAAACCTCTTCCTCCGCCCGCTGTCTTTCCGCATAGAAGTCTTTAGTTAGCTCGCAGTCTTCTAGCGCCTGTAGCCACCTAGTATAAGAGAACTGTTCTGACCAACCATCAAATTTGGCGCCCTGTGTCCACGCCTTAAATAATACTTGACCCAAACGGCGATCGCCCCTAGCAAAAACGCCTTCAATGACACTGGTAACAGCATCGTGATATTGAAAAACTACGTTTTTGAGTTTCAAAGCATCTTTGAGCAAATATTGTTTCCGTTTAATTTCAGCAATATTATCTTGACCAATCCATTGGAACGGCGTGTAAGGTTTCGGTACAAAAGAAGAGGCACTGACTGTAACCTTGGCACCCTTTTTACCAGTGACTTCATGATATTTATACTGAACAGCTTTTGCTAAATCTGCAATTGCCAAAATATCCTCGTCTGTTTCCCCCGGTAAACCAATCATAAAATAGAGTTTAACACTGCTCCAGCCCTCCGCAAAGGCGGCACCCACAGCGTTAAGCAAATCCTCCTTGGTTACGCCTTTATTAATCACGTCCCGCATTCTTTGGCTACCAGCCTCCGGTGCGAAAGTAAGACCGCTTTTGCGCACAGCCTGTACTTCTTTCGCCAAAGCTACCGAAAAACTATCAATCCGCAGCGACGGTAACGACACGCTAACCTTCTCCGCTTTAAATTCTTCAATTAAATCATGAATAAGTGGTGCCAGACAAGAATAGTCGGCCGTACTCAAAGAAACTAAGGACATTTCGTTATAGCCGGTATTATCCACCAGCTCCCTTGCTAATTGTTTTAATAGCTCCGGGCTACGTTCTCTAACCGGACGATACACCATACCGGCATGGCAAAAGCGACACCCTCTGGTACAACCGCGAAAAACTTCTAACATAATGCGGTCATGGACAATTTCTCCAAAAGGAACAATAGGCGCCGTAGGAAAAGAAATAGTGCCCAGGTCTTTAACCACACGTTTTTTGACCACCGCCGGTGCGCAAGCCTTAAGCGAGGTCACTGCCTGCACTTGCCCGTCTGATAAATACGTAACCTGATAAAAACTTGGCACATAAATACCGGCAATCTGGGCTACCCGTTCCAAAAACGCTACCCGCCCGCCTGGTTTTCCTTCGCTGCGCCACAGTTTGAAGGCACGCATTAGTTCTACCATGACTTCTTCGCCTTCGCCGATAATAAAGAAATCTACAAAATCAGCCAAAGGTTCCGGATTATAAACACAAGGTCCACCGGCAATGACGAAAGGTGCCTCTTCACCCCGTTCTGCAGCGAGAAGCTTAATGCCACCTAAATCCAACATATTGAGAATATTGGTGTAGGATAATTCGTATTGTAACGTAAACCCGACAAAATCAAAAGCTTGTAAGGGTTTCGCGGTTTCTTGGGAACATAATAATAGCCCTGCTTCCCGCAACTTCGCTTCCATATCCACCCAAGGTGCATACACACGTTCTGCCGCTACACCCTCTTCCCCATTTAAAATGTGGTAGAGAATTTTAAAACCTAAGTAACTCATGCCCACTTCGTAAATATCAGGAAAAGCCAGTACAATACTTACCTGCGTTTCCTCCGGAGTTTTAATAATACTGCCAAATTCACCACCGGTATAACGTGCCGGCTTTTTTACTTGGCTTAAAAGCTCTATTGGTAATCCTTTGTTCATTCTCTTTACCTCATTTAAAGTTCAATTTTTGTTGTCGCATATTAATATTAAGGAGTAAAGCCACCAGGAGCATATTCGTGGATAAAGAGCTGACACCATAGCTCATAAAGGGCAGTGGTACTCCCGTAACAGGCATAATACCTGCCGTCATCCCCACGTTAACCAGCACATGAAAGGCAAACATGGAAACAATACCCACGGCCAGCAAGGTTCCAAAATCGTCCGGTGCTTTCGAGGCAATATTTAATCCCCGATAGATAATGACCAAATACAGCAATAAAATAACGGTGGTACCAATAAACCCGAATTCTTCACCGGCTACGGCAAAAATAAAATCCGTGTGATTTTCCGGCAAAAAGTTAAGCTGACTTTGCGTACCTTCAAATAAGCCCTTACCAGCTAACATTCCGGAGCCAATGGCGATCATGGACTGAATAACATGATAGCCGGCACCGTGTGGTTCTAGCCCCGGATCCAAAAAAACTCTAATTCGCATTTTTTGGTAGTCCTTAAGCACGTACCACAAAAGCGGTGCTGCCGCAATCCCCAGCCCAAATAGCGAAAGAAAATACTTGCGTCTAAAGCCACACAAAACCATCATGCCCACCATAATGGCCACAAACACTAAGGACGTACCCAAGTCAGGTTGTTTCATCACGAGGATAAAAGGTAAAAACAAATAGGCAAAAGCTGGTAACCAGTCCACAAAATAATCTAAGTGATCCAGCCTTTGATTTAAAAACTCCGCCATAGCAATAATCATAATGACCTTGGAGAATTCACTGGGCTGTAAACTAATCGGACCCAATTGAATCCAGCGTTGTGCTCCCAAGGCCGAATGCCCGACAAACATAACCGCCAAAAGCATACAAACATTAAAAATATAAAGGGACTTCGCCGAACCACTCAAGAAACGATAATCAAAACGCAAAGAAACAAACAGCAAGACCAGATTAATTAAGGCAAAAATACCTTGCCGATAAACAAAATAGTACCTGTCATCACTTTGGTGATTAATATGGGTGGCACTACCAATTAAAACAATCCCAATTCCAATTAAGGCTAAAACGGCAAATAATAGGACATAATCCATATTGCGTAAAATTCTACTAAATGGCATAATTCTCCCCTCTATTGCTTAGGCTGCTTGGTGTTTTTCGGTTGCGCCGCGAAAGCATACTCAAAAATTCGTTGCACCATAGGAGCGGCTGATACAGAACCAAAGCCACCTTGTTCCACAATCGCCACTACTACCATAGTTGGATTATTAGCAGGGGCATAACCTATAAATAGCCCATGATCCTGTCCATGAGGATTTTCTGCCGTGCCTGTTTTACCTGCTACTGGCACCGGCAAATTAGCAAGTTGAGCCGCTGTACCACCTTCTTGGGCTACTGCTTCCAGACCCTTTTGCAAAAGATCTAGCGTTGCTTGAGAAATTGGTAAATTGCCCAGCTTTTTCGGCTGAATAGTCTGTTGAATACTACCATCATCATTAATAATACACTGCACTAAATGGGGCTGGTAGCGTTGCCCATCCGTAGCAATAGCACTTAGCATCACCGCTAACTGCAAAGGTGTAGCCAGCGTAAAACCTTGTCCAATCGCCGCATTAAAAGTATCACCCAGGTACCAATCTTCGTCAAAAACTTTGCGTTTATACGCTTCGCTAGCGATAATACCTTCAGTTTCTCCGTATAAGTCAATCCCTGTAGTACTGCCAAAGCCAAACATTTTAGCATATTTATCCAGAGTATCAATACCAATCCGATTGCCCATTTCATAAAAGTACACATTATCTGAAGCCGCTAGTGCCGTATGGAAATTAATCCACCCCAACGCTTCGCCGCCGGCATTCTCCATGGGAATCAGCCAATGTTTACCGGAGTCAAAAATCATTTCCTCCGCAGTCACCTTACCTGTTTCCAGAGCCGCAGCTCCCGTCACCATTTTAAAAGTTGAACCCGGTGGATATTCACCACTAATAACTTTATTTGACATGGGGTCAAAAGGATTATCGTTAATAGTTCGCCAATTTTTTTCAGAAATACCATTCACAAAAAAATTAGGATTGAAAGCTGGTCGTGACACCAAAGCTCTAATGGCACCATCTCGCGGATCCATAATAATAACCGCCGCCGCATGAGCGTTGGGAGCAAAACCACTTTGTAGCCACGCTAAATGTTCATCCACAATTTTTTCCGTTACTCGTTGTAAGCCAGCATCCAGTGTCAAAATTAGTCCCTGTCCCGGCACTGGGTTGACTTTGTCTAAATATTGCACAACCCGTCCAGCCACATCTACCTCTTCGCGAAAGCTTCCATCCTGCCCACGCAAAAGTTTATCATAAAACCGTTCCAGCCCGAATTTGCCAATAGTACTACCAGCTTTCAGCCCTTTGTATTGTCCGGTCGTAATTTCATATTCACTGATTTCACCCACATAACCCAAAACATGAACAGCCAATTCATTATTAATGTATTTTCTAATGGATTGTAGTTCCAGTAACACACCCGGTAGTTCCTTGCGTCTTTCTTCTATTTTTGTCACCATTTCTGGTGATAAATTGCTGGCTAAACGAATTGGTTCATAAGTATCTTGATGATCCTTGATTTTAGCCAAAATTTGTTCCACAGGAATATTCAGCAAAGTCGACAATTGCTGAACTACCTTAATGTCCGGTTCACTACCACTACGGCTCAAGGACAAAACAAAACCCGGTTCGTTGCAGACCAATTCTTCGCCTTTGCAATCATAAATAATGCCGCGGGGTGCGCTGATTTTAGTTAAACGCATCCGATTACCTTCCGCTTGACGGTTATAATATTCACCCCTAAAAAGTTGCAGATAAGCCATGCGGCCGATTAAAACAATAAAAATCAGCGTTACCGCCAGCATCAAAAATTCCAGTCGATAGGTAAATCTTTTATTTAACATCGCCGCACCCCCTTTTCTCCTCAACTTTTTCTACTTAATTATTATGCCGTTCTACCCACAGATGAAGCCAACTTAAAAGCCACCACAAAGGAAAAGCCAGCGCCGCATTTTGCGCCACATAAATTAAAAATCCACCCGGAAAATGTCCTAGCTGCATAATCTGCCCACCGGCTAAAACCAGCAGCACCACAAAATAGGCTAGCTTAACAAAAATACTGACTAGTACCACTAGCAGCACATAGCTATAAACGTGTTCCTTGGAAATTCTCTCCTTGGTCTGCCCCACCAAATAACCCACAAGTCCGCGGGAAAGCAAATGAAATCCAAAAGTAGGTAACACCAATACATCCTGCACTAAGCCAAGCACTAGCCCACACCCCAACCCTTTGTTACTACCTTGCATCATGGCAAAAAACACAAGAAACAGCAGTAGAAAATCCGGTGCTCCCCCCAACCCTGGGAAAAGAAGAAACCAGCTTGTCTGTAAAGACAAGAATAGCAGAAGCAGAAATGGCCAAATTAAACTACTCATTGTGCCATTCCTCCATTCTGCTTTTTATTCTCTATTTCTTTACCTTGGACCTCATGCGCATAGTTATGATAGTTTTTTACCACCATCACTTCTTCCAAATGCGAAAAGTCTACACTGGGAATAATTTCCGCTACCATGAGTAAGCCGCCCTTATCCAATTCAATTTTGGAGACAGAACCAATTACCAGTCCCCGTGGATGCCTACCACCCAAACCCGATGTCACCACTACGTCCCCGGCCACGATATTAGCATCCCGCGACATATTGTTCATTTCCAAATCAGCATCTTGCCCGGCAATACCATTCACCACGCCCACCGCCCGCGAGGCTGACCTTAAGACGATGCCGCCCACCTTACAGAAAGGACTAGTCACCAGCTGTACCCTCGCTGCCGTAGGATAGACTGCGGCCACAATACCCACCAGTCCGTCCGCTGTCACTACCGGCATTTCCTCCTTAATGCCCTGCTCACTGCCAGCATTAATCAAAAGGGACTCTTTTAAGTCACCAAAATCACGTCCTACCACTTTCACAGTTAAGAGCTCCAGGTTTTTAGCTTCATTTTTATACGCTAAAAGCACCCGCAACCGATTATTTTCCGCAAAAATTTCCGCCATCCTTAAATTAGCATAGCGTAATTCCTCGGTATCTTTTTTCAATTGTGCATTTTCTGTCTGCATCGTAGTCAGCGCTGCAAAAAAACCTCTGGTTGAACTTGCGCTCTGTGCTACTCCTGCTACAGCTTCATTAAGCGGTGTCACAACTGCTACAATCGCCCTATTCAAGAAAGGAAATCTCGCCCGTCCTTGAATAGCCAGCACCATCAAAAGCACTATGATGGCAGCCATGAGCACAGCTAATACAGTTTTCTTACTCACAAGGAGGTTCTCCTTTTTAACTCATTATCGGTGATTAGTTCCTGTCGCCATGAACCCTTTTTTATAAATATCCACATTCTCTACTGCAATACCGGTACCAATGGCCACACAAGAAAGTGCGTCTTCGGAAACATAGACCGGCATTCCTGTTTCTTGACTTAGCAAATGATCAAAGTTTTGGAGCAAAGCACCCCCACCAGTCATCACAATCCCGCGGTCCATAATATCGGAAGCTAATTCCGGCGGTGTCCGTTCCAAAGTATTGCGAACAGCATCAATAATCCCGGCTATTGGTTCTGCTAAAGCTTCCTGCACTTGATTAGCCGTAATATTGATGGTTTTCGGTAAACCTGTAACCAGGTCCCGACCTCTAATATCCATCGTTGCCGGGTCTGCAGTTTGCATAGCCGTGCCAATGGTCATTTTAATTTCTTCTGCCGTTCTTTCACCAATCAACAGGTTATATTTTTTCTTAATATATTGCACGATGGCATTATCCATGGCATCGCCACCAATACGCACCGACTTACTCACCACAATACCACCCAAAGAAATAACCGCTACTTCAGCCGTGCCACCACCAATATCCACGACCATGTTACCTGTAGCTTCTTGCACCGGCATCCCAGCACCAATAGCCGCTGCCATCGGCTCCTCAATCAAATATGCTTCTCTGGCACCAGCTTGGATAGTCGCATCAATCACCGCTCTTTTTTCCACTGCCGTAACACCGGAAGGTACACCCACTACCACACGTGGTCGCACAAAAGCTTTGTTTTTAATCGCTTTTTTTATAAAGAACTTCAACATCGCTTGCGTAATATCAAAGTCCGCAATGACACCCTCTTTAAGTGGTCTAATCGCCACAATATTGCCCGGTGTTCTGCCAATCATTCTTTTGGCTTCTGCACCGATAGCCACGACTTCATTCGTATCTTTTTGCACTGCCACCGCCGACGGCTCCCGAATAATAATACCCTTGCCTCGCAAATGAACAACTGTGTTGGCCGTACCTAAATCTATACCCAAATCCTGGGAAAAAGAATTTAAAAAGTCAAACATTAATATTCCTCCTTAGATAAAAACTATAAATAAGCGTGCTCTTTAAAACTAAAATAAGCGGCATCGCCTATAACGATATGGTCTAAAAGTGGTATCCCCATAATTTGACCAGCCTCAACTAACGTCGTCGTCAAAACACGATCTTCCTTGCTGGGCGTCGGATCGCCCGAAGGATGGTTATGTGCCACCAAAATTGCCGCTGCATGATGCAAGACAGCAGGAGCAAAAACTTCTCGTGGATGGACAACGGAGGCATTTAAGGACCCTTCTGAAACTTGCTCTATTTGTAAAACCTTATTCTTGGAATTTAAAAGCACTACTAAAAAATGTTCATTGGTTTCATAGCGTAAACGTGGCATTAATAGCGTCGCACCGGCTTCCGGAGAAGTAATCTCCGAACGTTCTAAGGGCGCAGCATAAGCAATCCGCTTACCCACTTCCAAAGCTGCTAAAATCGTAGTCGCTTTGGCCGGGCCAATACCTTTGGTTTTAGCTAATTCTTCCACGCTATGAGTCAAGGCTAAATTCCGCAACAAGCCTGCATTAGCAGTCAAATCACGAGCCAGCTCCAAAGCTGACTTTTCTTTGGTCCCTGAACCAAGCAAGATTGCCAGTAATTCAGCATTGCTCAGCGTAGCAGCACCGTAGAGTTGTAATTTCTCCCGTGGCCGCTCATCTCGCGGTAATTCTTTCATGCGATACATAGTCAAGGTAGTTTCACTTCCAACTGTTGGCATAACAGATAAAACTCCGTTAGCGGTAAACCCACTACATTATTATAGCAGCCACAAATAGACTCTACGAGCACCGCTCCCCGCCCCTGAATACCATAGGCACCAGCTTTATCTAAAGGTTCACCAGTAGCCACGTAGCCTCTTATTTCCGCCGTCGTTAGCTGGCGAAAACGCACCAGCGTGCTAACAGTTGTCGTTTGCACCTGCCCGCGATAAAAAACAGCCAGACCAGTTAACACCCGGTGTTCCTGCCCTGACAAAGCCCGCAACATTCTAATAGCCGCCTCCGCATTGTGCGGTTTACCTAATATTTCCTCTCCTAAGACCACTACCGTGTCGGCAGCGATTACAACCTCTTCTGGCAAGCAAGTAGCAAGTACCGCCTCACCCTTACCACGAGCATTTCTAGCCACCAGTTCGCTAGCGCTACCACCAGCTAGCCCGATTTCTTCTTGATAGCTACTCGGTCTTACTTCTGCCTTAATGCCAATTTGCGCCAGTAACATTTTTCTCCGTGGAGAACCGGACGCCAAGATAAAACGCATAACCATTTCCCCTTAGGGTCGCCTACTGCGGCACCACTAAATTTATTTACATTTTATTAAATAAAAAACAAGCTATAATAATACCCAAAATACTCACCAAATTGGGCTGAAAAACAAAACCAATGGAGAATTGCAATAAATAAAAATCAACAGTCGCCGGTGCGATATTGAGCACCTGATATTTTTGCACCAAAAACTTAGTTCCTTCTCCAAAAAACTGAGAAGCCTCCAAGGCGTGCCCCATCAGTCCACCTGTAATAGCTCCCGTAGCTAAAAACAGAAAAAACATCAATCTGCTTTTCGACATAACTATCTCCTCCGAATTTTATTCGTAAGTAATCGCTACAACTACAGGTTGCTCACCTTCGCGGACTGCATCCCGACGAAAAGTATTGACATAGGACATCCCCATGAACAGCCAAATAGCCATGCCGCCCACAATCGCCCATAATTTTTGCCAACCAAAAAAAATAGCGACACTATTGCCAAAAGCTGCACCGGCGATTAAAGAAAATACCGGTAACCCATAAATAATCATTTTAGCCTTTTTTTTATCAAAAGCACGCATTTCAATTTCTACCTTATCACCAGGTTTGGCATTAGTAGGATTCCAACAATCTAAAATTTTGGGAAGATGGGGCGCCGTACTTTTTTCCTGATCAATCTTAATTCGGGCACGCTCCCCTTTTTGCTCTAAAATCCAACCTTTTATCTCTGCCACAATCTCAGCTCCTCCAATTAATAAACAAACACATACCAATAACCAACACCAATAATGACCCCATAAATAGCCAGAAAAACTACCGCTCCCTGCCAACAAATAGGGTAACCAAAGTTAATATATTCGCCGAAAATACCGCGTCTAGTAAAAAATGTATAGCGTTCTCTTCGTTTAAACCATTTCATTTTATTTTCAGTGCCAATTAATTTTGCTACAAAAAAAATATAAAAGAAAGAAGCAAGAAAGATTTGAATAATTTTTTTTGATGCCTCTAAACTATCTAGCGTTTCCATATTTTAACCACCTTTTTCCATTTCAAATTTAATTGAAATTAATAAATTTATCGGGAATTTGTTTTTTCAATTCTTTAATAAAACGCTCGCTACATTTAAAAATGACACCGGCTAACTTTTTCTTCTCGCGGAAAACCAAAAGTCTTTCGACGTGTGCATCCATAGAAGAATAGCGGTGAATATAGTGACTAATTTTAGTTTTTCTAAAAAAGCTCTTCACATATTTATTGGTAAAACTCTCAGTCAAACTGAGATCCACTGTATACGTTCTTTTAATGCCAAAGCCATGACTAATAATAATTAGTTCCTGCTCGGTTAAAATATAGGTGTATTTAAACAAACAGCGCCAAACCCACATACCTAAAAATAAAATACTGTAGCCCCAACCTAAAATATTAGGTTGCCCTAGCGCAAAGGTATTATAACCCTCATAAGCAAAAGATACCCCGATCAAAGCTAGCGCACCATACATATAAAATTTGCGTTCTGCACTCACTGTTGATTCTTCTCTGTATACTTCCAACTGCTATCCCTCCGCCATCTCTATTCAGCTACAGGTAGATAGATCATTCTATCCCCGATAAGCCAATGTATATTATATCAAATTTCTTAATCAATTGATACTGATATCTCTGACAAATTTGCAAAGAAAAAGGATTGCTTCGTCTTACGAAGCAATCCTTTAAACAACTTAAAGCCTTGGGTCTTATTTCAAAACTAATTTTATTTAGGAGCTGCGCCAATCATAGCGAGCATCGTACCAGCTGCAACAGCAGTACCGATAACACCAGCCACGTTAGGTCCCATAGCATGCATTAGTAGGAAGTTACCAGGGTTAGCTTTTTGGCCAACTATTTGAGAAACACGAGCAGCCATTGGCACTGCAGATACACCGGCAGAACCAATTAACGGATTAATTTTACCGCCGCTAGCTACTTTCATGATTTGACCAAAGAGAACGCCGCCTGCGGTACCACCAGCAAAGGCAACCAAGCCTAAGCAAATAATCAAAATGGTTTGATAGTTCAAGAAGCTTTCAGCATCCATCGTTAAACCTGTACCTGTTGCTAAGAAGATAGTAACAATGTTCATCAAAGCATTTTCTGAAGTATCGGAGAGTCTATCCAAACAACCTGCTTCTTTAAAGATATTACCCAACATCAGCATACCAATCAAAGAAGTTACAGGTGGCAATAACAAGCTAATTACAATCGTTGTTGCTACTGGAAAAACCATCTTTTCAAACTTGGAAACAGGTCTTAATTGTTCCATTACGATTCTGCGATCAGCAGCACTAGTAAATAGTTTCATAATAGGTGGTTGAATAAGTGGAACCAAAGACATATAAGAATAGGCGGCAACGGCGATAGCACCTAGTAGATGCGGAGCCATTTTAGCAGTTAGGTAAATAGCAGTAGGACCATCAGCGCCACCAATAATACCAATAGCAGCAGCTTCTCTTACGTTAAAGCCTAACATCATAGCACCAATCAAGGAAACGAACACACCAATTTGAGCAGCTGCACCTAACAACAAGGTAGCAGGGTTAGCAATCAGTGGACCAAAGTCCGTCATAGCACCAACACCAAGGAAAATAAGTGGTGGGAATACTTCGTTATGAATACCATACAAAATGACTTGCATAACACCAGGGTCGGTAGTAAAGCCTGTTTTTGGTACGTTAGCTAAAAGACAGCCAAAAGCGATTGGAGTTAAAAGCAAAGGTTCAAAACCCTTGGCGATTGCCAAGTATAATAACAAAATGCCAACTAACATCATAATCATATTACCTATTGTAAAAGCTGTAAAACCACTATCACTCCAAACGGACTGTAGTGCAACAACAAATGCATCCATGCAATTCACTCTCCCATTTTCTTTTGCTTTTTTTAATAATTAACTTTGTTTAACCTTAGTCGGATCAACCCATCTGATAATTCTCATGATGACGCCCAGTACATACAATACGGCAAAAACAATAGTCATATTAATGACAGCGATCAACCACGGATTTGATGTTACTTCCTTCATTCTGTACCCTCCTCTTGTCTAGCAGTTGAAAGGTCGCAGTAATAAGCTGCGACCTTTTACTCAATTATTTCCCAGGAAAGAATGGCCACACCATCGGAATGATAATGATGGAAACAATGAAGCAGATAACAACCAGCCCTGTGCCGGCTTTAACATAGTCCATAAAGCGATAGTTACCAGGTCCAAGCACCAAGGTGTTAGGAGGAGTACCAACAGGCGTTGCAAATGCGCAAGAAGCAGCAACTGCAATAGCCATCAATACTGCGTGAGGAGAAGCTCCCAATTGTTTAGCGATAGCAATACCAATCGGGCACAACAGAGCAGCAGCGGCTGTATTGGACATAAATTGCGTCAACCCGCAAGAGATGATGAACAAAACAATAGTTACAACCATTGGAGAAGGAGAACCACCCATTAAACCTACTGCCCAGTTAGAAATCAACTTGCCAGCGCCAGTTTTATCAAGAGCGGTGGAAATAGGCATCATGCCTGCGAATAAGAAGATGGTTACCCAGTCGATGGAAGCATAAGCTTGTTTTTCTGATAAGCAACCAGTCAAAACAGCAACCAAAGCACCAGTAATAGCAGCCATTTCTAGAGTGAAACCTTTGAAATCCATAGCCATAACAATAACCACTACGGCTAAGATGGCACCAGAGATAAATTGTTTACGAGGAGTTTCATTAGCAGTATTAGCTTCAATTTCTTGTTCGATTTCTTGGTCAGCATCCAAAGCTACTTTTGGTAACAGATGTTTACCAATAAACATCATGTAAAGAATACCTGCAACAGAGAGAGGAATACCAATCCAAGCAAATTCAAAGAAACTAAAAGGTTTGAAACCAGCGGCGCTCAAAGCACCGGCAGCAATAATATTAGGAGGTGTACCAACTAGAGTGATAATACCGCCCAAGCCAGCAGCAAAAGCCAATGGCATTAATTGACGAGAAGCAGGGATTTTAGCTGCGGAGCAAATGCCCAGAACAACCGGGAGTAAGCAAGCAGCAGTACCAGTGTTAGACAATACAGAAGACAAACCGCAACCAACAAGCATAATACCTAGCATCAAGCTGTTTTCGCTAGTACCAGAAAGCTTAACAACACCGATACCGATTTTTTGTGCTAACCCTGTATGGAACAAAGCCGCACCAACTACGAACATACCAGCAAATAAAACTACAGTTGAATTTGATAGACCACTAAAAACTGCTTTAACAGGAATAAAACCCAGAACACCACAAGCAACTGCACCAGCTGTAGCAGTAACAGCGAGAGGAATAAGTTCCGTAATAAAAAGTAATGCTACCACTGCCAACAAGATTAGACACTTTACGTCAGCGCCCATAATAAAACCTCCTTAAGTCATATTGTTGTTTGCTTTTGCTGTGCGCACTTGAAGAAGTACAAAAGCAATCAATTTGCAAAAAGTTTATGGCTTCCTTGCATCTATAACTATAGATGTTTCTAACACACTTGTCGCATTAGCAAACTTTTTCAACGCTAACTTTTATTGTTGTTGTATAACTTTAATGCCTTATTAAAGTATTATCTAAGTTTTTTATTTTGTTTTCTAGAAAAAGAAAGTAAGAACGCCCCCCTATCGCCATAAGCGACAGGGGGGCGTTCTTCACGACTTCTTGCTCAGGTTAAATTATCTGCCTGGGAAGAAAGGCCATACCATTGGAATAACAATGATGGATACTACGAAGCAGACGATAACCAAACCGGTACCAGCTTTAACATAGTCCATGAATTTATAACCACCAGGGCCAAGCACCAAAGTATTTGGAGGCGTACCTACTGGAGATGCAAATGCGCAAGAAGCAGCAACTGCAATCGCCATCAAAACAGCTTTAGGGTCAGCACCAAGTTGTTTGGAGATTGCTACGCCGATTGGGCACAAAAGAGCTGCCGAAGCGGTGTTGGACATGAATTGAGTTAAACCACAAGAAAGGATAAACAAAATAGCAGTAACAAATAATGGAGATGGAGAACCACCCATTAGGCCTACTGTCCATTCAGCAATCAATTTACCTGCGCCAGTTTTATCCATAGCGGAAGAAACAGGCATCATTCCTGCGAACAAGAAGATGGTAACCCAGTCAATAGAGGAATAAGCTTGTTTTTCTGTTAAGCAACCAGTTAATACAGCAATGATTGCACCAAGGATAGCAGCCATTTCCAGAGATACTCCAGGAATGCCGATAGCCATAGTCAAAACAACAGCAGCCAAGATAGCAGCAGAAACAAGTTGTTTGCTCGTGCTAGTTTCAGTGGCTTCAACTTCTTGTTCGATTTCTTGGTCAGCATCAAGTTCAACTTTAGGCAGTAAATATTTACCAACAAACATCATGTAAACAATACCTGCGAAAGTTACAGGAATACCAATCCAAGCATATTCAAAGAAGCTGAAAGTTTCTTTGATGCCAGCTGCTTGCAAAGCACCGTTAGCAATGATGTTTGGAGGAGTACCAACCATAGTGATGATACCACCAAGACCGCAAGCGAAAGCCAACGGCATCAATTGACGGGAAGCAGGGATTTTAGCTGCAGAGCAAATACCGAGTACAACAGGTAGTAAACAAGCGGCAGTACCAGTGTTAGAAAGCACAGAAGAAAGTGCAGCACCAACAAGCATGATACCAAACATCAAGCTGTTTTCGCCAGTACCGGAAAGTTTTACAACGCCTTCACCAATTTTTTGAGCAAGACCGGTGTAGAACATGGAAGCACCAACTACGAACATACCTGCGAATAATACAACTGTAGAATTAGATAAGCCGGAGAAAACGGCTTTGGCAGGAATAAATCCAAGAAGACCACAAGCGATAGCGCCAGTCATGGCGGTTACAGCCAATGGAACTAGTTCAGTAACAAAGAATAGGGCAATAACTGCGAGTAAAATCAAACATTTTATTGCTGGTGTCATTATTTCGTCCTCCTTATTTTAGGCCATCTCTTGAAAAATTCTTCCGTGAGGAAGATTTTCAAAGAGTTTAAACAACTGAGAGCAAGCCAACTTCTCTCCAGTCCTAATATTGCAAATAATTTTGTTGGATATGATCCACACCTGTGCATCATATCCAACGTTTAAAATAATTATTTAGTAACTCCGCCAATCATTGCAAGCATAGCACCGGCTGCAACAGCAGTACCGATAACACCAGCAACGTTAGGTCCCATAGCATGCATCAATAAGAAGTTGCCTGGGTTAGCTTTTTGACCAACAATTTGAGAAACTCGAGCTGCCATTGGCACTGCAGATACGCCTGCGGAACCAACTAGCGGATTAATTTTACCGCCAGTAGCAACTTTCATTAATTGTCCAAACGCTACACCAGCAGCAGTACCTGTTGCAAACGCAACAAGACCAAGACAAATAATCAAAATCGTTTGGTAATTAAGGAAGCTATCAGCTTTCATAGTTAAACCAGTACCAGTTGCTAACATGATAGTAACAATGTTCATCAAAGCATTTTGTGCGGTATCGGAAAGACGATCCAAACAACCAGCTTCTTTAAACAAGTTACCTAGCATCAACATACCAATTAAGGCAGTAACAGGTGGTAACAACAGTGAAATTACGATAGTTGTAGCAACAGGGAATACTAATTTTTCGAATTTGCTTACTGTACGCAATTGTTCCATGATAATGCCACGGTCAGCTGGGCTAGTAAGTAATTTCATAATAGGTGGTTGAATAAGTGGAACCAAAGACATATAAGAATAAGCGGCAACAGCAATCGCACCCAAAAGGCCAGGAGCCATTTTAGCTGCTAAATAAATAGCTGTAGGACCGTCAGCACCACCGATAATACCGATAGCAGCTGCTTCTTGCACTGTGAAACCCAACATCATTGCGCCCAAAAGGGAAATAAATACGCCTGCTTGCGCAGCAGCACCTAAAAGCAACATTTTGGGATTTGCAATTAATGGGCCAAAGTCCGTCATTGCACCAACACCTAAGAAAATTAATGGTGGGAAGATTTCATGATGAATACCATAAAGAATTACTTGCATAACACCAGGATCTGTTTCAAAACCAGTTTTTGGTACGTTAGCAAGCAAACAACCGAACGCGATTGGGGAAAGTAATAATGGTTCAAAACCTTTACCGATAGCTAGGTATAAAAGAATAATACCAACAAGCATCATGATACCATTGCCGATTGTGAAAGCGGCAAATCCACTGTCGTTCCAGACAGATTGTAAAGCAACTGCAAATGCATCCATTGAATAGCCTCCTATGGTTGTTTTTAATTGTTTATTACTTAATTTAGTTGTTTTATTAAACAAAAAAATAAAAACTAAAGATTAAATACTGTGAGAGCTTTGCATAGCAAGGCTCTCACAATACTTGAATTTAACTAGGGTTTAATTAGAATACGATCATTACATCGCCAGTAGCAACGTTTTGTCCTGCCGTTATGCGTACGTCAGCAACAGTGCCATCAGCTGGAGCCATGATTTCATTTTGCATTTTCATAGCTTCAAGAATCATTAGAACATCGCCAGCTTTAACAACGTCGCCTACTTTGCAAGCGATGGATAAAACTTTACCTGGCATTGGAGCGTTGATAGTGGTAGCGCCTGCAGCAACAGGAGCAGCAGCAGCTGGAGCTGGAGCAGCTTTAGGAGCAGCAGCAACCGGAGCTGGAGCAGCTTTAGGAGCAGCTTTAGGAGCAGCAGATGTAGCTGCACCGCTTACTTCTTCTACTTCTACTTCATAAGCAGAGCCGTTAACAGTAATGTTAAATTTTTTCATTGATAAATATCCCCCTTAAAATCTCGTAATTTAATTTTTTTCAGTAAGTGGAAATTAGAAGCACTCTTTGCGAACATTCATTACTTCGATACGAGCGTTGCTAGTCCAACCAGTGGACGAAACACGACGAATACAAGCAATTTGGTCGCTAGAGCAACCACAAGCAGCTACTGCAGCAGCGATAACAGCAATAATTTCTGCGTCATTAGCTCGAGCTACAGGAGCAGCAGCAGCCGGAGCTGCTACAGGAGCAGCTACCGTACTAGCTGTTTTTTTTTGCGTCGGGTCGATTTTTTCAATAATTACGATCAATACGCCCAAAGCAGCCAATACACCGAAAACGATGGTCATGTTGATTAAAGCGATTAACCAAGGATTAGTTGTTACAGGTCCTCCCATTTAATTCACCTCTTGTTCTAAAATTTTTATTATGAACTTTATGCAGCTATCTTGGGATTAAAGCGGAATGTTGCCATGGCGTTTAGCTGGGCGACTTTCGCGTTTAGATTCCAACATTTGCAATGCATTGATGATGGTAGGACGAGAATTCTTTGGTTCAATAACGATATCAACCATACCACGAATAGCAGCTTGATAAGGTGTAGCAAAGTTCTCAATGTATTCAGCAGTCTTAGTTGCAACATCAGGATCCTTACGGAAAATAATGTTAGCAGCGCCTGCAGGTCCCATAACAGCGATTTCAGCTGTAGGCCAAGCAATAACTTGGTCTGCACCAAGATCTTGAGAGCACATTGCAAGGTAAGATCCGCCGTAAGCTTTGCGTGTAACCAAAGTGATTTTAGGTACAGTAGCTTCAGAGTAAGCATAAAGCATTTTAGCACCATGACGGATGATACCGCCGTACTCTTGGTTACAACCAGGCAAGAAGCCAGGTACGTCTACGAGGTTCAAAAGAGGAATATTGAAAGCGTCGCAGAAACGGATGAAACGAGCAGCTTTGTCGGATGCATTGATGTCAAGGCAACCAGCCATAACTTTTGGTTGGTTAGCAATGATACCGATGGTTTGACCATCCATACGAGCAAAGCAAGTGATGATATTAGTAGCCCAATATTTTTGGGATTCGTAATATTCGCCATTGTCGACTACGCTAGCAATAACGTCAAGCATATCATATGCTTGGTTAGAGTTATCAGGAAGCAAAGTGTTCAAAGCATCATCAGTTCTCATCGGGTCATCACCAGTTTCAACGATTGGAGCAGCTTCCATGTTATTGGAAGGCAAGAAACCTAACAAATAACGGATTTGTTGTAAGCAGTCTTCATCGTTTTCAGCAGCGAAATGAGCAACACCGGAAGTAGCGTTATGAGTCATAGCGCCGCCTAGTGCTTCTTGAGTTACTTCTTCACCAGTTACAGATTTAACAACAGCTGGTCCAGTAATGAACATTTTAGAAGTGTTCTTTACCATGTAGATGAAGTCAGTCAAAGCTGGGGAATAAACAGCACCGCCTGCGGAAGGTCCCATGATTGCAGAAATCTGTGGAACTACGCCGGAAGCAATAGTGTTTTCGAAGAAGATTTTGCCGTAACCAGCAAGAGCGTCAATAGCTTCTTGGATACGAGCACCGCCGGAATCGTTCATGCCAACAAGTGGAGCACCCATTTTGAGTGACAAACGTTGTACTTTTACGATTTTAGCAGCATGCATTTCGCCAAGGGAACCACCTTCAACGGTGAAATCTTGTGCGAATACATAAACCAAACGGCCATCAACAGTACCATAACCGGTTGTTACACCTTCACCAGGAAGAGTTTTTTTCTCTTGGCCAAAGTTTGTGCAACGATGTTGCACGAAGCGATCCAACTCAACGAAACTACCTTCGTCAAGAAGAGCAGCGATTCTTTCGCGAGCTGTCATTTTACCGCCGGCATGTTGTTTTTCAACTTTTGCTGGGCCGCCAGCTGCGATGATCACTTCAGATTTTTTGAGCATTTTCTCAATTTTTTCTTGAGTAGACAAATTCTTACACCTCCATCATAATTGGGGAGAACTAATTTATTTACACCACGTATGGGTGTAGACAGTTTTTAGGTCTCACTTTGAGACAATTGGCAACTACGACCTACTCGACAAATTATTTGTGAGCGGCACAAAGTTCTAGTAAAATGCCAACGGATCTAGGATGTACGAAAGCGATATCCATACCACCAGCGCCACCACGAGGAGCTTTATCAATCATTTGGCCGCCTTTAGCAATAACACCGTCAATAGCAGCTTGAACATCATCAACACGTAGTGCTAAATGTTGAATGCCTTGGCCATTTTTTTCGATGTATTTAGCGATAGGGCTTTCAGGAGAAGTTGCAACTAGCAACTCTAACAAGGTTTCGCCACAAGGAATGAAAACAGTTTTTACTTTTTGTTCTTCAACTGTTTCTTCACCAGTGCAAGTAAGTCCTAGGATTTCGGTGTAGAATTTTTTGGAAACATCCAAATCTTTGCAGGCAATGCCTACGTGGTCAACACAAATACATTTAAACATGTAAATCTCCTCCTTAAAACTTTTATATAATGTTTTATTTTAAAACACTACTAACAATATTAGCTACAACTGAATATGGCTCGATTTCACGAGTTTTCAATTTAGCAATGGTGTCGGCAAAACTTTCAGTAGCAATGACTTTAGAATCAATGTAACGGTTAACTTTATCGTTAATCATTGCGGTCAATTCAGTCTTAATACGTGCTGCACGAATAGTTTCGATTTCGCCGGTAGCAAACAAATGTGCCTTATGGGCTTCAATGGAATCTACAACGGCTTGTATACCTTCGTCTTTGCTGGCTACAGTACGGTTAATTAGCGGACGCCAAGTAACACTTTCCTGATTTAATTCCAGCATCATTTCGATTTCAATATTCAGCTTATCAACGCCTTCACGGTCTGCCTTGTTCAGGGTGAAAATATCACCAATTTCAAGAATACCAGCTTTGATCGCCTGAATATCATCACCAAGACCAGGAACAACTACAACCATTGTCGTATCAGCTGTTTTTACAATATCTACTTCGGATTGTCCTACGCCAACTGTTTCTACAATAATAATATCAATGCCGTAAGCATCCATTAATTTTACTGCATCGCCTGATTTTTGAGACAGGCCGCCCAAACTGCCACGAGTAGCCATACTACGAACAAATATTCCTTCGTCAGCAATAAGGTCCATCATTCTGATACGGTCGCCAAGAATAGCGCCACCGGAATAAGGGCTGGTTGGGTCAATTGCAACAATACCAACTGTTTTGCCACGTTTACGGTATTCTTTGGCCAATTTATCTGTTAATGTACTTTTACCAGCACCAGGAGGTCCAGTAATACCAATGACGTAAGCATTGCCTGTATGAGGATAGATTTCTGTCATGATTTCAATGGCATTATCATATTCATTTTCTACAGCAGTAATTGCTTTAGATAACGCTAAACGAGAATGATTTAATACGCCTTCAACAATATTCAATGAATACACCGCCTTGTTGAGGTACTTAAGAAAAATTAAGGTTGATAGCCAGGACTAGCCTGGCTATCAAGCATTTTAATTAGCCTCTTATTTTGCGTTAGCTCTGATGAACTCAACGATAGCTGTAGTAGGAGTTCCTGGAGTAAATACTTCAGCAATACCTGCAGCTTTAAGACCTGGGATATCGGATTCAGGAATTACGCCACCGCCAATAGTCAGTACGTTTGTCATTCCTTTTTCTTTCATTAATTCAACAACCTTAGGGAACAATGTGTTGTGAGCGCCGGAAAGCAAGCTCAATGCAACAACATTAACGTCCTCTTGAAGCGCTGCTTCAGCAATTTGTTCTGGAGTCAAGCGAATACCGGTATAAATTACTTCAAAGCCTGCGTCGCGCAATGCACGAGCAACTACTTTAGCACCACGGTCATGACCATCAAGACCTGGTTTTGCTACTAAAACTCTAACACGATTATCCATTAATTTTCCCTCCTATGTCCTTTTTGCTTATAGAGCTATGTGAGATTTGAATTCGCCGAATACTTCTCTCATCACGCCACAGATTTCGCCTTCAGTTGCATATGCTTTAACAGCTGCAAGAATCAAAGGCATTAAGTTAACTTGATCGTCAGCGCAAGCAACTTTGAGTTCAGCAAGTTTCGTTGCTACATCAGCGTTGTCACGACGAGCTTTTAATGCTTCGATCTTTTTGCGTTGAAGTTCGCCAACAGAACCGTCTACACGAAGCAAGTTGGTTGGAGCTTCTTCATCTTGTTGGAATTTGTTAACGCCAACGATGATTTTGTTGCCAGCTTCAATATCCATTTGCCATTTGTAAGCAGAATCTTGGATTTCTTTTTGAATGTAGCCCTTAGCAATTGCTTCAGGAGCGCCACCAATTTCATCAATTTTCTTAATGTAGTCCCAAGCTTCAGCTTCGATTTTGTTAGTCAATGCTTCTACATAGTAGGAACCGCCCAATGGGTCAACCGTATCTGCTAGACCGGATTCATAAGCAACGATTTGTTGAGTACGAAGTGCAATTGTTACAGACTCAGTAGTAGGCAAAGCCAAGGCTTCGTCTTTGGAGTTAGTGTGTAGGGATTGAGTACCACCCATAACAGCAGCAGCAGTTTGTAGAGCAACACGAACGATGTTATTGCTACATTGTTGTGCAGTCAACATGGAACCAGCTGTTTGAGTATGTACACGAAGCATCATGGATTTAGCTTTTTTAGCGCCAAATCTTTCTTTCATAACTTTAGCCCATACGCGACGGGAAGCACGGAATTTCGCAACTTCTTCGAGTACGTTGTTATGAGCATTCCAGAAGAAAGACAAACGACCAGCGAAAGCATCTACGTCCATGCCAGCTTTGATAGCTGCTTCAACGTATGCGATACCATCAGCAATGGTGAATGCGATTTCTTGAGATGCAGTAGAACCTGCTTCACGGATATGGTAACCGGAAATGGAGATTGTATTCCACAATGGAACGTTTTTAGCGCAATATTCGAAAATATTGGTGATCAAACGCATGGATGGTTTTGGAGGGAAAATATAAGTACCACGAGCAGCATACTCTTTAAGAATATCGTTCTGAATGGTACCACGAAGTTTTTCAGCAGAAGTGCCTTGTTTCTCAGCAACAGCGATGTACATGCAAAGCAATACAGAAGCTGGAGCGTTGATAGTCATGGAAGTAGAAACTTTATCCAATTGAATTTGGTCAAAAAGGATTTCCATATCAGCAAGAGAGTCAATAGCTACGCCAACTTTACCAACTTCACCTTCAGCCATAACATCGGTAGAATCATAACCGATTTGGGTTGGAAGGTCAAATGCGCAAGAAAGGCCGCTACCACCATTTGCTAACAAGTAACGATAACGTTTGTTGGATTCTTCAGCAGTGGAGAAACCAGCATACATACGCATAGTCCAGAAACGACCACGGTACATAGTAGGTTGTACGCCACGAGTGTAAGGATATTCACCCGGGAATCCAAGGTCTTTTTCATAATCGAACCCTTCTACATCAAGAGGGGTGTAGAGTCTTTTAGACTCAAGGTTGCCGCGCTCTGGGTTTTTTTCTAATTTCGCTTCAACACCTGCGGTGTAAGCTTCAAACCCGGCTTTTAGTGTTTCATTTGCCATTCTCAAATCCTCCTTAAAATTTTTACTTTTCATACCACAGTTTGGACGAACCACGGTATGGAATGAGAGTCCCTTGTCTAATGACAAGGTTTATGAGGCGCTCGAGAGCGTTCTCGATAATATATTTAACAGATAGCTTCTAATGAAGTTATCTTGTAACATGCCGTTCGGACCACCCAAACGGCATGCTGTTAAAACTAACTAAGTAATAAGCTAACTAGCTTATTATTTTTCCATAGTGCCGGTCTTAACGAAACGGTCATGGAAGGAAAGTGCTTCGGAAAGGATATGTGGAGTTTGGCTATTGCCACATTCTTTGCAAGCTCTTTCAAAATAATCAAGAAGTATCGGTTGGTATTTAGGATTAGCAATCTTGTCAATGATAACAAGTGCTCTTTCTTTAGGAGATAGGCCACGTAGGTCAGCTACGCCACGTTCGGAAACGATAACGTCAACATCATGCTCTGTATGGTCAACATGGGAGCAGAAAGGAACAACGGAGGAAATAGCTCCACCTTTTGCTAGGGAAGTTGTGAAGAATACAGTCAAGAAACCATTACGTGCATAGTCGCCGGAACCGCCAATACCATTCATAATCTTAGTACCACAGATATGAGTGGAGTTAACGTTACCATAGATGTCAACTTCGATAGCCGTATTCATAGCAATTACGCCAAGACGACGAGCTATTTCAGGGCTATTAGCGATTTCTTGTGGACGCAAAACAATATATTTTTTGTAGAATTCTACTTTTTCATAGAATTTTTTCAAGCAGTCAGGAGATGGGCTCAAAGCGGTACCAGAGCAAACGCGAAGTTTACCGGCATCAATCAAGTCGAACATACCATCTTGGATAACTTCGGTGAAAACAGTCAAGTCTTCAAACTCGGAGTTAACAAGACCATTAATTACTGCGTTAGCCACAGAACCTACACCGGATTGCAATGGTAGTAAGTTGTTAGGTAAACGACCTGCTTTAACTTCTTCTTTGAAGAAAGCAACCAAGTTTTTGCCCATTTGAGCAGCGTCTTCATCAATTGCGCCCAAAGGACGAACTTTATCGGTAATATCGCAAGGAACGATTGCAGCAACTTTGCTTAATTCGCAAGGAATGTACAAAGTACCGATACGGTCTTCCGGTCTTTCCAAAGGAATAGCTTTACGAGTTGGTGGATCTAGAGGAACATAAGAGTCATGCATGCCTTCCAGTGCAACTGGTTGGGTAACATTGACTTCAATGATAACTTGTTTAGCACTTTGTACATAAGAAGAGCTGTTGCCCATGGAAGTAGTCGGTACAATACCGATTTTGCCGCCGCCAAGGTCTTTAATGATACAAGCTTCGATGATAGCGATATCAACGTCGTTGTTACCATAGAAGAAACCGTAACGTGCCATTTGAGCTACATGGCTCAAATGTAGGTCAGTATATTTAATGCTACCATTGTTGATGGCTTTGCGTAGGTCATTGTTTGTTTGATATGGTAAACGTCTGCCAATAACGCCAGCTTGAGACAAAGCGCCATCAATTTCAGGTCCTACAGAAGCACCTGTCCAGAGATTAATTTTGAGAGGGTTGGTTTTAGCAATTTCCGCTAAAGCAAGTGGAACTGCCTTTGGGTAACCGGATGGTGTGAACCCACTTACGCCAATATTCATTCCGTCTTTGATGAGTGCGGCTGCTGCTTCAGCAGTGGTAACTTTGGCCATAGCTGCTTCGCAATGCACGCGGTCTTTAATGTCGATCATGTTTAACTTCCTCCTTATAATTGTAAATCCTGGCTTTCGCCTACAGAGCTAGGCTCTGCTAGTAAAAAAATCACCTATTTTTAACTAAAAAATTTGGTTAGAACCTCATTTCTTGGTTAAGAATAAGATTTTACCCATAAAAAATAGACACCCAGAAGTTTTGCTTCATGACAAAACCTTGCTAAGTGCCAGCTTACTTTACCTGGAGCGGATAGCCTCAGATCGCAAACTGTCGTTAGAGGGTTCAGTTTTCAGTTAGACCTAAATCCTTCTGTCCACAACCTCCCGCAGATTTTTTGTACTACAGGGACATACCTTGCAGTCCTATTTGCTCTATTACTATATACTTCGACATCCAGTTCCAAAATCCTGCACAAAAAAATAATTTGTGATTTTTTTTCGAACTTTCCAGTTATGATTATGGAATTATGAACCTCATTGTTCATAACTCGGCAATTACTATGTTTACTTGCGTGCCACTGTTTTCCGCAACCGTAAATAATTCCTCTAGTTGAGTACAGGTTAAATGATATCAGTTAAAGTGTAAACTTGCAAGCTTTTTCTTTACACTTTACACAAATTCCCCGCGTCCAAAGTGGCTGCGGGGAATTTGTAAATCTATTATTTTCTCGTTTGCGGAGTGTAGTGTGTATGTAGTAAATGATGTGCCTTCGGCCCCAAAGGCTCGCCCAACCAGTTTGCATAGAGCTTAATAATCTCGGGGTTTTCATGGGATTTTCTTAATACGCTAGCTTGGTCACAGTCAAAGAGCGCCTCACGTCTGCTCTTGCGGATTTCCGCATTAACAGGTACCGGTTGGCCGCCACCGCCGATGCAACCACCTGGACAAGCCATGACTTCGATAAATTGATAGTCAGCAGTACCGGCTTTAATTCTTTCCATCATCGCCCGTGCTGCTTTAAGGGTATGCACTACGGCTATTTTTACTGTAAGTTCTCCAATGTGCAAAGTTGCTTCTCGGACGGACTCCATCCCTCTGACTGCTTGATAATCCACTTGTTTCAGGTCAGTGCCGGTTACTTTATCAGCAACAGTTCTAAGAGCTGCTTCCATTACGCCGCCAGTTGTACCAAAAATCACGGCTGCGCCCGTACCTTCGCCCAAAGGTGAATCAAATTCTTCTGCTGGTAAATTAGCAAAGTCAATGCCAGCTTCCCGAATCATACGTCCCAATTCTCTAGTGGTTAAAACGATATCAATGTCCCGAGCACCAGAAGCATTCATTTCCGGACGAATCGCTTCTGCTTTTTTCGCTGTGCAAGGCATAATGGAAACAGACACCATATCCTTAACATCAATACCTACTTGCTCAGCATAATAAGTTTTAACGATAGCACCAAACATTTGTTGAGGAGATTTCGCTGTTGATAAATGCGGTAATAATTCCGGATATTTTTGTTCAATCATATTCACCCAACCAGGACTGCAAGAGGTAATCATTGGTAACACGCCGCCATTGGTTAAACGGTCGATGAATTCATGCCCTTCTTCCATAATCGTCAGGTCAGCGGAAAAATTAGTATCAAAAACTTTGGTAAACCCGAGTGCTCTTAAGGCAGCGACCATTTTACCAGTAACAACTGAACCTGCTGGCAAACCTAGCTCTTCGCCCAAAGCAACACGCACTGACGGTGCTGTTTGAACCACCACATATTTAGTGGGGTCGCCAATGGCAGCCCACGCCTTAGGCGTATCATCTTTTTCCACAATGGCTCCGGTCGGGCACACGCTGGCGCACTGACCACAATAAGAACAAGCTACTTTTTCTAAACCTTGTTCAAAGGCTGTGGAAACAATCGTATTGAAACCACGTCCGGCAAAACTATAAACATTCATCCCCTGCACTTCCGCACACACACGAATGCAGCGGCCGCACAAAATACATTTTTCTTGGTCACGAACCAAAGAGGGATTACTGGCATCGATTGTATGAGCTTTCATTTCACCACCGGCAAAACGAACTTGGCGCACACCCAAATCAGCCGCTATTTTTTGCAGTTCGCAGTCCATGCTTTTTTGGCAGGACAGACAATCTTTCGGATGGTTGGCAAGTAGTAGCTCCACAACCATTTTTCTAGCTTCGCGGACTTTAGGAGTATTAGTATTAACTACCATACCTTCAGCCACAGGATAAACACAGGAAGCAACCAAAGTACGAGCTCCGCTGGCCTCCACTACGCAAAGGCGGCAAGCACCTTCCGGGCGAAGTTCAGGATGATAGCATAAAGTAGGCACATAAATGCCGGCAGCACGACAGGCTTCTAATACAGTTGAGTTTTTCTTAGCTTGGACAATTTGCCCATTGATTGTTAAGGTAACCATATCCATTATCTTCACTCCCCCCTTAGCTCTTGGTAATTGCTTGAAATGGGCACGCACTCATGCAAGCTCCACATTTAATACAAAGATTAGGATCTATTACGTGTTGCTCTTTAAGCTTGCCGCTAATGGCATTAACCGGACAATTCTTAGCACAGAGCCCACAACCCTTACATTGATCCGTAATCCGATAGGCTGCCATTTTTTCACAGGCACCGGCCGGACAACGTTTGTCTTGAATATGAGCTTCATACTCATGTCTAAAGTATTTCAAGGTGCTCAGTACCGGATTAGGAGCTGTTTGTCCCAAACCGCACAAAGCAGTTTCTTTAATATTTTTTGCTAGACTTTCCAAAAGCTCAATATCGCCATCACGACCCTCACCCTCGGTAATACGGGTCAAGATTTCCAGCATCCGCTTTGTGCCCTCACGACAAGGAGTACATTTACCACAGGACTCAGATTGAGTGAAGTTCAAGAAGAATTTGGCCACATCGACCATACAAGTGTCTTCATCCATCACGACTAACCCACCGGAACCCATCATAGCGCCTGCCGCAATCAAGGAGTCATAGTCTACCGGTAAATCCAGCATGGATTCAGGCAAACAACCACCTGAGGGTCCACCGATTTGTACCGCTTTGAATTTTTTGCCGTTAGTAATGCCGCCACCAATATCATAGATGATTTCGCGCATACTAATACCCATTGGAACCTCAGCCAAACCCGTATTGTTGATTTTGCCGGTGAGTGCAAAAATCTTGGTACCGGTGGATTTCTCCGTACCTAGTTTGCAATATTCTTCCGCACCTTTTACTAAAATCAAAGGAATATTAGCTAAAGTTTCAACATTATTAATATTGGTTGGTTTACCGAATAAACCCGCCACCGCTGGGAAAGGAGGACGTGGTCTTGGCATTCCGCGCTTACCTTCAATAGAAGCCATTAAAGCCGTTTCTTCGCCGCAAACAAAAGCTCCGGCGCCTTCTTTAATATGCAAAGTAAAGTTAAACCCAGTACCAAAAATATCCTGTCCTAAAAGACCCATGGCCTCAGCCTGTTCAATGGCAATACGCAGACGTTTAATAGCGAGCGGATATTCTGCCCGCACATAGATATAGCCCTCGTCAGAACCAATAGCATAGGCACAGATAGCCATCCCCTCTAGAATTTTGTGGGGATCGCCTTCCAACACGCTCCGATCCATAAAAGCGCCCGGATCGCCTTCATCAGCATTACAAATAACATATTTTTTCTTGTTAACGGAACCTTGGGCAAAACCCCATTTCATCCCTGTTGGGAAGCCGCCGCCGCCACGACCCCGTAGTCCGGATTTTTTCACTTCACTGACTACTGCTTCCGGTGTCATGGTGGTCAAAGCTTTAATTAGACCCTCATAACCGCCCACGGCAATATATTCTTCGATTTGCTCAGGATTAATAGCACCGCAATTAGCCAAAACTTGACGATGTTGTTTCTTGTAGAAATTAATGTCCGCATAATTAGGAATGGATTCATGTGTCAAAGGTTCATGATAAAGCAAGCGCTCCACAATCCGCCCCTTTAACAAGTGGCTTTCTACCACCTCGGGCACATCCTCTTTTCTCATGCGCGTATAGAAAGTACCTTCAGGATAGATAATGACCAAAGGTCCATGTTCGCAAAAACCATGACAACCGGTTTCCACAACCATTACTTCTTCTGCTAGACCCTGGGCAGCGATTTCTTTTTGAAAAGCCAGCTCCACTTCTTTGGAACCTGCTGATTTACAACCTGTCCCTGCACAAATCAAGACGTGCGCTCTAATATGTTGCATCCTTTTTCCCTCCACATTCATAGCTTCAGCCCTTTTGGACTAATCTCGTTGCTCGATTTTACCCACTACTAAATCTTCAATAATGCGACCATTAACAACATGATCCGCAATAATTCTTTTCACGTCCACCGGCTTTACATTGCCGTAAGTAATCCGTGGCTCATTAGGCCTAGCCACGTCGACCAAAACCTCTTTTTCACACATACCAATACAACCGGTTTGTTGCACCTGTACATCGTTCAGTTTGCGCACTGCCAGTTCATCAAGCACTGCGGTCATGACTTCGCGGGCACCGGCAGCGATACCACAAGTACCCATACCGATAATAATTTTGGTGCCTTCAGCTTTGCGCACTCTGATATCAGCCTTGAGTTTTTCTCGTAGAGCCTTCAAATCTTCTAATGTCTTCATTGCCGAGCCTCCTGTTCATTTCTCACTTTTGCTATTTCTTGCCTTAAATATTCGTCCAACCATAGGTAAACCTCTGGAAAACCGAAATCAAGCTCCTTACCCAACATTTTTTTAAGCTCCACTGAGTCAAGCTCAAAAAAGGACTGCCTCACCCCATAGTGCATAATAAAATGTAGCTCTGGATTGCCTACTAAAAGCACCTTAAGGGTAGCCACAATATCCCCTAAGGGTGGTCGATCCAAATGGTCTTTCAGAAAAGTAGCTTCTATCTCAGTGCCCTCATGTAGGCACGAAGTAATCGTCAGCTTGCCCCCACTTTGGGCGGTAGACATATCTATAAAGGGTATGCCCATCCCTACCTTACGCGTAGTTCTCGTCGTTACAAACGGATCACGAATGTTGCGCAAAAGCTCTTCACTCATGCCCCGACCATCATCACTAATTTTAAACACAAAATAACCGGCATCATCTTCATTAATATCCAAGACTACGGTTCGGGCTCCCGCTTCAATGGAATTTTGAATTAAATCAAGAATATGAAGTGATAGTTCTCGCATGGTTTACTGGTATCTTTCCAAAATCGCCGGTAATTTTTCCGGTGTCAGACGACCATGGGTATCTTCATTAACCTGCATGACTGGAGCTAAACCACAGGCGCCGATACACGCTACTGTTTCCAAAGTATAGCGCAAGTCTTCAGTTGTATGCCCGGCTTTGATGCCCAGTAGTTTTTCCATAGCTTGCAAAATTGCTTTACCACCACGTACATGGCAAGCAGTACCTTGGCAAACGCGCACAATATTACGTCCCCGAGGATTCAAATGGAATTGGGAATAAAAAGTTACAACCCCATAAATTTGACTAATGGGAGTATTAGTAGCCTGTCCCACATATTCCAAAACATCTTTCGGTAAATAATTATACAGAGCTTGTACTTGTTGAAGAATAGGTATTAATGCACCCTTTTGGCCAACAAATTTACTCAAAATTTCATCAATTTTTACTTTTTCTTTATTTTCGCTGCCGCAGCAGCATTGGTTCTCTAAACTCATTTGTACATTCTTCCTTTCTCCTCGTGAATTTCTAATCACTTGTGTAATATACCAAAAAAACAACTAAAAAGCAATACTATTTGCGTATTTAAAACGTGTATAGTGTATACTTTATATCTTGAAGCATACCCTATTGTTTGGTGTTAAGTGTTAAACGATAGCCCGCTTGCCAGCTACGACCCTCGGCGCCGGCCAAAGCTAGCTTGAGTTCCGCCACGGTTGGCGCTGTTGCCAGCCGTACCAGATTTTTGGGTCCAGCAAGAAAATCGGCCATGCGATGCGCATCGGAATTAGTAATATAGGGCAAGGTTCCCACCAACCTACGCAATCTCTGTAGCTGTAGCTCGGCAAGGCCGGGAGGCGAAATTTCTGCCGCCGCTAAGTCTAAATCCGGCGGCAAGAAGCCTAACTGACCCACCAGACTATAGGCTGGGCGATCAATATGTGCTGCAATACTCAGGCCACCTAGGGCGCTACAACTACTGATGATAGCGGCGGCACTAAGCGTCAGTGGTGCTAAAAGTAGCCGTTCTTCTTCTGCCACAAACTCATCGTCAGCGTCGACTACAAACTGCGAACCAAAACGTTCCGGAACATTTTTTCTACCACTCATGGCAGCGTCCACCACAGACTGCATGGCCTGCACTTGCTCCAGCCGATCAAAAAGCAACACCAAATGTGCCTCTTCCTTGCACTCTACCTCCATACCGGGGAAAACTTTAACCCCATATTCCTCCGCCGCCACCAGTGCCGCCTCCACATTAGCTGAGGTATTATGGTCGGTAATCGCTAGCATTTGCACACCCGCCTCCGCCGCACGCAGCACGATATGATGAGGCGTCATTTCGATTTCTGCGCAAGGTGACAGTAGCGTATGAATATGAAAGTCACCAATCCATTCCTGCATTATAAGTTCTTAACGCCCAGCATATAAAGACGCCCCACTACCTCATAACTGGGTAAATCCGTGGTCAAAACTACTAGGTCATTGGCTTCCGCTTTGGCTAGGGTAGCCTCCTCTAGCGCCGTACCACCGGTGACAATAATCGCAGCTAAGCCCAGTAAAGACCCAATCGCCACAATGTTTTGGTGTCCCTGCATCGTTACCCACACCATCCCGGCACTAGCCTGCCCCATCACGTTACTGAGTAAATCCGACGCATAACCACCTGTCACCTCGGCTGTTAAAGTACTGTTTTTCGTTGCTACTGTTAAAGCTAAGGCTTGCACAAGTTCATTTACCTTCATGGTCATCCTCCTCGCTTACACCATCAACCTGGCTGCTGGCAATCGGAATTTGTTTCGCCAATTCCAGCATACCCTGCGCCAATTTTTTGACACTGGCTCGCAATTTGAAAATACAATCTGTTTCGTGCGCTTTACCCTGAACAATATCCTCGGCCAAGCTTTGACAATTAGGAGCACCGCAAGCACCACAATCCAGTCCCGGTAACGCACTGCGGACCTCTTCCATGCGTTCAAACTTCTTCATGGCCACCGCAATATCCTCATCTAGCTGCATCATCGGTCGCGGTTCCAAGGTTTTAACAAATTTTTCTGAGGACGGGAAATGTACGCACGCCATACTCTGTGCTAAGGTTTCTAAACGAGTCTTGGGTTCTTGATCTCGCATCGCTCGAATACGCAGTTTGAGGTTTTTTTCCGCCACAAACTTATTTTCCGCCGTCAACGGTCCCCCTACGCAACCACCGGCACAAGCCGAGCACTCTACGTAGTCCACATCCCGCATTTTATTCATAGAGATTTGCTCCAACACTTCGTAAACATCGCCAATGCCATGTACAATGAGCGAATTATTAAGTCCCGTAGCTCTGACTTCGCCCCCATGATAACCCCAGCCCATACCAAAAGACGAACCGGTAGTGACTTTACTTTTTAATTCGGGTTCAGTTTTCGCATTATTTAAAATTTTGCATAACTCGCCAAAAATATAAGCAACGCTAATCGTTCCTGCCATAGCTGTTTTTCGCACATCAACAGACTGTCTGATATTCGTGCCTTTAACAGGGCAAGGCGAGATAAACCATACACCGATTTGTTCCGGAGCATAGCCTAATCTTTTGCAGGCTTCCTCTTTGACATAGATAGCGCCAGCTTCGCTAGGTGGCAAAATCGGAACAACTTGTTTAATCAGTTCCGGAAATTTTACTTGAATTAGACGTAAAATCGCCGGGCAAGACGAAGAAATGAGGGGCTTACGGCCACCTTTATAGTCCGTCACATAGGTTTCAATCTCGGTTGAGATATATTCGCTGGCAGCTGAAACATCAAAAATCTCATCAAACCCCAACATCCGTAAACCCTGCCAAATCACTTCCATTTTTACTTCAGGTGGAAATTGAGCGTACAGTGAGGGCGCTGGTAATACTATATTATAGGCAAATTTATATAAATCCTGTAACTGGTCCGTCACCGCCACCTTGGCATGATTCGGACAACGCCGGATACACTCACCGCAATCAATGCAGCGTGCCGCAATAATCTCCGCTTTACCGTTACGCACGCGAATGGCCTCTGTGGGGCAATATTTGACGCAAGTAACACACCCGTTGCATTTTTCTTTGATTAATCGAACGGAATGGAAATAGTCTTCCGACATCCGTGTCACCACCTAATCTTTATTTGAGATCCCTACTCACGTGCTCAAAGCGCATGGTAATCTGTGTCCCTTTTTGAAGCTCGGACACGATATCGAACTGGTCGGAACATTTCATCATATTGGGTAGTCCCATCCCGGCACCAAAGCCCATCTCCCGTACATAATCCGGAGCGGTAGACCAGCCCTCTTGCATCGCTAAATCAATATTGGAAATGCCCGGTCCTTGGTCAGTAATAATCACCACGGTGCTGGTGGGTGAAATTTCTGCTCTAATCTGACCGCCACCGGCATGAATAATAATATTCATCTCGGCTTCATAGGTGCCAATGGCAATGCGCCGCACAATATCTGCCGCCACACCAATTTTTTGCAAAAGGCGCTTAATACTGCTAGAGGCTTCACCTGCTCGGTCAAAATCTCCGCCAATCACCTCGTAATTTACTTGCATTTTAGCTGTTTCACTCATGAGCAACCGCCTTTCTCGGGCAACCGGACAGCCCTTGTGCATAAAGGCGACCACAAGCCTCAAACAAGGTGTGTCCCGTTACTAAGATGGGCAAATTATCTTGCGCCGCTGCTTCCAAAACCTCTTTGCAAGGAATTTTGCCCCGCACAAAAACAATGGCGCACAAATCACTAATATCGGCAGTCCGAATCACCTGAATATTGGTTAAACCTGTCAAAAGCAAAGTTTTTTGCTTGGTAAAGGCCAAAACATCACTCATTAAATCCGAACCACAAGCAGAAGCCACATCTCTTTCCATTAATTGCTCGCCCAATAACACCTGCGCGCCTAAAATATCTCGTACCTCTCCTAATCTCATCAAAAGAACTCCCTTTCTGTTCTCCAAAATTAACCATTATTGCTCTCTGAATGAACATTTATCAGACGTTAACCCAAAACTACACAAAACTGTTATAAAATAAGCACTTTTTACTGTTTTATTCTAGGCAAACTGTTTACCTTAGGTTGGCTACTATCTTCTACGGGTAAACAATACGCCTATTTTATAATTATTTTACCCCGAGGCCGAACAACTGTAAAGAAAAATATCGAAAATTCCTAAGAATTTTCGATATTTTGTCTTTCTAAGTAAGCACAAGTAAGCAATAAACCATTTAAGAGCCAAAAGAGCATACCCAGTTGAATATTAAATAAGGTATGGTCTGTCAGACCATTGACCAAAATCCCCGTTAAAGCCGCCACGTAACCACAGGCAATACCCTTAATCCACACAGTTTGTGCCGTTCGTGCCAAGTGCCAGGCGATTTTGAAAAACTGCCACAAAGCAGCCAGCAAAATAAATAGCCCTACCACACCCAGTTCCGCCGCCACATTTAAATAGAGATTATGGCAATGATACATAATCACCTGGGCATTTTGCAAATAAAAATCATAATCCGGAAAAGCGTAGCGATAGCCGTACCAGCCTACGCCCAGCGGATGCTCCCAAATCATCCAAGCCGAACTTTCCACATAAGAAAATCTCAAGGCCACAGAAGTATCCGTCGCCGTAAAAATGGACAAAATACGCCGTGCCAACAGATCCCAGCCGATGTATAACACCGTCAAGCCACCGGCGATAAAAGGAATAAAAGCTTTGTGGTAAAACTTGGCCGCAAAAACAAACAAAGCACAAAATAAGCTAATCCAGCTGCCCCTCGAATAAGTAAGCAGGAGGCACAAACAGCTCACAGCAAAAATCACCAGTAACGCAATTCGTGTTTTGCCACCGCGCAAAGGTGCAAAAATACCTGCGCAATAGGCTGCCACTAACACTAAAAAACTGCCTAGAATATTAGGGTTTTGGAGGGTAGAAAAAGCCCGTTTTTTTAGCTCGGGGAACTGGGCCGGATCAACCCACTCCTGTTCCAGCATCGGCACATCGGTTACATACTGATACACGCCGTAGCAGGCCACCAAGGCTCCCGCAATCAAGAACGCCTTAATTAATAATAAAGGTCTTTTGCCCTGAGCGCCATAGCGCACGACCAGCCAAAAGCAGCCCACGTGCTGCCCCACTACATACACCAGGTTATAAGCACTGGCACCGGGATTAAGGGATTGGGAAACGGAAAACACCGTTACCGCCACTAACGCCCATAACAAATGCTGAAGTTGCCTGGGAACGAGGGCTGCCCGCTCTTGGTGACGCTGGAGAAAACTCTCCGCCAGTGCTAAAAATAGCGTCAATACAAACACGCCCCCGGCCAGGGGAATGGAAAAAGGCAAAACAAAAACTAACAGCACTAAAAAAGCAAAGACAACATCTGCTAGATTTGCCGGTTTTATTTGTAGCCACAAAGCATTCATGTTTTCTCCTCACTACACAACTTACCGCCACTGCTCTACCTTATTTTTGTAGCAGTAAGGTTTTGAACGTACCCACTAAATATAAAGAACCACAAACGCAGACCACGCCATTAGGGCCAGCCGCCGCTAAAGCTGCTGCATAGGCTTCTTGCACCCCTGCCTGGGGCTGTGCCTGTACTCCCACGAGCTGAGCCAGCTGCTCCGGCGTTGCTGCCCGTTGACTGTCATCAGCTCGCACGGTAAAGACCATATCCTCGTGGTGAAATAGCGTCTGAACCACCGTACTTATAGCTTTGTCCCCCATCATGCCAAAAACAAAGCAAATTTTTTGTTGAGGATAGTATTTGTCTAGCGCTGCCCGCAAAGCTGCCGCTCCGGCAGGATTATGAGCACCGTCCAAAATTACCTCCGGCTGCTGACTAATTCGTTCCAAACGTCCCGGCCACTTAGTAGCCGCTACCCCTTGGTGCAAGGCTAGTTCCGTAATCCGTGGATCCGTTTTAGAAACCAATTTGGCCGCCACTACCGCTACCGCCGTATTGATGATTTGGTGTGCCCCCGGCAGTGCCACTGTATAGTTATTGTGGTACGCCCCCGCACTTAACGTAAACGTCTGTTCCTCCATACTACTAGTCACTTCTTGCCCGGTAAAAGCCTCCCCATAAACGTAAAGAGGAGCTTCTTTAAACATACTCATGGCTTGAATAGGTCCGAGCGCTTCGCCCACCGCCGCCGTTACCACCGGCACTTTTTCCTTGATAATACCAGCCTTTTGCATAGCGATTTCTTCTACCGTCTTACCGCAACGATCCGTGTGATCTAAAGACACATTGGTAATAACCGCTACCACCGGTGTAATCACGTTAGTCGAGTCCCACAAACCACCCAAACCTACTTCAATTACCGCATAGTCCAGTTTTTCCAAAGCAAAATACAAAAAAGCCGCCGCCGTTAACACTTCAAATTGAGTGGGTTGTGCCACTCCTTTTTGCTTTACTGCCGCTGCCGCCCGTGCCGTTGCCGTAATCACAAGGGCAAACGCTTCCTCGGTAATTTCCTGCCCCAACAATTCAATCCGTTCGTTATAACGCACTAGGTGAGGCGAAGTAAACTTACCCACCCGCAGACCTGCCGCTAATAAAATATTGGCAATCATGCTGGCCACGGAACCTTTGCCATTAGTACCGGTTACGTGTACCATGGGTACTTGCTGTTCCGGATGTCCCAATTCACCAAGGAGCGCCTCTATTCTTTCCATGCCTAAATTAATCCCAAATTTACCCAAGTTCTCCAAATATGCCAAGGCTTCTTGGTAATTCATCTTTTTCGCCACCTTTGCCCGTTAACTGCAAATACACTACCGGCGTCTGCGCCGAACGGTCTTCCTCAAACCGTTCCCCGCTACAACCACCCTACTCGTGCTTTACAGCGTTTTTAAATACACCAAACGCTCTTTAATCGCTAGGATTTTTTCATTAAACTCTTGGCTCTTAGCCTGTTCTTTGGCTACGACCTCCGCCGGTGCCTGAGCTAGGAACCCAGCATTACCCAGTTTTCCAGCAATGCGTGCTACATCTTTGGTCAAGCTCTCCAGTTCTTTTTGCAAACGTTGATTTTCCTTCTCCACATCAATTAAGCCCTTCAAGGGTAAATAAACCTCAATACCAGCAGTCACTGTCGCCATAGCATTTTCCGGTTTATTACCGGTCAGGCTGTCCACCGTCAAATCGTCCACACTGCCCATCAGCTTGATATAAGACTGGTTCTTGGTCACGACTGCTTGCAGTTCTTTGCTTACGAGCAAAATCGCCGGTACTTTTTTCCCCGGTGCCGCTTTTACCTCTGCGCGCATATTGCGGATCGCTTTGATCGTTTCCATAATGGCGACCATACCCGTTTCTGCTTCCGGGTTAATGAGTGCTTCCTGGGCTTGCGGCCACGGCGCAACCATAATACTATCCCCTGCGTGAGGCAGGCACTGCCAAATTTCTTCCGTAATAAAAGGCATATAGGGGTGCAAGAGTTTCATAGCTGAGCCTAGCACTTCGCAAATCACGTGTTGTGCCGTAGCCCGCTCTGCTGCCTGTTCCTTGTCGTACAGCCTCGGTTTCGCCAGCTCAATATACCAGTCGCAGAATTCGCTCCAAATGAAATCATAAATTAAACGTCCTGCTTCACCCAACTCAAATTTGCCCAAAAGCTCCGTTACTTCTTTGGTCGTCGCCTGTAAGCGGGACAAAATCCATTGGTCTGCCAGCGTATAAGGTGCTAGCTTCGCCTCAGAATCATACCCCTCCATATTCATTAAGACAAAACGGGACGCATTCCAAATCTTGTTGGCAAAATTGCGAGTCGCCTCCACCCGTTCCCAGTAGAAACGCATATCATTACCCGGTGTATTGCCGGTAATCAGCATAAAACGCAAGGTGTCAGCGCCATACTTATCAATAACTTCCAGCGGGTCAATCCCGTTACCCAAAGATTTACTCATTTTACGACCCTGACTATCACGCACCAGACCATGAATAAAGACCTTGTTAAAAGGAATTTCCTGCATAAATTCCATACCCATAACCAACATTCTAGCTACCCAAAAGAAAATAATATCATAACCAGTAACCAGCACCGAGGTCGGGTAGAACTGCTTGAGTAAAGGCGTTTGTTGCGGCCAGCCCATCGTGGAAAAAGGCCACAGTGCCGAGCTAAACCAAGTGTCTAAAGCATCTTCGTCTTGGCGCAAAGCTCCGCCGCATTTAGGGCAAGTTGTAAGATCCGTGCGTGAAGCCAGCACCTCGCCGCAGGTATCGCAATACCACACAGGAATCCGATGTCCCCACCAAATCTGCCGTGAAATACACCAGTCACGAATGTTATCCATCCAGCCGGTATAGGTTTTAGTAAAGCGTTCCGGCACAAATTGGGTTCGCCCATCTTCCACGCAGTCCACCGCAGCTTTTACGAGAGGTGCCATTTTAACAAACCATTGCTTGGACACCAGTGGCTCTACTACTGTACGGCAACGTTGGCAATGGCCTACAGCATGAGCGTGTTCTTCAACTTTAACCAGTAAGCCCAATTCTTCTAACGCCGCTACCACGTTTTTGCGGCACTCATAGCGTTCTTGACCTACATAATCCCCAGCCTCTGTCGTCATCTTCCCGTCCATACCAATTACGACAATATTATCCAAATGGTGACGCATACCCATCTCAAAGTCATTAGGGTCATGAGCTGGTGTGATTTTCACCGCTCCAGTACCAAACTCCAAATCTACATAGGTATCAGCAATAATCGGAATAATCCGCTCCGTCAGTGGTAAACGCAAAGTTTTGCCCACTAATTTGCCATAGCGTGGATCCTCTGGATTGACTGCTACCGCAGTATCACCTAGAAGAGTTTCCGGTCTGGTGGTAGCAATCGTTAGGTAGGTATCAGGTACTTCTACCACCGGATAGCGAATATACCACAGGTGACCGACCTCGTCTTCATGTTCTACTTCAATATCGGACAGCGCCGTGTTGCAATGCACGCACCAGTTAGTGATGCGGCTGCCTTGATAAATTAGCCCTTTTTCATACAAAGAAACAAAGACCTCGCGCACAGCTTGCGAACAACCCTCGTCCAAAGTAAAGCGTTGCCGTTCCCAGTCACAGGACACGCCCAAACATTTCAGTTGGTTAACAATATGGTCGCCATACTGTCCTTTCCACTCCCAAATCCGTTTCAAAAACTCTTCGCGGCCTAGGTCGTAGCGAGTTTTACCCTCGGTTTTTTTCAAAACTTCTTCCACTTTAATTTGCGTAGCCAAACCCGCATGGTCATAGCCCGGCATCCACAAAGTATTATGCCCCTGCATACGGTGCCACCGAATTAAAATATCCTGCAAAGTATTATCCAGTGCATGACCCATATGTAGTTGCCCCGTAATATTCGGGGGCGGGATGACGATGCTAAAAGCTTCTTTATCTGGTTCAACCTCTGCGTGGAAATAGTGCTTAGCTTCCCAGTATTGATACCATTTCTTTTCTACTTCCGCCGGGTCATAAACCTTGGGGATATTGTGTTCTTCTGTCATCATTATTCCTCCTCATCAAATAAAAAAAGTCCTGCTCTTTACAGAACAGGACGATTACATCGCGGTACCACCTATTTTCCCGACTTGAAATTCGGGCCACTTCACTTGCGTAACGTGCAAAGACGAACCGACTTACTCCAGCTTCAGCCGATCAACTCCCGGACGACTTCAAAACCGATGCTTCAAGTATGTTCCAGCCTAGCATACTTTCTCTGTAGAATTCGCGTTTTTACTACTTCCGTTCTTCGTATTTTCTTATGTGCTTTTGTCTAGCTGTAATTATATCAAGACCGAGTTTGACTGTCAAGGTTGACACCGGCACCGGGCTTACCGCTTTGCAGTAACCGTAACGCATTCAAAACACACAAAAGCGCCACCCCTGAATCGGCAAAAACCGCCAACCATAAACTGACCCAACCCAACGCACCCAAAACTAAAACCACCAGCTTGACACTCAAAGCCAAAATGATATTTTGCCAAGCAAGGTGGGTAATCCGTTGCGCCAATTTAATCGCTGCCGCTAAAGCAGACAAATGCGAAGTCATAAACACCACATCGGCAATAGCAAGCGCTGCATCAGCACCACTGCCCATAGCTGCACCTACCTGGCTACCAGCCAAAACCGGTGCGTCATTAATCCCGTCACCTACAAAAAGTACCCGCTCACCGCCAGCTTGAAGCTCTGTTACCACCCGCAGTTTATCTTGGGGTAGGAGCTTAGAACGCACGTCTGTAATACCTACAGCCTGTGCCACACTTTGAGCGCTGGCTGCATTATCACCGGTCAACATGACAACTGCAAGTCCCATGCCTCGCAAAGTCGCCACTGCCTCCCGCGCTTCCGGTTTCACGCTATCTGTAATCAGCACCTGTCCCAAATACTCTCCGTCTACTGCGACCAAGACTTCGGTGCCGTCAGCTGCCGCTAAAGGCACTCCTGCCACAGCATGGTTCAAGAGCAGCTGCCGACTGCCGCAAAGCACAATCCCGGTGGCACCAGTGCCACGCAAGCCAGCTCCCGCCACTTCTTCCACTGCCGTCACAACAGCAGGTTTCACACCCCGTTCCCGCGCCGCCGCCAAAACACTGAGAGCAATTGGGTGATTTGAAAAACTTTCAATACCCGCTACCAGTGACCAAAACTCCGCCTCGCGTCCTGCGACTACCGCCACCTGTTGCACCTGGAAGTCACCCTTGGTCAAAGTGCCTGTTTTGTCCAGCACCACTGTCTGCACTTGACGCAGAGCTTCTACCACGGCTCCGCCTTTAAAAAGCATACCTTGCCGAGAAGCTTCACCAATGCCGGCAAAAAAAGTCAAAGGCACGCTTAACACTAACGCACAGGGACAGCTAATAACCAAAAAAGTCGCCGCCGTGTACAGACCTTGTGTCCAAGTTCCGGTGACCCAGTACTGCCAACAGGCGATAGCTAGTGCCAGTGCCACAACTACCGGCGTATAAATCCTGGCAAATTTAGTAATAAAACGTTCCACTTGTGGCTTATTCGCTGCCGCCGTTTCCACCGCCTGCAAAATAGTGGAAACCATGGAAGCCGCCAGATCTTTTTGTACCCGTAGCTGCAAAACTCCCGTCATATTCACCGAGCCAGAAAGCACCTCTTGTCCTACCTTTGCCCTCACCGGCACTGACTCTCCGGTAATAGCTGCCAGATTAAGCCAGCTTGTGCCTGCTACCACCACGCCGTCTAGTGGAATGTTTTCCCCCACTCGCACGACCAGAACATCTCCCGGCACCGCTTTAGCGGCGGCGATGGTTTCCGTTCCTTGGGCAGTGAGCCGATTAACCGTGACCGGCCGCAGATCCACCGCCGCCATAATTTGCTGACGACTGCGTTCCACCGCCCGCCCCTCCAAATATTCGCCCACTCGATAAAACAGCATAACGCCTACGGCTTCCGGATATTCGCCAATAATAAAAGCCCCCACCGTCGCCAGCGTCATTAAAAAGTTTTCGTCAAAGACTCGGCCTTGTCCCAAACCGCGTATCGCCGTCAAGATAATCTGCCCGCCTAACAATAGATAGGCCACAATATAGCCAGCTAGCTGAAAATTCTCCGGGCACCACCCCGCCAGGGTCAGCACAAACACAAAGACGCCGGCCAGCAGCTCCCAGGATTTCGCCTTTTTTTGCGTATGCGCTTTTACCTGCGTCTGACCTTCCACTACCAGCACTTCGGCCTCGATACTCCGGCAAATAGCCTGAATTTCCTCTAGTAAATAAACCCGCTCTCCAGTAAGGCTCAGTCCCTTAGTGGCAAAAGAAACCTTGGCTTCCAGCCCCTCCAGTTCGTTCAGCTTGGCTTCGATTTGCGCCGCACAATGAGCGCAATTAAGATTTTCCAATCGGTATTGTTTTCGCATTAGTTTTTCCTTTCCCGCCTTAACGCATAAATCTATCAATGGCTTTTTCCAATTCTGCCAAAGCTTCTTCCTGTTTGCCTTCTTTAATAGCTCTGGTTACACAATGCTCCATATGCTCCTTCAGAAAAGCTTTCGTCGTATTTTCCACCGCCTGGTGCACCGCCGCCAGTTGGGTTAAAATCTCAGAACAATCCCGTCCAGTACTGACCATCTCTTTGATCGAACGGACATGACCCTCTATTCTCGCCAAACGATTAACTATCTTTTTACTATGTAAATAACCTGTTTCCACGCTACAACACCCTTTCTTTATCCCCATAGGGGGATATCTCTTTTTATTATAATAACCCCTCACGGGGGATATGTAAAGAGGGCTCGGGAAATTTTTATTGACAAACAACGTCGCAAAGCTTACTATTATTACAATCTCTTTGCACTGCATCCATAAGCTACAGTACAAACTGAACAGGCGGTAAATCTAGCATTTATGTAGCCGGGCCAGTTAGGCAACAGATGAATTTAAGACATCTGTGGGACAGTAGTATGTTCCACGGATTTTTTTTGTCTAAAAATAAGCGGAGCATCAAGATGAATCTTTGTATAACGGAGGAAACATCCATGCCAAACACAAGCCCTAGCTCAACCAATGAAAAATTGGCCATGAAAGTATCCATCAACAGTATTATAGTCAACGTCTTACTCTCGGCTTTTAAACTTTTTGCCGGCCTTGTCGCCAACTCGGCTGCCATGATTTCAGACAGTATCCATTCAGCTTCTGATGTTTTTAGTACCTTTATTGTGATTATCGGCGTCAAAATTGCCGGTAAAGCCTCTGACGCCGAGCACCAGTACGGTCACGAACGCTTGGAATACATTGCCTCCATTCTCCTCTCCTTTATCCTTTTTTTGACTGGGTGTGGGATCGGTTATGCAGGGCTCAATAATATTCTCAGTGACTCCTACGCTCACCTCAAAATGCCGGGGCAATTAGCTCTGGTAGCAGCCGTGGTTTCCATTGTGGTCAAAGAAGCCATGTACTGGTATACCAAATTTGCTGCCGATAAAATTCACTCCGGTGCCCTCATGGCCGATGCCTGGCATCACCGTAGCGACGCCCTCTCCTCCATTGGTAGCTTCATCGGTATCTTCGGTGCACGTTTAGGCTATCCCGTCCTAGACTCCGTAGCCAGCGTCGTCATCTGCTTGCTCATTATCAAAGCCTCGTTTGATATCTTTAAAGATGCTATTGATAAGCTGGTAGACCGCTCCTGTGATACCACCACCTTGGCCGCCATGCAAGCCTGTGTCTTGGCTCAGCCAGGCGTCCTAGGACTAGATAAATTGCAAACCCGTATGTTTGGTTCTAAATACTACGTAGATATCGAAATTGCTGCCGACGGTGACCAACCACTTCGAGCAGCCCACCGCATTGCTGAACACGTACACCACGCCATCGAAACCGACTTTCCCGAGGTTAAGCACTGTATGGTGCACGTTAATCCTCGTAAAACTGAGCACGATTTTTTAGTAAAAGACTAGCCGGCAATGCCGGCTAGTCTGGAAAACGGCCACGTTCCTGCCGCCACTTAACACATAAAAAGCCAACGCCCTAGGGCGTTGGCTTTTTATGTGTTAAGTATTATTTTGAGAAGTACAGCCGCACGCAAGCATCCCTACTCGTCCTCCGCTTGTGGCGGCGGCGAGCCAAAATAGCAGTTAATGCCCAGCGGCGCCGCAATATTTAAAAAGAGAAAGCGAAACAGCTGATAGGTTAAAATAATCGGTACATTTTCGCCCATACTCAGCCCCACCAGACACATTTCCCCCAGTCCCCCGGGAGCCATGGCCAAAAAAGCGGTAATCAGGCTAAACCCATAGTGAGCCGACAGCACAAAAGCTACGCCAATACTGGCTACCAGCATGGCCACAATACCAAAAAAAGTATAGGGCAGCAGCGGTTTCAGCATTTTAATCTGTTGCAGGTCAATCCCCAGCCCCATATTAAGCCCGATACTAATTTGTGCCGGTGCCATCAACCACAAAGGGACAGTATTTAGCGGTCCCCACGTAAATGCCGCCACCGCCGTCGCAAAAATCGGCCCCATGAGATAAGGAGTGGAAAGCTTAAGCCGCTCCGCTATCATTCCGGCTAATAAAGCCAAAGGCAAAATCGGCCACAAAGAAAATCCCGTGGTCACCGTCAGACTCTCCGTAGTCGCCACTGTTTCTGCACCCAAACCGTGGGTTACCAAAAAAGGCACCGCCACAATAATCGAAACTAATCGCAAACTTTGCATAACGAGTACAATGTTTTTATTCGTACGACTATCCTCAGCGGCCATTACTGCCATTTGGGTAAAACCACCCGGGAGCAGACCCATAATACAGCTTTGCAAGTCCACCTGCTCGCTTCTAGCCATCCACCAAGCAATGGCAAGAGCAATAGCTACTGCCAGTAGCGTGGCTCCCACCATACCGGCAGTTTGTGCCAACATCTCCGTCCAGGTATCAGGCGTCAGGTTATAGCCAATGCCATAACCCACCACCGTTAACCCTAAATTACGCCACTTACGTGGCAAAGTTGCTCGCTCCTGCCACCGATTTTTGGACGCTATCGCTACAAAGATGCCGCCCAAAAGCCAGGGTATTGGCATACCAGTCACATAAAAAATGCCGCCTAGTACCAACGACCCCACCAACATCACCAATTTTAGTAGCATCTTCATCGTCCCCCATTAATGGCTGTTATTTATGCACGTAATCCATCATGCGTGCTATCAGTTCACCCCGCATCGTATGTTGACTGGAAGTATAGGTCAAAATACGACCGTCATCAAGACCCAACTCTCTCATGAACAGAGCCTTTTGTGACAGCGCAGCATTTTTAGATAATTTATCTGATTTGGTCAAAATTACTTGCACCGGCAGTCCACAACTAAGTAGCCAGTGATAGCTATCCACATCACTTTCCAAAGGTTTATGCCGAATATCAATCAGCTGGCACACCACCTTGAGATGATCCGAATCCGCCAAATACTTGCGAATGAAGCCCGACCATTGGGTTTTATTCGTTTTAGAGGTTTTAGCAAAACCATACCCCGGTAAATCGACAATATGAAAAAGCTCCCGTTCTTCGGTACCCTCACTTACTCGTTTCGCCACTACTTCATAGAAGTTCAGCGTCTGGGTTTTACCAGGCGAGCCACTAACCCGCGCCAGCCCCGTTTGCCGTGTCAGGGAATTAATTAAAGACGATTTGCCCACATTAGAGCGGCCAATAAAAGCTATTTCCTCTAGAGCAGGAACCGGATACTGATCTGGTCTCACTGCTGAGGCCACATACTTGGCATTAATAAAATCCCATTGACTTATTGTCATCTCAATCCTCCAATGCTAACTTGAGTACTTCATCCATATGGCTCACCGGCACAAACTCAATCGCCTCTCGCACCTTTTGCGGTAGCTCGGCTAAATCTTGCACATTTTGTTCCGGCAAAATTATTTTTTTCACACCATAGCGATTGGCAGCTAACATTTTTTCTTTAATACCACCTACCGGTAACACTCTCCCGGAAAGAGTGATTTCGCCAGTCATTGCCAGTCCGGCTCGAATATGCTTTTTGGTCAGTGCCGACACCATCGCCGTCACCATTGTAATACCTGCCGAGGGACCGTCCTTGGGAATAGCACCCTCCGGCAAATGAATATGGATATCCTGGGTTTCGTAGAACTTCTCGACTAAGCCCAAATCCGCAGCACGCGAACGAATATAGGTATAACCTGCCTGTGCCGATTCCTTCATCACCTCACCCAATTGCCCGGTTAAAAGCAGATTGCCCTTACCCGGACTAGCTACTACCTCAACCTTAAGCATTTCGCCCCCCACGCTGGTCCACGCTAAGCCCGTGCAAATACCGATTTCCGAACGTGCCGTCAAATCGCTTTCCAAAAACACAATGGGACCTAAGAATTTCGTAAGATTTTGCGGCGTCACCTTCACGCTTTTTACCTTTTCCGTCACCAAACGATGAGCGGCTTTACGACACAGGGCAGCAAGCTTGCGTTCCAGATTACGAACGCCGGCTTCCCGCGTATAGTCACGAATAATATGTTGCAGGGTAGCTGGGGCAATGCCAAAACTTTTAGAAGTCAGCCCGTGTAGCTCTCGTTCTTTGGGAATTAAATGTAATTCTGCAATCTTAATCTTTTCCTCATCGGTGTAGCTAGCTAGCTGAATAACCTCCATCCGGTCGAGCAATGCCGGCGGAATCGTTTCCACCGTATTGGCCGTCACAATCCAAAATACATTGGAAAGATCAAAAGGAAATTCAATATAATGATCGCTAAAAGTGCAGTTTTGCTCCGGATCCAAAACCTCAAGCAGTGCTGAAGCCGGATCCCCACGAAAATCAGAATTCATCTTGTCCACTTCGTCCAGCAAAAAGACCGGATTAGCAGTACCACAAGTCTGCATACCGTGAATAATCCGCCCCGGCATCGCTCCAATATAGGTACGGCGATGACCACGGATTTCCGCTTCATCACGCACACCACCCAGAGAAATTCGGGTGAATTTACGGTCAATCGCCCGCGCAATGGACCGAGCTAAAGATGTTTTCCCCACACCGGGAGGTCCCACTAAACACAAAATTGGACCCTTGATTTGTTTCGTCAACGCCCGCACCGCTAAATATTCCAAAATCCGTTCCTTTACCTTGTCCAGACCATAGTGGTCGTGGTTCAAGATTTTAGCTGCTAACTTTAAATCAAAATTATCTTCGGTAAACTTACTCCACGGTAAAGCCAGCAACACATCGAGGTAATTGCGGATAATCGCACTTTCCGCCATCATCGGCGGCATTTTGTACAAGCGATCCAATTCCTTGTTGATTTTTTCTACCACATCGTCCGGCAATTTTTGAGCTGCCATCAGTGCTTTGTATTCATCAACCTCTGTTTGTCTTTCGTCGCCTTCATTAAGTTCCTTATTAATCGCCTTCATTTGTTCCCGCAGATAGTATTCCCTTTGATTTTGTTCAATCTGCTTACGCACCTGTTGTGAAATATTTTTTTCAATATTAGCGATTTCCAGTTCTTTGCACAGATAGCCATAAAGTAAATTCATCCGCAGCTGTACATCAGTGGCTTCCAAAACATTTTCTTTTTCTTCGATACTAATGCCCAAATAACCGGCAATCATATCTGCAATCTTGCCCGGCTGTGGCTGATCCCTAAAGGTTAATAACACCTCACTGGTAATTTTTTTGCTGGCTAAAATCCACTGTTCAAAACTTTCGATCAACATTCGTTTCAACGCTTCCAGCTCATTACCCGGTGTTTCCACTGAGGCTACTTCCTCCACGTCAGCTTCAATGATGACATCTCTTTCATCAAAAACCTTGATAATCCGTGCTCGAGCCACACCTTCGACCAAAACACGCAATGCCCCATTAGGCAATTTGAGCAATTGCTTAATATCGGCCAGCACCCCAAAACCAAATAAATCTTCACTGGCAGGTTCTGTCGTCCCCGCCGCTTTTTGTGCTACCAGCAGTATTCTTCTATCAGTAAGCATCGCCGTTTCCACCGCTTTGACAGAGCGCTCCCGCCCTACGTCCAGATTAATAATCATGCCAGGAAAAACCAGCATCCCTCGCAAGGGCAGTAGTGGTATTTTGTTAATTGTTGCGTTCATGATAATCCTCCTTGTACCCTGTACAACCTATCGTTATACGGCTCTAGCCGTATTATTTGTCCATCTTATCTATTTTAGCATAAAAACGCAAAAAGGGGAAAAGAGCTAAGTGCCCCTTTCCCCTAAATACTTACGATGCCGTTTCAGTGGTCTTAGCTTTCAAGACCAACGTCGGTTCTTTATGCAGCTTAATGACCTCTTCCGTGACAATACATTTGACAACATCGTCACGTGAAGGTACCTCATACATAACATTACGCATCACAGTTTCGATAATGGCCCGCAGACCACGCGCTCCCGCGCTACGTTTCATCGCTTCTGCGGCAATCGCCTGCAAAGCATTTTCTTCAAAGCAGAGTTCCACATTATCCATCGCCAAGAAATGCTCGTATTGCTTAATCAAGGCATTTTTGGGTTCTTTCAAAATGCGTACCAAAGCTTCTTGATCCAAAGAATCTAGGGTAACCACTACCGGTAAACGTCCAGCAAACTCCGGGATTAGCCCGAATTTAATTAAATCCTCAGGCAGCACTTTTTTGAAAACGCTGTCAATTTTTTGTTCTTCCTTGGTTCTAATTTCAGCACCAAAGCCCATATTTTTCTTACCTGTGCGTGCGCTGATAATACTTTCCAGGCCAGAAAAAGCACCGCCACAAATAAAGAGAATATCGGTTGTATCGATTTGAATAAACTCCTGATGAGGATGTTTACGTCCACCTTGTGGTGGTACACTAGCTACAGTACCCTCCAAGATTTTAAGCAACGCCTGTTGCACGCCCTCACCGGAAACATCTCGTGTAATGGAAGGGTTTTCCGATTTGCGAGAAATCTTATCAATCTCATCAATGTAAATAATACCACGTTCTGCACGGTCAATATCAAAATCAGCATTTTGAATTAAGCGGAGCAAAATGTTTTCCACGTCTTCGCCCACATAGCCGGCCTCTGTCAAAGCAGTAGCATCCGCAATGGCAAAAGGTACCTGCAAAATTTTGGCAAGAGTTTGTGCCAGCAAGGTTTTACCGCTACCGGTAGGTCCCAGCATTAAAATGTTGGATTTTTGTAGCTCAACCTCTGTGTCAGCACTCTCTGCTTCAAAATTAATTCTTTTATAGTGATTATAGACAGCAACAGCCAGCGTTTTCTTCGCCTCATCCTGCCCGATAACATATTCATCAAGTATTGCCCTAATTTCTTTAGGTTTAGGTAAATCAGCGCTAAATTCTTCAGTTTCCTGACCAAGTTCTTCCGCTATTACTTCATTACAATATTCGATACATTCATCGCAAATAAAGGCATCATGTCCGGCAACAAGTTTACGCACTTGCCCCTGCTTTTTACCACAGAAAGAACAGGTAAGATTTTTTTCATTACCATCACCGAAGTTCATATGCTTTCTCCTTCTGTATCTCCATTTTACTTATACTTGCGCTTTTGCTCGTACTACTACCTCATCAATAAGGCCATAGTCCTTCGCTTCTTCACTACTCAAATAATGATCTCGTTCCGTATCCAACTGGATTTTCTTTTTACTTTGGCCAGTATGCTTAGCCAAAATACCATTCATATCATCACGAATACGCAAAATCTCGCGCGCATGAATCTCAATGTCAGTTGCCTGTCCTTGAGCTCCACCCAATGGTTGGTGGATCATTACTTTGGCATTAGGTAACGCAAACCTTTTGCCCGGTGTTCCTGCCGCTAAAAGCACCGACGCCATACTGGCCGCCATGCCCATGCAAATCGTGGAAACATCGGATTTAATATATTGCATCGTGTCATAAATAGCCAAACCGGAGCTAACGCTACCACCCGGGCTATTAATGTATAAATGAATATCTTTATTGGGATCTTCAGCTTCCAAAAACAGCAATTGTGCAATAATCAGGTTCGCCATGTAATCATCAATAGCACCTGTAATAAAGACAATACGGTCTTTTAATAAGCGAGAATAAATATCGTAAGAACGCTCGCCTCTACTGGATTGTTCTACAACTATAGGCACATAACTCATATTCGTTCACGCCCCCTTGCACCTAGTGCACTAATTATTTCGCCGCACCATCGATAATAACTTTGGCAGCTTTACGGCGAAGGATATTCGCTAACAGCAGACCCATATTACCGTTACCGGCGATGATTTTCTTCACTTCGTCCAGTTTAGCACCATGTTGTGCAGCAATAGCTTCTAGCTCAGCATCAACGTCTTCCATGCCCACTTGAACATTTTCAGCTTTAGCAATAGCGTCCAAAACCAAATCGGTTTTCACGTTTTCCAAAGCTGTTTCTTTGTGGTTAGCACGGATTTTGTCCATGTCCAAACCGGAATATTTCATGTACATATCTAAAGTCATATTGCGACTTTCCAAGTTCATTTTTAATTCTTCTACCATTTGGCTCACGCGGTCTTCTACCATGATTTCAGGAACTTCAAACTTAGCATTGGCAATGGCTTGTGCAATCAAAGCACGTTCATAATCAGCTACAACTTGTGCTTCAGCAGCTGCTTGCATTTTTTCTTGATGGCTTTTTCTTAGTTCAGCCACAGTTTTGCAGTCGCTGTTAGCAGCTACAAATTCATCAGTCAATTCAGGCATTTCTTTGCGTTTCACATCTTGAACGTTAACTTTGAAAATAGCTTCTTTGCCAGCCAATTCCGGTACAAAATATTCTGCCGGGAAAGTCACGTGCACGTCTGTAGCATCGCCAGCTTTAAGACCAACTAGTTGTTCTTCAAATCCAGGAATGAAGCTGCCAGAGCCCACTTCCAAAGGATAGCCCTTGCCTTCGCCGCCGCTGAAAGCTTCGCCGTCAACAGTACCCGCAAAGTCAATAATAGCGAAATCGCCTTTAGCAATAACTGCACCCTCGGCGATGACCATTTTAGCGCCACGTTTGCGTAGTTCATCTACAGCAGCGTCAATTTGTTCATCGGAAACAACAGCGATTTTTTTCTCAGCAGTTAAACCCTTGTACTCGCCTAGTTCCGGTTCCGGTTTTAGCGTCAGAGTTAGTGTCAAAGTCATGTCCTTATTTTCTTCAAAAACAGATTCTTTCACAGCAGGATCGCTAACCGGGATTAGTTTTTCATCATCCATAGCTTTGCGATAGCACTCATTGGCGATAATTTCAAAAGCTTCCTGTTGGATTGCTTCTTTGCCTACGTGCATTTCAATAATATTACGCGGTGCTTTACCTTTGCGGAAACCAGGAATATTCACTTGTTTCGCTATTTTTTGGATTGCTTTCGTAAAACCCTTGTTTACTTCTACTGCCGGCAATTCTATTTTAATAGATGCCTCGTTTGCTATTCTCTCTACAGATACATTCATTTAAAAAAAATCCTCCTTATTATGCTCTCCACATAAAATATTTTTGTCTGCTTTACCAGCCATTTTTGATAAAATGTCCATAAAAATTACTCATAATATCATAACACAAAGTTAATTTCTTGACAAGAGAACCCTCGGTTTCAAGTCTCCGTCTAAAGAACCAATTAAACAGGCTGTTTCTTACTCTCTAGATTACCACTCTGCACGTATTTAGGCAAATAAAAAGGCTCTCCTACGAAGAGGAGAGCCGAGCTAAGCATTGGAGCGGAAAACGAGATTCGAACTCGCGACCCCCTCCTTGGCAAGGAGGTGCTCTACCGCTGAGCTATTTCCGCGGGGCAACTGACAACGTAGATTATTTTAAGCTATTTCGGCCCGTTTGTCAACTCTTTTTCTTTAAAACTCTCCTAATACCAACTGACTAATATTTTTTGAGTGGTCAGACACTCTTTTCATGTTGATTAAAAGCTCCAGTAGCACAAACCCGGCTTGCGGTTCGCAAGTTTTATCATTGAGTCTGGCCACATGATTTTTGCGGATTTCCTTTTGCAACAATTTCACCTGATGGGACAGCTCCAGGGACTCCTGGGCAACTTCCCGATTATCCTCTTCCATCGCTTTGAGCGCTTTATTGCTAGCAGCCAGCACCAAGGCACTCAGAGCTTTCAGCTCTGCTTGGGCCTCGGGGGAGAACACCACCCCGTCTTCTTGCATATTGCGTACTTTTTTAGCAATGGTTTCAGCATGGTCACCAATACGCTCAATATCATTACAAGCGTGTAGCAGTCCCGTATGACAAGTAGACATTTCTTTGCTCATTTGCTGCTCGCTCATGCGCGTCAAATATTTGGTGATTTCTTCCTCGAGAGCATCAATCACCGGTTCGTGCTCCAGTACATAGCTGATTTTGCTATTGTCCCGATCCTCAATAGAATTCAAAGCATTTTGCACGTTGATCCACGCCATATTCCCCATACGCACTACCTCTTTGGTAGCTAACTGCATAGCAATGGCAGGAGTATCTAACATCTTCACGTCCAAAAATACTGGTCTGCGGGACACGCCCTCATCTTCACCTGGCATTAGTGCCTGTACCAGCTTAATGAATTTACCGGTAAAGGGTAGGAAGAGCAGGGTGTTAATCACATTAAACGCCGTATGGGCATTGGCAATCTGTCGCGCGATATTGTGCTCCGGCGACACGTACAAGACCAGCTGGATAAACCAGTCCATGAAAATAACAAAAATTAAACTGCCGATTAAATTAAACAGCACATGGGACAAAGCTACCCTTTTAGCCGTAGCATTAGCTCGCCACGCTGCCATAATCGCCGTAATACAAGTACCGATATTATCCCCCAACAGTACTGGAATTGCTCCCTCCAAAGGAATTAACCCTTGGCTGGCCATGGCAATCAAGATACCGATGGTGGCACTACTGGACTGAATAAGAAACGTCATCACGACACCAACCAGTAGGCCCAAAATCGGTTGGTCAGAGAAGGTTTTAATGAATTCTACAAAACCCGGATATTCGCGCAGAGGAATAACCGCGTCACTCATCATCGCCATACCCAACATTAAAATACCAAAACCCAGCAGCACTTGGCCAAAATACTTAAATTTTCTTCTTGTGGCCAGCACGTTGAGCACAAAGCCAATAGCCAAAATCAGCGTCACATAATCAGTCAGTTTAAAAGCAATCAATTGCGCCGTCATCGTGGTTCCAATGTTAGCACCCATCACAATACCAAAAGCCTGCTTCAAGGTCATCAGACCGGCATTAACAAGACCTACGGTCATAACCGTGGTCGCACTACTGGATTGGAGTACCGCTGTCACGCCAGCGCCTAAAGCTACGCCAAAGATCGTCACTCCGGTAAGAGCTTCCAAAACTTTTTGCAAACGCTGCCCTGCCGCCTTTTGCAAACCCTCGCCCATCAATTGCATACCATATAAGAAGAGGGCTAACCCTCCCAGGAAAGCAAAAAAATGTAAGTGCATAGTAACCCCCATCTTAATTTAGTTCGTTCCCAGACCTATCCTGGTACCAGACATTCTTTCAATTACGAATTTATTATACTAAATAATGAAGTGGTTTGTATACGCATTTTTACTAGCTTGAAGCAATTTCTTTCCGCCCCGCAGGGACGATGTTAGTCCCATGGTTTTTACCACACAAACTCGTCCCCCCGTAAAAAGACTCCGCCACTCCCACAGCTAGCTGCGAGGGTGGCGGAGTTAAGGGGTAAAAAATGTGGGAAACGCTAAGTAAATTTATCGCACCAGCTTAGAAGCTAAATTGTGCGGAAAGCATTAAGCCGTTACGCACTTCGTGGCTGGAAGCTTGCAGTTGATAAGCCAAGCCGTAGGTCACGTTTTTATTTTTCACTTCTATACCAGCACTGCCTAGGAAGGAAATACTATCTTTAATACTGATGCCAATGGTATCACTAGCATTAACGCCTGGTACCCGCACCGTAGCGTTGGCGTCTTTGTCACCAAAGGCAGCCACAAGACCTAGGTCAACCACCGGTTTAATGTAGCCATGAGCCCGTTTAATTTCTTTGCCAAAGGACACGCCCACCGGCAAGAGCCAGATGTTTTGCGTATCGCTATCGGTATGGAAAACGGTCCCTTGAGCATTGGTAGTATCAAAACCATCAGTGGTTAGGTGCACATAGCGCAGACCAGCATAAGGTTTCACTGCGGTGTTTTTAAGTTTGAATTCACTGCGCACACCAGCAGTAATAACTTTGGTATTAACATCGGCTTTCATTTCGCCGAGCAGATTATTTTGTTTCAAATCATTACCAGTCTTCATATAGCCCAAGTCGGCAATGATATTAGTCGTAGGATTCTCCCAATTCTTGTAAAGAGCCAGACCCCAATAATCGTAGTCATTAGTAGTATGAGCTAAGTCGCCTTCACTGGTAGCATCACCTTTGCCGTAGCTAAGAGCTACGCCGAAGACACCACTAGCATCTTTGGCTAGGTCGGCGCCCAAAGTAAACCCGTTAAATTGAGAGTCATAACCAGTTTGGAAAGCACCGCTATCCACATCTCTGACTTTGGTCTTAGCATGGTTCATTTCCAGCCACACTGCCTCTTGCGTGTTAGGAGCTTGTTGCCCAGACAGATGTTTGGCAACGGAATTACTGTTGACCTCAGTCAGCGTAAGAGCTGTTCCTTGCACCCCACCTAACGTAGCCAGTTGTGCGGCACTATTAATGGTCTTCACCGCAGCAGCGGTCTGTGCAATAACAGTTTTATCAGCAGCTTGGGACAAGAACGCAATACCTGCATTAGCACTCGTCATACTATTTTGCTGGCCCTGCCAAATGCTGTTCATCACGTTACCCATTTGCACGTTCGGCAGGGTTTTGGTAATATCAGCCACGGTAATAGTAGTACCGAGAACTTTACCCGTAGCATCTACTGCCCCACTACCAATAGTGAGCATTCTATCGCTACTATAGACATTGTTAGCCCAGTTAGCGGCAGTGTTAAGTCCGGTTTCAAACCCAGTAGTTAATTGCACGTCTTGACCGGCTTTAGCATTAACTAGCAGTACTTTCGCACCGTCTGTAACGCTAAGCGTCGAACCGGTTTGACCAGTAAGCGCCGCATTACCTTTGCCCACGCCAGTTACGTCCACAATGAGGGCGGAGTCTTTTGCAAAAGTTGCTGTATTAGCAGTTACGCTCGGAGCAGTGGTCAATGTACCGTCTACTTGCAAAGCACCTGCCGCAGACAAGGTCTGCGCAGTTTTGATAGCCAAAGCAGCGCCCACTTGGCCAGCTTGGTTGCCCCAAGTAAGAGCAGATTCGTTAAAGGCTTTTTCTGCCCATTCCGTGTTCGCACTACCCAGTGCCAAGACGGAGTTTTGTCCCACCACTAGCTTGCCATCAACAGCGCCATCGGTAAATTTTTGAATGGCAACTTTAGAAGCACCATTAATATTATGTTTGCTAGAACCTACTTCCCAGACTGGGTCTAAGAACATGGTCGCACCATTTAAGGAAGCGTTGCCGATGAGCATGGTACCAGCAGAAGTATTGTTACCCACGTTAATCGTATTACCACCTGTAGCCGTAAGTGTATTGGTCGCTGCTTGGCCACCTACGGACAAGGAACCTGTCTCCGTCAACGCTAAAGTACCGGTATTCATGGTGCCAGCTACCGTTGTCGCGCTAGTACCACCAATATTTGCCGTAGTAGCCGTCATAGCACCGGCTACCTCTGTCGTACCACCAGTAATAGTAATGGCCTGCACTTTGAGTCCGGCATCGCTAGCGATATTCACATCACCAGCAGTAGTCAAAGTCCCTTTACTCGTGTCTTTAGCGGCCAGTTCAAAATTGCCACTAGTTACGTTAAAGTCAGAACTTCCCGTCAGTGTTACATCGCCGCTAATCGTACCGCCACCGGCGACCCCTGCCGTGCCCAAATTAAGCACAGCATCCGCTACGGTTAAGGTTGCACCCGCTGCATTCGTAGTTTGCACTAAATCCGTGCCAGCACCGCCCACCAAGGTAAGGGAAGCACCGTTACTAACGGCAACCGTGTTACCTGTACCTAGGTTAACAGCTTTCACGCCTAAGCCGCCTACAGCGGTTTCACCCGCCTCCGCAGTACCGCCAACCACCAGATTACTATCACCGGTGCTACCAGTAACGCCGGCAAGGGTTACATCCGGTTTATCTCCACCAACACCGACACCGCCTAAGTCAGCAATATTTAGTTTACCCTCGGTTACGGGGATACCTTGTAGATTCGTCCCCGTATAAGTAACATTAGTAGCGTTAAGTGTGTTCTTAACTGTTTTCAGATAATCCAAAGACATTGCTTGATCGTTTAAAACCAAACTGCCCCCGTTGAAGTTAAAAGCTGCGTTTTTAGCACCGGCATCAGCCACCCCTGCTTGATAACCGTTAGCAAAGACTTGCTCCGACGTCGCTTGCAAAGCTCCTTTAAGCGAAATCTTAATGCCGTCTGTAACAGAATCAGCAGCATAAATACCAGCTTGAAGCGAACCACCAGTCACATTAATGCTGCCAGTACCACTTACTTT
>JAVXCQ010000003.1:0-111352 GCA_036659415.1 Acidaminococcaceae bacterium
GCTTGCATTTTAAAACAAGATACCTTAGGATAAATATATGAATAAATGGTAAATTCTACGCCAGAAAGGTGCTTGTGAACAATGAACCCTCGTTTGATCTCCACTGTCGGCATCTTCGCCGGTCTGTCTACCCTGCTTGCTTATTTAGACTTTAACCTACCGTTTTTCCCGCCTTTTATGAAGCTAGATTTTGCGGATTTTCCCTCTCTCATCATCGCCTTTGCTTTTGGACCCGGAGCGGGAATGCTAGTCCAATTAATCCGTAACTGCGTTCATTTGTTTTCTACCACCACCGGTGGCATCGGCGAATTGGCCAATATGCTCATAGGTTGTGCTATGACGGGGACAGCGGGCTATATTTACCAACAGCACCACAACAAAAAAGGAGCTGCTTGGGGGTTACTACTAGGTGGACTCGTCATGTGTTTAGTTGCCCTACCAGTCAACTACTTTATTCTTTTACCTTTGTTTTCTAGTTTTTTACCTTTAGAAACCATCATCAACTTAGCGTCCAAATTTGTGCCTGGAATCCAGGATAAATACACCTTTATTCTTTATGCTACACTGCCTTTTAATCTCTTGAAAGCCAGCCTTACTACTTTCCTCACCTGGCTAGTCTACAAACGCCTGCACCCCCTCCTTCCCAGAAAAAATCCCTAACAGCACACCCAGGCAAGAACTTTTAACAGTAAAGCTTTCTCTCCGTCCACTAAAAATGCTATAATAAGGAAAAATATAGAGAAACGGAGTGATCGTTTTGAAAAAACTTTTTACTGTTTTACTAGCCCTCGTAGCCCTCGTGAGTCTGTGGCAAGCGCCACGCACGGCACAAGCAGCTGAAGCCGCTCCTACTGATGAACAGGTGCTAGCCGCCTATCAAGAAGCGACTACTGTCCACAATTGGTTCTTTGGCACGTCCCTACCTACTAACGGTAAAGACAAAAAAGAATACGGCTACCTCATTTACTATAATGTAGACTATCCCTCGATTAAGCTTTCAGTAGACTTACAACGCGAAACTCAAAAGGTTTTCACCGTGGAATTTGCGAATGCCCTCATTGGTAAATCCTTGCGCTACAAGGACTTTGATGGCTGGCTGTACGTGTGTCCCATTAACATTGCCAAAAGCAAACGCATCGGCGAAGCTACTTATCAAGTAGAACGTCTGGCACCTGATAAAATTGTGCTCCACGTCACAACCCAGCTCATTAATCCAAAAAGCAAAGACCACGTAGTCGTCGGCTCCAAAACCACGGATTTTTCCTATGTTAACACCATTGCCGGTTGGCGTTTTGCTACCTTTAGTACCATTAGATAACAACTTAACAGGACTGCTCAAACAAACAACAAAGGCCGGAAGCTTTTAGCTTCCGGCCTTTGTGTTGCAGAATTTCTAATTTAGCTAGTACCTCTCAGCATTTTAGAAAAAGTGTGTAGCTTGTCACTGTTTATCATAGCACGCATAGCGATTCTTACCATTTTGTTTGGCAGCATAAAGTGCAAAATCCGCTTTACAAATTAAGCCTTCGGCCGTTTGTCCATGCTCTGGGTAAAAAGCAATGCCGATGCTACCATGAATTGGCACCTGATGCCCCTCCGGTGACCTAAGCGTAGCCCTTAGCGCTACACAAAGTTGAGCTGCCAGCTTCTCAGCCTGTTCGGCGTTAATGCCGCTCAAGAGCAAAATAAATTCATCACCGCCATAACGTGCGGCAATCCCGGTATATTGCTTTTCATATCTTTGCAAGACTTCGGCAAAATAAAGCAAAGCTTTATCGCCTACTTCATGACCAAAGGTATCATTAACGCGTTTCAAATCATCTAAATCCAGAAAGAAAACTGCCCCTTGAGCCTGCTCCTCTTGCAAAAAAGACTGCATCCGGTTGAATAAAACGCCCCGCGTAGCAAGTCCGGTCAATTGGTCCGTTAAACCTTGCTCGGTGAGCTCTAAGAGCAGTTCGCAATCGGGCTGCTCGGATTGAAATAACTCTCGCTGCATACTGACGACCCGATCGAGTAAATGGCTGGCCGCAGCCAACTGACGCTTGAGATGACGCCGCCCATATACATATAAAAAAGTGCACAAGAGAACATAAAAAGCTGTTTTTAGTAGTAAAACCGGTAACAGTGCCATCATAAAGGGCCAAAAGCGCACTTGATAAACCAAGGTCCAGTTCGTAGGTTCTATGCGCATACTGGTTAAGTAGCACAAACCGTCCCGCTCGTAACTCCATACATTACAGGGTACACCGGTCTGAAAATTATGGTCTACCGTGTCTAAATCCGTGCCAAAATAATAGGTCTTAGCCTCTGTTTCCTGAATGGTTTTGCCTAGCAAGGCGTCATCTGCATCGACCATAATGAAACCATCAGCGCCGATCAAGTAAAAACGCTTACTAAGATCCACGCTATTTCTGACTAAAACATCCTTAATATCTTTAAAATAAATCGCACCAAATATACTACCTATGGTTTTACCCTCTTGCAAAATTGGTACGGCGACAGTATAGTTCAGTGTCACCCCGTCTGCTCCGGCCTTAATCACATCGGTAATTTGCCGTTGGCCTGTAGCATAAAGCTTCTGCATATAGGGGCGCTGTGCTAAGCTGGCTAATTTAACCGGTGCAACTTTTTGGCGAGTAGAAACAACGTGCAACTCTTGGTCAGTTAGCCCAAGCATAAACAGGTCGTAACTCTCAGCATAGGGACGAGCTTGTACAATGCGCTCAAATAAAGTTTTGCTTTGGTCTCGAAAGCGCTCATCTTGGCTAAGTCCCTCTAAAAGACGGGACACTCCCTCGACTTTGCCCCTAATTTCACCGCTAGTAGCCAGTAAGACGCCCTGAACGTTTTGCTTCATCAGGATCTTAGCACTAAAAAAGGTGAAGCCTATTTCTAGGATAATGAGCAGGGCACAAAAAAACCATACGTATTTAAAAATAAAGCCGATTACATTTTGCAAAATATTGCGTTTCATCGCTTTCCTCCCAAAAATCAAAGTAGGAGCAATCTGTGTTAATCGAGCAAAAAATCTCTCCGCAGCTAGGTCTAAAGGCACTAAACCGGCAAGTTTTTAAAAATCTTTACAAATATACACAATCCCCATTATGAATTGTCTATATACTAGCATAAAAATTGCTGTTTTGCTATTTAAATAACTAAATTCTAACAATATTTGTTCAATTATGGCCAAGCGGTCGTCATTACTTTAAAAGTGCCTAAAAGCTAGTAGCTCAGTGCTCCGCCACAAAACGAAATAACCAACAGGCAGTATAGTAGTAGCTATCCGCCCGCCATTACTGGCAGGTTAACGCTAGCACAGGTAATTGACAGTTCTAGCGAGTTCAACTATACTGAAATCAACAACTAATAATTTCATACTGAGTTACAGAGTGTGCAACGCACACGAAGGGGTACACCACCACGGGTGTAACACTTTCGTGTGCTATTTTTATTTTAAGGAGGCTGTGACTATGCTCACCCTAAACGGTAAACCTGTACTCCTAACTCACAAAACTTTGGCAGATTTTTTACATTTTCACGATTTTGATTTAACCTGCATTGCCGTGGAATTAAACGGCCACATTATTCAGAGAGCTGCCTATCAAAAAACAATTTTAGAAGCAGAAGATCGATTGGAGGTCGTTAGTTTTGTCGGTGGTGGCTAAAAACAGCGTGCTCAACTGCGTACAACCACCGAGCAAAGAAGCCTACACTGCGGCTTTACAAGAGCGTCTTGGTGCTAAGGTAACCGCCACACTCGCCCAGGCCAAAGTTGCTATCGCCGGCTTAGGCGGTCTAGGTTCTAATCTTGCCCTCATGCTGGCCAGAAGCGGTGTGGGCCACTTGCTGCTCGTAGATTACGATAGCGTGGAACTCACTAATCTCAATCGCCAAGCTTACCGTTATACTCAACTTGGTCAGAAAAAAACCGTAGCTTTAGCCACTTTAATTAGGGAAATCAATCCCTATCTAGCAGTTACTACTCGTGATATTAAGGTTACCTCCCAAAATGCCGCCGACCTGTTTGCTGGCTATCCACTGGTATGCGAAGCTTTGGATCGTCCCGAACAAAAAGCGTTACTAGTAAATACCCTGCTGAGCAGTTTGCCGGACGTAACGATTGTAGCCGCCTCGGGGCTAGCAACTTACGCTAGTAGTAACCTTCTGCAAACTAAAAAATGCTTTAATTCCCTCTACCTCTGTGGTGATGGAGTAGCGGCAGTTACTAACACCGACAGCTTATTAGCACCGCGAGTACACATCTGCGCCGGTCATCAGGCCAACATGATTCTTCGTCTATTACTAGGTGAAACCACCCCTTAAGCTTGCTCTATCTACCGGTTAACAGCAAAAAAGAGCCTCAAAAAAGGAGCTATACTATGACAAACAATGATCTACTAACTATTGGTAAGCACCAATTTTCTTCCCGCTTTATTCTCGGCAGTGGTAAATATAACAGTGCCCTCATCGAAGCCGCCGTCAACGAAGCCGGTGCTGAAATCATTACCCTGGCCGTTAGACGTGCCAACTCTAAGCAGTCCAACATCTTAAACCACATTCCCCGTCACGTCACCTTGCTCCCCAATACCTCCGGTGCCCGCACCGCCGAGGAAGCTGTCCGTCTGGCACAACTGGCTCGTGCTTTGGGCTGTGGGGACTTAATCAAAGTGGAAATTATTCAAGATAGCAAATATCTCTTACCGGATAATTATGCCACCATTAAAGCGACGGAAATTTTGGCACAAGATGGTTTCACCGTACTTCCCTATATGTACCCGGATTTAAACGTGGCCCGCGAGTTAGTAAAGGTCGGTGCCGCCACTATTATGCCCCTAGCCGCCCCCATTGGTTCTAATCGTGGCTTATGCACCAAAGAATTCATCAGAATTCTCGTCAATGAAATTGACCTACCTATTATTGTCGATGCAGGTATTGGCCGTCCGGCAGAAGCTTGTGAAGCCATGGAAATGGGGGTCTCGGCCATTATGGCCAACACTGCCATCGCTACCTCCGCTAACATTCCTTTGATGGCGGCAGCTTTTGGTCACGCAATTACAGCCGGGCGTCTAGCTTATCTAGCAGGTTTAGGTCGCGTCCTGGCGACAGGAGCGGCGGCCTCCTCCCCCTTAACTGGTTTTCTCGAAGCTTAATGCGTGCCAGTGCTACCGAACGGGCTCTTACGCCCACTCATCATTCTATTGTCAACAAAGGAGTTTATAATGCCTAAAACAGATCACCTTCAATATCTACCCGGCATGGAAATTCTAGAGTCGGATCTCCTGCCGCAAGTCATCAGCCAAATGGAAGCTTATAATTATAATGAGTTTACGGCTAGCGATGTGCAGCTAGCCCTGCAACGCAATTATCTAACTCCCCGGGATTTGGGTGCACTCCTCTCTCCGGCCGCCGAACCCTGGCTAGAACAAATGGCTCAGCAGGCGCAACTAGAAACCAGGAAGCATTTTGGCAACGCCATTATGCTCTTTACCCCTCTGTATATTTCCAATTATTGTGAAAATCACTGTATTTATTGCGGCTTTAACTGCACCAATCACATTCACCGCCTTAAGCTAGACTACCCGGCCATCGAAAAAGAATTGCAAGCTATTGCCAGTACCGGTTTAGAAGAAATCCTCATTTTGACAGGCGAAAGCCGAGCTATGTCCGGACTGGAATACTTGGGCGAAGCCTGCAAATTAGCACGCAAATATTTTAAACTGGTCGGACTAGAAGTGTATCCCATGAACACTGATGAATATGCCTACCTCCATACCTGTGGTGCCGACTATGTCACCGTCTTTCAAGAAACTTACAATGCAGCCAAATACGAAACCCTGCACCTTCGTGGTCATAAACGAATTTTTCCCTACCGTTTTTATGCTCAAGAACGTGCTTTGCGAGGCAAGATGCGTGGCGTAGCCTTTGCCGCCCTGTTGGGTCTGGACGATTTTCGCAAAGACGCTTTTGCCACCGGGTTGCATGCCTATCTCCTGCAAAAGAAATATCCCCAAGCGGAAATTTCTTTTTCCTGTCCTCGTTTACGCCCCATTATTAATAATGCCCAAATTAATCCCAAAGATGTTCACGAACGGCAATTATTACAAGTGATGCTGGCTTTAAGACTCTTTATGCCCTTTGCCGCCCTCACTATTTCTACTCGAGAACAGGCAGCTTTTCGCGACCACGTTATTGGCTTAGCTGCTACAAGAATTTCTGCCGGTGTCAGTACCGGTATCGGCAGCCATACAGACGATAATAACCAACAAGGCGATGAACAATTTGAAATCGCCGATACCCGCTCTTTGGCAGAAATCACAGCTGCCATCAAGGCTCAAGGTTTAGAACCGGTGATGAATGACTATGTCTACTTATAGAATTTGCGTAACCAACAGACACTTGAGCGACTTGCCTTTAGCACAACAAATTAAGCTCATTGCCCAGCTACCAGCAGAACCGGAAACATTAGCTGCAGATGCACCGCCACGTTTGTGGCGACCCCAAGCCCTCCTCCTTCGGGAAAAGGACTTGTCCCCAGCGGCTTACCTCCAGCTCTGTCTGGAGCTAGCACCGCTATGTCAAGCACACAAGCTCCGTTTGCTACCCCACAGTGACCCGTCCGCAGCACGCAGGCTGCAAAGTACTGCACTCCACTTGCCCTTGCGCCTCCTAACAACCGACCTCGCCACAGAATTTCCATTAGTCGGTGTTTCCGTCCACTCCCTAGAAGAAGCCCTCACCGCCGCTCACCTAGGAGCAGGCTACTTGGTCGTAGGGCACGTTTTTTCTACCGCCTGTAAAAAAGAGCTGCCACCCTGCGGTTTAACTTTGCTTGCTACCATCATACAAGCAGTCACTATCCCCGTCTATGCTATTGGTGGCCTTACCCCTACTAATGTCCAGCAGTGCTTACAAGTGGGAGCCAGTGGGGTTTGTATGATGTCTACTTATATGCAAGTAAAAAGCCGGTAAGCATATGCTTACCGGCTTTTTGTTTATTTTTTACTAAGTTTACTCTTTTTTTTCGCTACTTTTTGAGCCACAGTCGTAGTCATACCAGCGACTTCTTGTCCCACCTCGGCGATAGCTTTGTTATCATCGTCAACCATGACCACCTTAGGGACTAGTGCCGTAGCTTCCTCCGCCGTCATGAGAGCATAGGCAATAATAATAACTTTATCTCCTACCGTCACTTGCCGCGCTGCCGCACCATTTAAACAAATCACGCCAGAACCGGCAGGACCGGCAATCGTATAGGTTTCCAGACGATTACCATTATTGTTATCCACGATTTGTACCCGTTCGCCAGGCAAAATACCGGCTTTGGCCATTAAATCCGCATCAATAGTAATCGAACCCATATATTCAAGATTTGCTTCCGTTACCGTTGCTCGATGAATTTTACCATGAAACATATTATAAAACATTATTTGACCTCCAAAATAAGATTATCAATCAGACGGGTAGTGCCAAATTTCACCGCTAGGGCCAATAAATTGTTACCGCTAATAGGTTGCGTCGGTGTTGTTAAATCTGGCAATTGGTAGAGCTGAACATACTCGATTTCCGCTAAAGGTTCCATTTGAATACGCGCCGTAGTCGTCGCAATAATTTGGGCACCATCTCGCATTCCTTGCACAAATAACTGACGTGCCTCTTCTAAACTACGGGACAAGACCAGGGCTGCTTTTCTGTGTTCCGGCGTTAAATAAGCATTACGGGAGCTTTTAGCCAAACCGTCTGCTTCCCGCACAATAGGCATAATCCGCAGTTCCAGGTTAAAAAATAAATCTTTGACCATCCGAGTCAAAACTTGAACTTGTTGGGCATCTTTTTGGCCAAAATAAGCCCGATTAGGCTGTGTCAAATTAAAGAGCTTACTCACAACTGTGGTAACCCCACGGAAATGAATAGGCCGAGTTTTCCCGCACAAAACTTTGGTAATGTCGCCTGTTACCTCCACCCAAGTCATATCCCTAGAAGGGTACATTTCTTCGGCATTAGGTGCAAACACAAGGTCTGCGCCCAAAGTTTCAGCCAGTGCACAGTCTGCAGTCAGGGTGCGTGGATAGCTCCCCAAATCTTCTGTCGGTCCAAATTGGGTCGGATTCACAAAAACACTCACTACCACCAGATCATTTTCTTTTCTCGCTGCCCTAATTAGTGACCCATGTCCCTCGTGCAAAGCGCCCATAGTTGGTACTAGTCCAATAGTTTTGCCCTCAGCCTTAGCTTGAGCAATGCGTGCTCTAAGTACAGCAATAGTTTTGCATAATAACATAAAAGCTTCCTCTTTTCTCTAAAAAATAAGTAGTGCCAACCAAATTCTGCCTTAGACTTAATATAATTTGTCCACAATTTCATCATCAATTTTAAAAGTGTGTTCCGGTGCCGGGAAGGCTCTGGTTTCCACTTCTGTAATATATTCTTGCACGGCACTCACCATTTCATGATGAAGATCCCGATATTTTTTCACAAATTTAGGTGTAAAACCACTGTGCATACCCAAAAGGTCATTACAAACCAGTACTTGTCCATCGCAGCCATTACCAGCTCCAATACCAATAGTTGGTACGCTAAGTAGGGAAGTAACTTTCGCCGCTAACGCTGCCGGTACACATTCCAAAACGATGGCAAAGGCACCTGCTGCCTCGAGGGCCTTAGCATCTGCCAAAAGCTGTTGTGCCGCCGCTAAATCTTTACCCTGCACTTTAAAACCACCCAGTTGGTTCACGGACTGCGGTGTCAAGCCAATATGCCCCACCACCGGAATACCAGCGCTCACCATTTTAGCTACACTAGCGCAAACCGACTGACCGCCTTCTAGCTTTACGGCTGTACAACCGGTTTCTTTCAGAAAACGTCCGGCGTTCACAAGAGCTTCGGCCGTGCTAACTTGATAGCTCATAAACGGCATATCACCAACAACCAGCGCATATTTAGTACCGCGACAAACAGCCTTGGTGTGATGCAACATTTCTTCCATGGTCACCGGAATCGTAGAATCATAACCTAACATCACATTACCAACGGAATCACCCACCAAAATCATATCAATCCCGGCTTCGTCCACCGTGCGAGCCATCGCCACATCATAAGCAGTAATCATGGTGATCGGCTGACCCTGTTGTTTTTTTGTCCTAATCGTACCTGTTGTTATCGGTTTACGTTCCATTATTATCATGCTCCTTTAGCATTTTTATTTAAGACTTCTTCTAAAAGAGCCGCTTGGCTCTCGTTAATCGTTCCATTAGCTACAGCTAACCTAACGGTTGCTTGACCTAAAGCTCGATACAAGGCTAGTTCCGCCGCCGGCAAAACTGCTAAGTGCGCCGCTACTGTACCCACATCGCCACGAGCAATGGGACCGGTTAAAGCTTCCCTTGCTTCTTGCACTTGCAAGAGATTTTGTGCTGTCCCGGCAAAAAGCGGCAACAACGCCGCCATGGCCGCTTGTGGTGATGGCGTCCACTTACTCATCAGCCCCTGCGCTACCGCCAGGGCTGTCACCACATAGTTGGAGGCAAAACAAGCAGCAGCGTGATAAGCTTTGCGTTCTGCCGCCGGCACATGAAAAGCGTGGGCGCCCAGCTGCATAGCTGCCTTTTCGCCCCAGGCTTGCGCCGCCGGTGAACCATCTATCGCCAGATAAATATCTCGCAAGGACGCCGTACTGTCCGCAAAACTTTGAAGTGGATGCAAGCTACCTATCTGTGCACCTAGCTCTGCCAGCGGTGCTAACACCTCCAGCCCCAAAGACCCACTACAATGATAAAAAATTTTACCCGCCAAAGTTCCGCCGGCGCTATCCGCCACTTTTTGTGCCACACCTGCTATCAAGCGATCCGGGACCGTCAATAATAGTACCCCACTTGCAGCAACCAGTTCCCTATTAGTAGCAAAAACCGGCTTCTTAAATTTAACGGCCGCAGCTTGAGCTGTAGCGACACTGGCGGCCGTCAGACCGCACACCTGAAAACCTGCAGCCGTTAAGCCCAAGCAAAAAGCTCCTCCTACTTTACCGGCACCAATAATTCCTATTTTCACAATAAAAAAAGCACCTCCCGCGGGAAGTGCGCTCAATATAAATTTTGGCGTCCACGTCCCGGTCTAATAGATCCAAGCGATGATGACTGTGTAAGTTATTTTATTGTCGTGTTTTCCCAAGTTTTCTTGAACAGTACGGCTCCGAAGATACCGCCTATCAGTACTACCTTGTGAAATCCTTTACATAATAGCATAAGAGCTGGTCCTTGGCAAGAGCTTACTAGAAAATTGACGACCTGCCAGAGAAGAATTATAATAAAATCAATAATTATAACTCAACAAGGAGGAACCAGTCATGCCCTATATTAATATCCGGGTCACACCGGAAAACCTCACCAAAGAAACCAAAAACGAATTAATTCAGCGTGCCACCCAAATGCTAGTGGACGTCCTCGGTAAAAATCCCGCCTCCATTGTGGTCACTATTGACGAAGTTGCCACTGATAACTGGGGCGTAGGCGGTGTACAAGTAACACAATTGCGTCAAAAAAAATAATTTCTATAAAAGCCTGCCGCTAAGCGGCAGGCTTTTTTTAAAAAGTTTCCTGATTGGCCAGCGTCCACATAAGTCGCGTCACCGTCGCCTCAAGGCTGCGTTTCCCGGCAGACAAAACACCTACTTGAGCGGCCAGCACCCCTAAAGGGTATTTAGTGAGGTCTACGCCGCCGAAGGTGCATTGAGTAGCACAAACTATGCACAAGCCCGCAGTGCAAGCCCGTTCTACTGCCGGCAAGAAATTATTGTCGGCAGTCGGCACGCCCCCCGCGCCAAAGCCCTCCAGCACTACACCTCGATACCCCTGCGCGACAGCAAAATCTAGGAGCGTCGGCGACAAACCGGGAATGAGTTTGAGGAGCAAAACTCGCGGTTCCAAAAGCGGTCGCACCTGCCAGTGTCCTACCGGCACAACCGCCTCTTCCTGCCAATACAGCTGCCCCTGTTGTAGCTGTCCCACAGCCGGCCGATTAACACTGACAAACGCATTAAAGTTCTCTGTATCTATTTTATGTGCACAACAACCGTCTATTACCCTGTCCCCAAAGGCCAAAAAGACCCCGCCGCGGCCACTAGTCGCTACCTGCAGGGCAGACACTAGGTTCGCCTTACCGTCAGTGTGTGGTGCTATTATCGGTAGTTGTGCCCCGGTCAATACCACCGGTTTACCCCAATTGACTAACATTACCGCCAGTGCCGCCGCCGTATAGGCCATCGTATCGGTACCATGAGTAATAATAAACCCATCGTAACGCTCATATTCTTCCCCCAAGATTTGGGCTAAACGTGACCACTGCGCAGGTTGCAAATTGCTACTATCCAAGCAAAATACTGCTCGACAAGTAACTTGTCCGTAGGCCGCCACTGCCGGCACTAACCCCACCAGCGCCGCCCCGTCTAAAACCGGCACTAACCCGTCCGCCCCTGGCTCGCAGGCAATCGTACCCCCTGTGGTCAACAACAAAATTTTTTTCATCATTAATACCTGCCTCACCGCTTTAAACGCTAAATTTATTTTTAGTTTCCAACAGTTTAATAAAGTAAAAATAACCAAAGCAAAGGAAAACTGCTCCTCCAATCCAGCTAGCAGGACTGGCGTAACACATACCAGTGTACCCATACCACTGGGCTAAATAAATAGCCGCTGCCGAACGCACTACCAATTCAATAATGCCTGAATACAACGGCAAGACCGCCACGCCCAAACCCTGAGCCGCATTACGAAACACAAAAATTTGACTAAGAAAGAAATAAAAAGGCACCGTCAGATGTAAATAAAGCAATGCCGCCGCCATAACAGCCTCATTGCGTTCACTCATAAAGAGCATCATCATACTGTCGCCCCAAAAATAAAGGCAAAAAGTAGCTACCGCAGAAAAACCCAATAAAAGTTTGGAACAAACTAATACCCCTTGCCTAATCCGCTCAAACTGCCGTGCACCGTAATTTTGAGCTGTATACACAGCTATAGTTAGACCAATGGAAATCATAGGTTGTAGAGCCAATTGCTCAATGCGCATGGCCGAAGTAAAACCGGCAATAACTTCCGGTCCAAAACTGTTACAAACCGCCTGTAACACCAAAATACCCACACCCAAAATTGTAAATTGCAGCGCCATGGGTAACCCCATCGCCAAATGTTCCCTAACTGCCCGCCAGGTGATCTGCCAATCTTCTCGCTGCAAATGCAGTAGCGGAAAATGCCAATAAATATAAGCTAAGCACAACAATCCCGAAATCCCTTCGGCAATAACCAAAGCAATGGCCGAACCAGGCACACCCCAGCCAAAATTACGGATAAAAACCAAAGCTAACGCAATATTTAAGATAGACGCAATAATCAAAAAGTACAACGGCGTCTTGCTGTCACCCAAAGCTCTCAGCAACGAAGCCAAAAGATTATACAAAGTTAACGCACTAATTCCATAAATAAGAATACTGATATAGCTATAAGCATCGGCATAAATGGCCGCCGGCACCTGCATTAACGCCAAAATAGCAGGCAAGCACAAATAAGCTGCTACCATAATCAAAACAGAAAAAATCCCGCTAAGAACCGCAGACACCGCCGCTGATTTGCGCACGCCAACCATATCACCGGCACCAAAACATTGCCCGGTAATAACGGCAAACCCACCAGTTAACCCCACGGTAGAACCCATCAGTACCATAAATAACGGAATAGTCGAACCAACCGCTGCCAGTGCATTAATGCCAATCGTCTGCCCGACAATAATAACATCTGCTATATTATACATTTGTTGAAAAATATTCCCGATAATGAGCGGAATCGTAAAACTCAAAATTAGTTTCAACGGCTTACCTGCCGTCATCGTAGTTACCATCTGGTCAGACTCCTCCCCCTTACTTTTTGCCTACACGAACTAAACTAATCCGACTCGCCCCTCCCGCGTGCCCCTAGCTCGCTACTTGCCACCAATAAACTAGAACAATTACATTATAACATGGTGTAAAAGCAGGAATAACACTTCTTTGCGAGAAGTATTCCCATACAGAGCTTTCACTAAAACTAAAATAAAGGAGTGCTTACTATGTCCTCACCTAAACTTACCCGCAAATTCACCCCGACGCTGGTGGCTCTCTGTTTAAGTTGCAACCTAGGGTTAAGCTGTCTAGCTGCTCCGCCGGCTTTAGCCTTTGACCTAGGTTCTGCCCTTGGTGCGTTAGTCGGCGTAGGTGCTCAATATGCTCACCTTGATCAACAAGTTAATTACATCAGTAATGAAGGCCGGGACGAATATTATCAGCAAGTCCGGAACAAAGTTGGTGTAAACGAAGACCCACAAGCTAATGCCCAGTTGACGGATATTATGACTCGCTTGTCCGCCGCAATTGCCCAGACTGACCCCTCAATTAAAGAGGCGCCCTATAACTATTTTGTCAACAACCAAACGACTTTTAATGCCTTTTGCACTTTGGGGCATAACCTGTCCGTGAATATCGGTTTATTCCAAATGCTCAATTATAATGAAGATGAAATCGCTGTGGTCGTTGCTCATGAGTTGGGCCACGGTCAAGAAAATCACCCAGCAGAAAGTGTGCGACAAGCACTACCACTACAAATTCTAGTTGCGCTCTACGACTCTCAAAACCCCAACGCTCTGTCCATTGTCGGCACGCACGTATTAGCCAATATTGGCACCGCTAATGGCATTACAAAACCCATGGAACGAGAAGCTGACCAACTGGCCTTTGACTATACCACTACGGCTAAATTCAACGTTGGTGCCGGTGCCGCCGTGTGGCAAAGAGTCATTGAAAAAATGGGCGACGATGCCACTAACTTTGTCAGTGAAATCTTTAACCCCTCTGATCACCCCGGTAATGCTGCACGACGCGATCGCTATAATGAACTAATTACCCAGTGGAGTCGTGATAAAGTTACCGTTAATAAACTCACCGGAGAAATCAAGCTGAAAAACAAAACCTTCTGCACCCCTACTGCCACAGCGGAGATGAGCGCCTTGGAACGAGCCTATCTTATTGCCGGCAATCTAGCCGCCATCTATCACCAAGAGGACGTAAGTCCTTCCTCTGCCTGGCTCAGTGAAGAGGGACAACTCATGCTGGGCACAAAAGCTATTATGGATACTACTAGTGAACCGGCACCGGATACTTTGGTCAGACGGCTAAATCTGCTCAAATAACTTACCACTAATAGCTTGCCAAGCTTCTCCCTACCCGACATCAGACTAAGCCTGCGGCCAAGTTTTAACCGAGGAACTAGTGTGCTTGTTCCTGTTATTGACAGCAGCAATTTTTAGTGCTACAATGATGAAAATTTCATACTGTTTAAACCGTTGAGGCGAAGATAAAAATGATGATGAACCCACAGAGAGTCCACGTTGCTGAAAAGTGGATGGTAAACAAATCATTAAATGGATCGCTGAGGGCGCAGTCAAAAGCGAAAGCTGAGTATTCTGCGACGTGTGGGCATGCGTCAGTTGCCGGGGATATGTTAGTATCTCGCTAAGCGTGCGGCAACAGCCGCAAATCAAGGTGGTACCGCGGATAATTTATTCGTCCTTGACAGAGTTTTTCTCTGTCAAGGACTTTTTTTATGCTAAAACACCCCCTGCCCAGGACACTAAACCCTCACCGCCGACTTGCGGCACGCCCGCTAACTCGACAAACTACATCTCGTGCTCATAATAAACCCTGCTGCTGACAGCAAGAAAGGATACCCTACTATGACAAATACACAAGGACGCTTTGGCCCCTATGGTGGCCAGTATATTCCAGAAATACTCATGGATACTATTCTGGAATTGGAAACCGCTTATAACTATTATAAAGATGAACCCCAGTTTGTAGCCGAATTAAGTACCCTCTTCAACGAATATGCCGGTCGACCCAGCCGCCTTTACTATGCTCAGAAAATGACCGCCGATCTAGGCGGTGCCAAAATTTATTTGAAACGCGAGGATTTAAACCACACGGGAGCTCATAAAATAAATAATGTGCTGGGACAAGCACTGCTAGCAAAAAAAATGGGTAAAACCCGCTTAATTGCTGAAACCGGTGCCGGACAACACGGTGTTGCCACAGCCACTGCCGCTGCTCTCATGGACATGGCGTGCGTCATTTTTATGGGTGAAGCCGATACTAAACGCCAAGCCCTTAACGTCTACAAAATGCGTTTACTGGGTGCGGAAGTCATACCCGTCAAAAGTGGTACTGCCACCCTCAAAGATGCGGTTTCGGAAACCATGAGGGCATGGGTACAACGTCGGCACGACACTCACTATTGTATCGGTTCGGTCATGGGGCCGCACCCCTTTCCTACCATGGTGCGAGATTTCCAGGCAGTTATTTCCAAGGAAATCAAGGCGCAATTATTAGCTAAAGAACACTGTCTCCCCGATGTGGTTTTAGCCTGCATCGGCGGCGGTTCCAATGCTATTGGCAGTTTTTATCATTTTATCGAAGATAAAAGCGTGCGCCTCATCGGTTGCGAAGCTGCCGGCCGTGGCTGTTCTACCCTAGAAACAGCCGCTACCATTACTACAGGTCAATGCGGTATTTTTCACGGCATGAAATCCTATTTTTGCCAAAATAACTACGGACAAATTGCCCCAGTTTATTCCCTGTCTGCTGGCCTAGATTATCCCGGCATCGGTCCTGAACACGCCTATTTACACGATCTAGGACGCGCCGAATACGTTGCAATCACCGATGCTGAGGCGGTAAACGCCTTTGAATATCTCTCCAAGACCGAAGGCATCATTCCTGCAATTGAATCAGCACACGCTTTAGCCCATGCCATGAAACTGGCACCCACGCTCCCCGGCAAAATCATGGTGGTCACCGTGTCCGGCCGTGGCGACAAGGATTGTGCCGCCATTGCTCGCTACCGTGGCCAAGGAGGTGACCTCAATGAATAAGCTAGCCAACTCCTTGCAGCAAGGTAAAGCCTGCGTGCCCTTTCTCACCTGCGGTGACCCTGACCTAGCAACAACTGCCGCTTTAATCAAAAGTCTAAGCCAGGGCGGTGCCGATCTCTTGATTTTAGGACTACCCTTTTCCGACCCTACAGCGGAAACTCCCAGTATTCAATCTGCCAGTCTGCGCTCGCTAGCAAATGGCACCACCACCGATACCTTTTTTACTTTCCTCCGGCACCTCCGTGCTGAACTCACAATTCCCCTTGTGGTCATGACTTATGCTAATGTGGTTTTTTCCTATGGCTGTGACCGTTTCCTAGCCACTTGTGCTGAGCTAGGTCTTGCCGGCCTGCTTTTGCCCGATGTTCCTTGGGAAGAAAAAGCGGAGTTTGCTTCCGTTTGTGCCAAATATGATCTTGTCCTGATTTCTACGCTAGCGCCGGCCTCCGACACCCGCATGGCGAAAATTGCTCAAGAGGCCCAAGGGTTTTTGTATTTAGAACCTGCATTAGAGGTTAGTGCTACCGGCGAAGAGCTCCTAGCTCCTTTGGCAGCGATGCTCAAGGTTATTCGTGCCCAGACCACCATTCCCTGCTTGCTTGGCTGTGGACTTACAACGCCCGCACAAGTGCGTACCCTTAGCTCTGCTACAGATGGTATTATTGTCGGTAGCGCCCTCGCTCGTCTAATAGAACAACATGGCACTAACTCGCCACAACTAGTTGAGCACTATCTGCAAACCCTTAAACTAGCTCTAAGCGAAGGTTAAACTATTTACCACAAGCAGTGTCACGGACGCAATCCCAGGAGCAATCTTTTGCCGAAAATAATACGTTTCAAAACAAACAAAAACAGTTGTTGAGTCTTGACCAGTACGGTCCAAACTTCAACAACTGTTTTTTATTTCTTATAAGCATGAGCACCTTATAAGCATGGGCACTTAGTTCAAACAATTTTTTCACTTTTAACGACATTGCGCAATTGTCCAATACCTTCTATTTCCACAATTACTTCATCGTTAACCTGCATTTCACCATTACCGCAAGGGGTACCTGTGAGAATTAAATCCCCAGCATCGAGGGTAATTGTTTGCGAGATATAACTAACAATTTCATAGGGATTATACAGCATTTGACTGGTTCTGGCATCTTGCTTTAGTTCGCCGTTCAAATAAAGCTTAATACTTAAATCCGTCGGATCCAGTTCCGTTTCCAGCCACGGTCCCAAAGGACAAAAAGTATCAAAGGATTTACTGCGTAACCATTGACCTTCCTGTGTCATTAAATCCCTAGCGGTAACATCATTAGCGCAGGTATAGCCCAAAATGTAATTATGCGCTTCTTCCGGCGTAACATTTTTGGCCTTTTTCTTAATCACTAAGGCCAGCTCGCTTTCGTATACCAATTTCTTGGTTTGCCGCGGGTAAAGGATTGCTTCCTCCGGTCCGATGACGGTATGTGCTGCTTTCGTAAAAAGCACCGGCTCACTAGGAATCGCCATATTAATCTCTTCGGCGTGTGCTCGATAGTTAAGACCAATACAGATAATTTGCTTCGGCACACACGGGGCCAATAATTTAACGTCGTCCAACTCAAAGACTTCATCCGTCATGCGCCAATAAGTGTCCAAAGAACCGGAAACAGCACGCACGGTTGTACCTTCAATAATACCAATTCTTGCTTTACCTTTAGCTTTAAAACGTACACATTTCATCCCATCACACCTCAATCTTCCATCTTGATCATTTTTCGCTGTTCAAAATAAACAGGTATTAAGTTATTTGTTGCAGCCAAGTGTCGTGCTACATCTAAGCGACGCGCAATATGCTCCGTATAGTGGGCGTCAGAGCCCAAGGTCACATACCGACCTCCTAGCTGGGCAAAGCGTCGATACAGCACAGTTAACGCCTTGACGGCTTGCGGCAAATCCAGCCGCCGGGTATTTATTTCCAGAGCTTTATGCTCCTTGCTTAACAGGGTAAAAACTTCGTCCCACAGTTGGGGGAATTCTTCATAATATAGTTCTGTGTCCTCATAGGGCATATAGCGACTAATATAATCCAAATGCCCATAGGTATCAAAATTATGATATAAGCGCAAATTGGCTAGCGACGCCTCTAAATACTCGGCTACTGCGGCGGCTTTTGTTTGTCCCTGATAACAAGACTTTTGGTACAAATCTCGCTTATTCATACAGTGCAAAGAAGCGATAACGCAATCAAAAGGATAGGCTGCCAACATCGCTTCATCTGCCTGAGCTGTATGTTCCTGCATACCTACCTCAATACCTAGTAGCACGCTTGCACTACGATAAGGAGTAAATTTTCTAAAATAATCCTCTAAATCAAACTCAAAGGCACTGGGGTTAGTAGGATAGTCGCGATCCCAATGTTCCGTCACAATCATCCCGACCTTAGCCTGGCGAGCAGCCGCCACAGCTTGCACCAAGGTCATAGTGGAATCACAGGAATATTCACAATGCATATGCGAATCAAATAACAAATTACCTCATCTCCATTGCTCTCATTACCCCTCATTGAGATATCTCTACTATAGCACAAATCAACTTAAGAATGAAGAGAAGCTCTAGAAAAAAGGAGCAGTCCGCACTTATGCGCACTGCTCCTTGGACGGACTACTAATAGGTGCCGCTCACCACGAACCGCAATCAAACTTACACGTTGAAACGGAATTCTACAATGTCGCCGTCTTTCATCACGTATTCTTTGCCCTCCAAACGCACCAAACCCTTTTCCTTGGCTGCTACTTTGGAACCGCAAGCGACAATATCGTCATAAGACACTACTTCCGCCCGGATAAAGCCCCGTTCAAAATCTGTATGAATTTTGCCGGCAGCTTGCGGAGCTAAAGTACCGCGAACAATAGTCCACGCCCGCACTTCAATCTCCCCGGCGGTTAAATATGTCATCAGTCCCAGCAATTTAAAACTGGCCTTAATCAAACGATTGAGTCCTGCTTCTTCTAGTCCTGCCATTTCCAAAAATTCTTGAGCCTCATTAGCTGGCAATTCGGCAATTTCCGCTTCCATTTTCGCCGAAATCACAATGACTTCTGCTCCTTCTTCCACGGCATATTGAGTCACTGCTTGCACGAATTTGTTAGCAGAAGCATCGGCGACTTCTTCTTCGCCTACGTTAGTCACATACAAAATCGGTTTCATGGTCAATAAGTGCAATTCACCCAAAAACTCTTGCTCTTCTTTGGTGAGCCCCATCCGACGTGCTGGGATTGCTTCCCCCAACTCAGCTAATACTTTTTCCATCACCGCTTTTTCTAGCGGGACTTTTTTATCTCCGGTTTTAGATAATTTATTCAACCGTTCCAAGCGCTTTTCTACTGATTCAATGTCCGCTAAACATAACTCGGTATTAATAATTTCAATATCCCGCAAAGGATCAATGGTACCTTCCACATGGGTAATATTACCATCTTCAAAACAACGAACAACTTGAGCTAAAGCATCGACCTCGCGAATATGGGCAAGAAATTTATTACCCAAGCCCTCCCCCTTGGAAGCACCTTTTACCAAACCTGCAATGTCGACAAAGCGCATCGCCGCCGGCACAATTTTCTTGGCCTTTACCATCTCACTCAAAACCTGTAGTCGCGGATCCGGCACATCAACTACGCCAATATTAGGTTCTATGGTACAAAAGGGGTAATTAGCGGCTTCCGCCCCGGCTTTGGTAATTGCATTAAACAAGGTGCTTTTACCCACATTAGGCAAACCTACAATCCCTACTTCTAAATTAGTACTCACAAACAATCGCTCCTCATCAATGAACGCACAGCTCTGTCCGCTCTTCAAAATATTAATCTAATGCTTTATTTTACCCTAAACTTGCCTTTTTCGCAATCTTTACCATTGCCCGGGAAATATTTTCCTGCCCTTTACTAAGTTGGTTTACATTCCTCCGGACATAAGAAAAGACCAAAAGCAAAATGCCTTTGGTCTTTGTCAACCAGCTTCGGTCATAACGCTAGCAAATTAGGCTTCAGACAAGTCCGTAGTAGCTGTCTCCAGTACACATTTGACGCCTTTTTCAAACTTCGGTCGGGGTAGCATAACAAACCTACCGCAACCCCGGCATTTAAGACCAAAATCAATTCCTGTACGCGTAATATCCCATTCATAAGAACCGCAGGGGTGCGCCTTTTTCATTCGCACAATGTCGCCCACATTGTATTTTACATTAGACATAATATTTACTCATTTTTCAATACCGTTAACGGTACTGATGTCTGTAATCATAAACCCGGCTTCCCTGATTTCTTCAATCACATCTAGCCCATGTGTCAAATCGGCACGAATAATAATCTCGGCACTATCCGGTCCGTTTGTTCTGGTTACCACTGTGAAAATATTAATTTTTCTTTCTTTAAAAATGCCGGCGATATCAGCAATAACCCCTATTTTATCAGCAGTATCAATGGTGATTTTGGTACAGGTTTTAGCCATGCCCATAATGTCGACAAAGGCTTTGAAAATATCACTGTCCGTAATAATACCACATAAACGATTGTCTGCGTCGACAACCGGCAACGCCCCTATTTTATTTTTGTACAACTGAAAAGCTGCATCTTCAATGGCATCGGTATCCCGCACGGAGATTACGTTTTTAGTCATAATATCTCTGACTTTGAGTTTGCTCAACAAATAGCTGGCCTCATACTTGGACAAAGTGCTGGCGTCTGAGGGTTCACTACGCCCCACGTCACCATCTGTTATAATACCGCGTATTCTTTTAATATCATCCACTACCGGCAATCTGCGCTTATTGGTATTGCGGATCATCTCGCGAGCTTCTAAAATGCTTTTGTCCTCCGTGATTGTTACAACCTCCGAAGTCATTAACTCTTTTACTAGCATCAAAATCACCCTCCTTGTGCGGTTTAACCGCCTAAATATGCCTTGCGGACAGCTTCACTGCTTGCCAGTTCTTCGGCTGTACCTGCCAACGCAATGCGCCCCGTTTCCAAAACATAGGCCTTATCAGCAATGGAAAGAGCCATATTAGCATTTTGTTCTACAAGTAAAATCGTGGTGCCGCTGGCGTTAATTTCCTGAATAATGTGGAAAATTTCTTTCACCAACAACGGTGCTAATCCCATCGAGGGTTCATCAAGGAGCAATAAACGTGGGCGACTCATCAATGCCCTACCCATGGCTAACATCTGTTGCTCACCACCGGACAGCGTCCCTGATAACTGCTCTTTGCGTTCCAACAAGCGGGGGAATTTTTTGAAAACATCTTCCAAGTCATGCGCCACTTCATCTTTGTTTTGACGCAGATAAGCACCCAGTTCCAAATTCTCCATTACCGACATATTAGCAAACACATGACGTCCCTCCGGCACCTGACACAAACCCATGCCCACGATTTTATGAGCAGCCACACCGGCGATATCTTTATCTTCAAATAATATTGTACCACTTTTAGGTTTCATAAGCCCAGAAATTGTGCGCAAAGTTGTAGATTTACCGGCGCCATTAGAACCGACAAGCGTAACAATTTCACCTTTAGGTACTTCAATACTCACATCTTTGATGGCATGGATGGCACCATAGTACACTTCAATATGTTCAACTCTCAGCATTAGGATACCTCCTCGCCTAAGTAGGCTTCAATCACCCGTTTATTGGACTTAATTTCGTCCGGCTTCCCGTTAGCAATGCAGAACCCATATTCCAAAACGTAAATTCTTTCACAAACGCCCATAACTAGACCCATATCATGTTCAATGAGTAAAATACTCAGCTTAAACTCGTCACGAATCCAGCGAATCATCGTCATTAATTCTTTGGTTTCCTGGGGATTCATGCCAGCTGCCGGTTCATCTAATAACAAAAGCTGGGGTTTAGTCGCCATTGCCCGGGCAATTTCCAGTCGCCTTTGTTCTCCATAGGGCAAGTTTTTAGCTTGTTCATTGGCTTTATCTTCTAATTTGAAGATTTTGAGCAAAGCCAGTGCTTTAGCTGTAATCTCCTCTTCTTCTCGGAAGTAACGGCCAAAGCGCAAAACCGCTTCCGCTAACGAATACTGCACGTGCATATTATAAGCAATTTTAACGTTATCAATGACCGACAACTCCGAAAACAAGCGAATATTTTGGAAAGTACGTGCCATGCCCAAGCCGGTTACTTGGTAAGGTTTTTTTCCGTTAACTAGTTTACCGTCAAAGAAAATTTCCCCTTCGCTGGGAGCATAAACACCTGTCAGCATATTAAAAGCGGTAGTTTTACCAGCGCCATTCGGGCCAATCAAGCCAATTAATTCTCCTTGCTTGATTTCCATCGTGAAATTGGAAACGGCTCGCAGTCCGCCAAAAATCATGGAAATATCATTAACTTTAAGCAGTTCTGCCATCTTTGCCGCCTCCCAACTTAAACATTTTTAAACTCAGTTCCTTGTTACCAAATAAGCCTTGGGGACGATTAAGCATCAAAACAATTAAAGTTACAGAATAAATAATCATGCGCCATTCCGGATATTCGGCTAACAAGGCCGAAATAAAAGTCAATAACACGGCACCTGTAATAGCACCACTCATACTCCCCAAACCACCTAAAACCACCATGGTCAAAATATCAAAAGACCGCATAAAGGTAAAGGACGCCGGATGGGCAATATAAAAATAGTGAGAGAACAAAACGCCGGCCGTTCCGGCAAAGGCGGCACCAATCGTAAAAGCCATAACTTTATATTTTGTCGTATCAATCCCCATAGTTTCTGCCGCAATTTCATTTTCGCGAATAGCCAAACAGCTACGACCAGGAGCCGAATTAATAAAGTTTTTAATAAAAAAGATGACGAAAATTCCCGTCCAAAAAACCCAGGCAAACGTGGTTTCACGTGGAATACCCATTAAGCCGGAGGCTCCGCCCACATATTCAATATTAAGAATACAGATTCGGATAATTTCGCCCAAGCCCAAGGTAGCGATGGCCAAATAATCTCCGTTTAGCCGCAAAGTCGGTAGCCCAATCAAAAAGCCCAGCGCTCCTGCACAAAGCGTACCTACCACTATGGCCAGCTCAAAAGGTAGCCCCAGCTTAACCGTGACAATGGCACCGGTATAGGCACCCACAGCTAAAAACCCAGCATGACCGATAGAAAATTGTCCTGTGTAACCATTAATCAAATTAAGACTGACTGATAAAATAATATTGATCCCAATTAATACTATATTAAGCTCCCAAAAAGGACCGATAAAATCGAAATAAATCGCTGCCTGCAATGCTGCAAATAATACAAAACAGCCGCCAAGGGACATGATGTCTTGTTGTTTAATCTTATTCATCATCGTCACCTACACTTTCTCTTTAATGTTTTTGCCTAAGATCCCTGCCGGTCTGTAGAGCAAAATCAAAATCAGAATACCAAAGGCTGCTGCATCACGAAAAGTTGAAGAAAAGAAGCCACTAACCATAGCTTCCACTACACCCATAATCAGGCCACCCAGCATTGCACCGGGAATAATCCCAATACCGCCCAATACTGCCGCCACAAACGCTTTAATACCCGGCATCATGCCCATGAGTGGATCAATGGAATTATAATAAATACCCACGAGTACCCCCGCTGCCGCTGCCAATGCCGAACCCAAAGCAAAAGTCATGGAAATAACTCGGTCAATATTAATGCCCATTAAACGAGCCGCATCAGCATCAAAAGATACTGCCCGCATGGCCTTACCAATTTTAGTATGCTGCACAATATACGTTAAGCCCGCCATCAACACCAACGCACTCACCAAAATAACAATCTGTTGGCTGTTAACAACCAAGCCGTAAAAATGATAAACACTAGCTTCGAAAACAACCGGGAACGTTCGTGGTTGCGGGGTAGCAATCAAAATCATGCCATATTCCAGAAAAAATGAAACCCCAATCGCCGTAATTAAAATAGCAATCCGCGGCGCATTACGCATTGGTCGGTAGGCAACACGTTCAATAATAATACCAACCAAAGCTGCCCCCGCCATAGAAAAAGCTAATGCCGGCAAAAAAGAAAGGCCCAGCATCGTAGTGGCCACAAAGCCCAAGTAAGCCCCGACCATATAAATATCACCATGAGCAAAATTAATTAATTTGATAATGCCGTAAATCATCGTATAGCCCAAAGCAATTAATGAATAAATACTCCCCAGCGAGATCCCATTAATCAATTGCTGGATAAACTGTTGCGTAAATGACCCCATGTCCATAATATGTCCTCCTGCCCAAGAATGATTATAGTGGGCCGCTAATTCGCGACCCACTGCCAGCTTGCACTAATGGCCTTAGTAGCTTCAATTTCTTCGTTAGCGGCCACTAAGGACCACTCTTGCCCGTCTACACTGTTCTTGGCGCTTTAGCTCTCTGCGCCCCCTGTGACGCCGATTAGACCGGTTGCCACCTTACACCTGTTGTAAAGATAAAAAGAGCGTCGAATTGAAGTAACCCTCAACCCGACGCTGGATTGAATAATATCCGTCACTACCAGGCAGTAACTACGTGAGTAGCTTTTGCCCCAGTCGCGACACTGCAACTTTAAATCGCAATTTTTTCCTTAAAGTTTTGGATACCATCTTTGTACTCAATAATAACAGCACTCTTAATTGGATTATGTTTGCTGTCAAAGGTAACCTTACCGGTCGCTACTTGCAAATCTTTTGTTTTTGCCATTTCAGCTGCTACTTTAACACCTTCGGTAGAAGCAGATTTTTTCAAAGCATTGACAACGATCATCGCTGCATCGTAACCATGAATGGCAAAGTTATCAGGTTCTGCATTATAAGCAGCTTTGTACGCTTTAATAAAGTTTTGCACACTAACTTCTTTATCTTGAGCGGAGAAAGCGCTACAGAAATAAGTATTGTTCAAAGCTTCTTTACCGGCAATTTCTGCCAATTTTGGTGAATCCCAACCATCAGAGCCTAACATTGGGCAATTAAGACCAATTTCACGGGCTTGTTTAATAATTTTAGAAACTTCTTCATAATAAGCCGGAATGTAAACGGCTTCCGGATTAGTAGCTTTAATTTTAGTCAAAGCTGCTTTAAAGTCTACGTCCTTAGCCAAAAAAGCTTCGTTAGCCAAAATTTTACCGCCATTTTTTTCTAAAGTATTACTGAAAACTGCGGATAAACCTTTGGAATATTCACTAGAAGCATCATACAAGATAGCAACATTTTTAATATTTAAAGTTTTATTAACAAATTCCGCCATGACTTGACCTTGGAAAGGGTCGATAAAGCAAGCACGGAAAATAAAATCTTTAGTTTTGCCGTCTTTAACGGTAATATTTTCAGCCGTAGCCACCGGTGCCATCAGCGGAATCTTATTATCAGTGACGATTTGTGCAGAAGCTGCCACGCAGCCACTCGTTGCAGGTCCAATAATGGCCACTGCTTTATCTTGGCTAATGAGCTTCGTCACAGCGTTACCGGCTTCTGACGGTTCAGACTTGTTATCACTTTCCACCAATTTAATCTTTTTGCCGTTAATCCCCCCGGCTTTGTTCACCTCATCAATAGCTAGTTTCACGCCAGACAATGTGGATTTACCATAATTTGCAACCCCACCTGTTAATTCAAAGCTGGCCCCAATTACAATTTCATCTGCTTTAGCTGCGTCTTTCTTCTTGTCCCCGCCACAACCAGTCAGTGCTGAAGTCAAAACTACTGCAGCACAAGCTAAACTTGCCATTTTTTTCCATGATTTCATATTGTTCACCTTTTCTTTCCCTTTTTTTGTTACAAAATTTACCGTTTTCTCCAAAGTGCATTTATACCGAATATTTTACAATCTTAAATACACTTGCCAAAAATTAGTTTACTCTTGTAACTGCTTGCTTCACATTATAAAAAACATTTAGTACTTTTGTCAATGCTTATTTTGTAAAAAAGTACAAAATAAGCTTATTTTTTTGTAAACTTTTATATATATTCGTCACTTCTCTATATTTGTTCTTATCCAAAAGACTTTAGTCCTTTGCTAGTGGCAATTTCTCTAATCTCTCTGCTTTTTTTGCGTATCAATGCCATTTACTATATAATACAAAGTAGACAAAAACACTAAAGGAGTTACCTATGAATTTTCTTCCGGTATTATTTATTTTTTTAGAAATTCTTTCCCTCGTTTTTTATAAGCGGTTTTATTTTTTTGTTTACTCTTTCGCCGCTATGCTAGAAAAAACTGCGGGCAAAGTGCGCGTTATTAAATTTGATTTGCTAGGCCTATTTTTTATTGGCTACTATCTTTTTCATTTGCTCTTTTTATTCTATTGCGTTTATCTAATGTTCCAACCTAAATGGGAACCTGGTTGTATGTTACTTTTATTGGCGACAGCAGAAAGCTATGCGGTCAAAGCCGAAATTAAAGGTTTGTATCGGCAAGCTGCCAACGGCTGCAAATACCCCAAACTGATTTTTAAGTTTTTTATTTCCTCGCTCACAATCTTTATTTTACTCAACCTGCTTTAAATAGCCTCCTGACCGCTAATTTTCGTTTTTGTGCTACTTTTGTCTGTTCAACGACGAATCACAAGCTAAATCTTTTTATCGTCCCTCCTGGACAATTTTAAGAGGCGGTTTTTAAGCCAAAAAAATACACCTGTGGAAATTAATTTCCGCAGGTGTATTTTTTTTAAACGTTTAACGCTTCAATTTCTTCTTTGGACAACGTATGTTCAGATTTACCATTTTTTATCGGTTTCCCATAACTGCGATTATCTTCACGGCCATAAATACTAGAAAGTACTACGCCGTTATTTTCTCCGTCTAAGAAAGCAACACTATAACTCATCTCGCCACCCATTTCATCAAAAGCGTTATAACGAACCACATTTAGCTTTTGTACACAACCTTGCAATTGCTTTGCCAGCTTAGCATCATGCTCTTCCAATTGTTTAATTTTTGCCTGTGCTACTTTTAATTCGGCCAGCGTTTCTGTAAGCAAACTGCCGATATCTACATTATCGCTACCCTTAGCAAATAAATCGTATTTTGCTTGTAAAACATGAACTTGCGCAGTAGAACGCCACAACATTATAAATAAAATCAAAATCAAAATCGCTAGTACACCGATAATATGTGCTAAATGCATTGTCATTACCATATTTGCTTGTTCCATCTCTTATCTACCTCTTCTATCTAAATAATATAAAAAGCTCCACAAAAATACCGGCAAAAAAAATAGCAGGCAAGAGATTAGCAAGCCTAATCTCTTGTATTTTAAGCATGTTAAGCGCAATGGCAATAATCAAAATACCGCCCGTAGCCGTAACCTCTGCTAAAACCGCCGATGTCATCACCGACTCTAACGAACTAGCCAAAAGCGTCAAACTACCTTGGTACAATCCTACACTTAAAGCCGAGAACGCAACACCTACACCCATATTGGCGGTAAAAATAATAGCAGTCAAACCGTCTAAACTTGCCTTGGCATACAAGGTAGTAGCATTACCAGTTAACCCTTCTTGAATACTACCAACTATCGCCATGGCTCCGACACAATAAATTAAGCTAGCTGCTACAAAACCTTCACTAATAGTCGTACCGGTCGTAGCACCTGTCGCCCGCTTTTGCGCTATTTTACTACCCAACCAATCACCACAACGGTTGAGTCCCTTATCTAGGTCCAAGCTTTCTCCCACTAACGCACCGCAGACTAAACTCAAAATTACAATAATCATATTATTGGTTTGCAAAGCCATCTGAATTCCGATTACAGCAATTGCTAGCCCAATACCTTGCATAATTGTACCCTGTACTTTTACCGGTAAACCTTGTTTAAGCATTAAGCCTAGTGTGGCGCCCACCAAAATGGCACCAACATTAACTAGCGTACCCATCCCCATCATGCTGGAACCACCTCCCCCACACTCTTGCCTATCTAATCTGCACTAAGTAGTCCTCTGTCTAGGCTTAGACGGTTAATTTTGACGTTCTCAGCTCCTTAGTTATACCACTAGTAACTTGACGTCCCTCCAGCAATTCATAAAGCCGTTCCAAATCCTCTGCGGAATAATAGTCGATTTCGATTTTGCCTGTAGCCGCAGTTTTGGGGGTAACTCTTACCTTGGTCCCTAATAATAATTGCAACTTATTTTGAAACTCCGTACAATCAAGTTCCGGCAAGCCGGTAGCCTTGGCTGGTTTTGCCTTGCCCGCCTTCGCTTCGGGGTGAGAGCTTAAGATTTCGACCTTTTCGCGCAAAACACTAACCGGGCGACCAGCCTTATAATCATTAACTATTTCCTCAATGGTGCGAGCGCTCCAGTCATTGGCACAAATTGCTTGAGCTAGCTTCAGCTGTTGCTCTTGATCCGTTATCACTAGGAGCGGCCGAACTTGTCCTAAGGTAAGCTTTTCTTCCAACACATATTTCCTAATTGCCGGTGGTAAATTTAGTAACCGCAAAATATTCGCCACAGCTGTGCGGCTACGCCCTAATTTTTTAGCTACCTCTACTTGCGTCATTCCCAGCTTATCCATAATGGCTTTAATGCCTTCCGCTTCTTCCAACGGATTAAGATTATGGCGCTGAATGTTTTCAATCATCGCCACTTCCATCATCGCAGCTTCTTCATAAACACGAATAACTACCGGTACTTTAGTGAGCCCAGCTGCTTTCGCCGCACGCCAGCGTCGTTCACCAGCAACTATTTCGTACTGCTCTCCAGCTTGACGCACAATGAGCGGCTGAATGATACCATGCTCTTCGATGGAAGCCACCAGTTCTTTGAGCTTAGCCGGATCAAAACTTTTACGCGGTTGATAGGGATTGGGCACTAAATCCTTCAGCTCTATCTCCGTCTTACTTTCTTCTGCATGTACCTCTAACTGTTCTTCTAAAGGCTTATCAAAAAAAGCGCCTAAACCCTTGCCCAAAGCCAGTCTTTTACTCATCACCAATAACCTCCCGTGCCAAATCAAAATAAACTTCGGCACCTTTTGATTTAGGATCATAAACAATGACCGGCTGTCCGTGGCTTGGTGCCTCAGACAGTCTAATATTACGAGGGATAATCGTATTGTACATTTTAGCCGTAAAGTATTTTTTTACTTCACCCACCACATCATTGGAAAGGTTAGTACGGCCATCAAACATGGTCATCACCACTCCCTCCAAGGTTAAAGCCGGATTGAGATTGCGTTGTACCAATTGAATTGTTTTCATAAGCTGAGTTACGCCTTCCAAAGCATAAAACTCACATTGAATAGGTATTAAAACTGAACCAGCAGCTGTTAAAGCATTTAACGTTAATAACCCTAGCGACGGTGGACAATCTATGAGGACATAATCATAGTCATACTTTACTCGGTCTAACGCCCGCTTAAGCCTAGCCTCCCTATTCATTTGCATGACTAGCTCTACTTCCGCTCCGGCCAGTTGAATCGTCGCCGGTAACACCCACAGATTGTCATAATCACTTTTAACAATGATCTCAGCCATATTTGCTTCATTAATTAAAACATCATAAATACATTTTTTAATGTAGCTTTTTTCAAAACCCAGACCGCTGGTAGAATTTCCCTGTGGGTCACTGTCTATCAACAGCACTTTGCGTCCTAAAGAGGCTAAACAAGCAGCCAAATTAACGGTTGTTGTGGTTTTACCTACCCCGCCTTTTTGGTTGGCGATGGCAATTACTTTAACCAAAATCTTCACCCCATCTTCTTTTTACTTAGTACCTTACTACTGTACTAACAATAAAGCACGCAGGCACACGACTAGCTAGCGTGCAGGCTGAATCCTCCCTATAGCAGCTACCTTTTTGCGTAGTGCAACCCTTATTCCAACTTTTACTTGCCCCGTTTGTTCAACCTTTAACTATCTATATATTTTATCATACTTTTACCCTATAACAAGTTTATTACCGTGTTTTTTATCTTAGCTTTCCCCTCAAGTTCCTAACTCCCCCCCTCAAAGCCTTTCCTATTGCTACACTAGTACCTATTTTCTAATTCTTCACCCTACAGAAAAAAATCTTCTTAAAAATCAAAAGAGCAATGTTTCACGTGAAACATTGCTCTTTTGACGTCTTCATTCTGTCCAGCTCTTTAAATTAACATTTTCTTTTGCCAACGCCAATAAATGCTCAATCCTAATAAATCCGCCAAACACCAGCCTATCGGTATAGACCACCAAATTCCCTGCAAACCTAAAGCCGTACGATGCAAACTATACGCTAAAACTACCCGCGTACCCAAAGAAATTACCGTTAGCAAAATAGAAATCCCGCTTTGTGCCAAACCACGATAAAAGGCATAGAATAAAAATAAATAGCCAATGAGAAAGTAAAATCCACCGCAAATATAAAGATAGTTAATCCCGATGTGCAAAACAGCGGTTTCTGTCGCCGGCACAAATAAAAGTAATAGCTCCCGTGCAAAAACAAGAACAAAACTGGAAATTAAGATAGCAAAACCCGTTACCAGTCCAATCGCAATTTTAATACCTTTCTGAATACGTGCTCTTTGGCCTGCACCCCTATTTTGAGCCACAAAAGTCGCAAAAGCATTACCGAAATCCTGCAAAGGTAAATAAGCAAAACTTTCTATTTTTACCGCCGCACTAAAACCAGCCATAACTAGTACCCCATAGCTATTAACCAACCCTTGAATTAATAAAATGCCGAAATTCATGATAGTTTGCTGTGCACAAGCTAAAAGAGATTGGTTAATAATCAGCCTACCTAGCTCCGGCTCCCACTTTAGTTGCCATGGTAGCGTCCGCACCAGCGGTAGTTGTTGCCAACAGCAAAAAGCAGCAGCCACAGCTGTTAGTCCCTGCGCTGCTAAAGTTGCCCACGCCGCACCAGCTGTACCTAGGTTCCAAACCAGAATAAAGAGTAGATCAAGGACGATATTGATAAGCAACCCGGCGACCAGAAGATATAATGGCGTTTTGGAGTTTCCCACACTTCGCATTAACGTCGCACAATAATGCAAAAGAGCTACAAAGGGTAAGCCGGCAAAAATAATTCTCGCGTACTCTTCCGTCAAGATAAAAATTGTTGTAGGAACTCTGAGTAATTGCAAAATATCCTCTAAATAAAAAAGTAACAGCCCCGTCATAGAACCTGTAACCGTTGCTAATAAAATAAAGGCCGTAACCATGCTGTGTTGCAATTTTTCTTCCTGGTGAGCGCCAAAAAAGAAGGCGAAAATTACCCCACTCCCTAAACACAAACCTAATAAAATTGAATAAACAAAAATCAACAAAGTAAAAGAGGAGCCTACAGCAGCCAATGCCGCAGCCCCTAAGTACTGGCCTACAATCATCGTATCGATAACGTTGTATAGTTGTTGACAAATATTGCTTAGCATGAGAGGTAGGGCAAAAATTAATAATACCTGATATTCTTTACCCTTGGTTAAATCACCAATCATGACTTGACCTCCCTAACTTAAATACAAGCCAATGTTTCACGTGAAACATTGGCTTGTATTTTGTTCATCTTATTTATGCTTAGAAGTGTTAGCTATACGAAGCGTGACAATTAGCTCTTCACCGTCCACAATTTGCTCCATTTTAACAGGAATACCGGAAGCATCAATGCTTTTTACTATTTGTTTAATGCTATTAAGATAAATTCGCACGTCTTGCACAATCATTAATCTTTTCGTTTTTTTCAATTTTCCAGAAGTTTGATGCTCTTCTAAATATGTTTCTATATACGCTTCGGTTTCTCGAACATTAAGCGCTTTTTTGACAATAATACCAACAATATCCAATTGTTCCGCTTCAGTTGCAATTTTTAACAATACACGAGCATGTCGCTCCGTTAAGTTATTATTTTTTAATTCGCTTCTAACACTTTCAGGAAGGCGTAGCAGCCTAAGTTTATTAGCAATGGTGGACTGTTTTTTACCCACTCTACTCGCCATGGATTCTTGAGTTAAATGGAATTGCGCCATGAGTCTTTCATAGCCCTCTGCTTCCTCCAGATAATGCAAATCCTCCCGTTGTAGATTTTCAATCAAAGCGATTTCAGCAATTTGTTGTTGTGTATATTCACTGACGATAACCGGAACCTCCAATAAATCAGCAAGTTTTGAAGCGCGTAAACGTCTTTCCCCAGCTATAAGCATATATTTTCCCGACCCTAAAGGTGCTACTAGCAAGGGCTGTAAAACACCGTATTGACTAATGGAATGTGCTAAATCTGCCAAGGCTTCAGGCTCAAAATGTTTTCTTGGTTGATAAGGATTAGCTTCGATTTGTCCGATTGGCACCGATAAAATAGCTACTTCCCCACTACTGGCTGTTTCATCCATGCCCACCCCAATATCTAAATAAGAGAAATCATCATTAATCGTCATTATGGCACTACCCCTTCCGTTATAAAGGTTGCTTCTCCGGCAAACCGGCTTTACGTGGATATTGACTGCTAGTTAGTTTAATTTTTTTGATCTTAATAATAGCCCTGCCATCATCTAGACCAGGTAATTTTACTGGCTCTGCCGTCACTAGTTCTCCACCTAGCGTAGCAATAGCGCTACGACCTGCTACGATTTCCTGCTCATATTTAGAACCCTTGAGAGCAATGAAATAACCGCCCTTTTTCACCAAAGGTAAACAATATTCTGCTAGTACGGCTAAACGTGCTACTGCTCTAGCGGTAACCAAGTCATATTTTTCGCGATGATTTTTATTTTGACCAGCCTCTTCGGCCCGCAAGTGTACACAAGTAATACCTTCTAAACCCAACTCGCTAATCACCTGTTCCAAAAACCGTAATCTTTTGGCTAAAGAATCAATCAATACCACTCGCAGTTGAGGGCAATAAATTTTTAATGGTAACCCTGGAAACCCCGCACCAGTACCAATATCTGCTAATAATTTCCCGGGGAATACTTGCTCGTCATAAGCGAGCAGCGAATCAATTATATGCTTCACCGCCACCTCTTCTGGCTCCGTAATTGCCGTTAAATTCATCACTTTATTCGTTTCAATAAGCAATTCATAATAACGATTAAATTGGAATAATTGCTGAGCAGTAAAGGCGAAACCTGCTGCTGTTCCTTTTGCTGCCAAAACCTCTATGAAAGTCATGCCTCGCTCCCCTTTCGCCGAAGGGCTTCCAAATAAATCATGAGGACTCCCACATCTGCTGGTGATACGCCGGAAATTCTTGAAGCTTGACCAATAGACAAAGGGCTAACTTTTTGCAATTTCTCAATTGCTTCAATGGACAATTCTTTAATGCTATGATAATCAAGCCCCGGAGGAATTAATTTGTGTTCCAATTTTAAAGCACGTTCCACTTCTAATTTTTGCTTGGCAATATAGCCTTCATATTTAGCGTGAATTTCTATTTGCTCTGCTACTACTGCCGGTAAAACCGGCAAATCAAAGGCCTGCGCCAAACGTGGATAATCCAGTTCGCTCCGACGTAAAAGTTCCAACATGGAAATGCCCGAACGCAAAGGAACACTGCCTAGTGCCGTTATTTTTTGTTGTACTGCTTCCGTAGGTGCCACAGTATGCTGTGCCAAGGTCGCTAAAGTTCGCGTCAATAAATCTCGTTTCGCCGTAAATTCGCCATAGCGTTCATCGTTAACGAGTCCCAGCTGTCGGCCTTTTTCCGTTAGCCGTAAATCTGCGTTATCCTGCCGCAATAAAAGTCGATATTCTGCTCGCGAAGTCATCATTCGATAAGGTTCATGAGTACCCTTGGTCACCAAATCATCAATTAAAACTCCGATATAAGCCTCACTACGCCCCAAAATAAAAGGCGCCCTACCTTGGACCTTAAGCATAGCGTTAATGCCTGCCATGAGGCCTTGAGCCGCCGCTTCTTCGTAGCCGCTCGTGCCATTAGACTGACCTGCGGAAAAAAGTCCGCCGATTTGCTTATGTTCTAAAGAAGCTTGGAGTTGCAAAGGATCTAAACAGTCATAATCAATGGCGTAACCCGCCCTCATCATCTTACAGTGTTCCATCCCGGGAATAGTTTGCATAAATTCTAATTGAATGGCTGCCGGTAATGAAGAAGACATACCTTGAACGTAGACTTCATTCGTTCTTAAACCTTCCGGCTCTAAAAATAATTGATGTCGTTCTTTATCGGCAAAGCGGACAATCTTAGATTCAATAGAGGGACAATAACGAGGTCCCACCCCTTCTACCAAACCATTAAACATCGCCGATTGTTCTAAATTAGCCTTAATAATATTATGGGTTGCGCTATTAGTATAAGTTAGCCAACAAGGCACCTGCTCCCTCTGAGCAATCTTACTCAAAAAAGAAAAATTGTAGGTCGTGGCATCCCCGTATTGTGGTTCCATTTTAGTATAATCCAAACTTCGTGCATCAACACGTGCCGGCGTCCCAGTTTTAAAACGCATCAAGCTAACGCCCGCTGCTTCGAGTGACCCGGATAATTTATTGGCCGAACGCAAACCATTGGGACCTGAAACATAATTAAGTTTACCGTAGACGATTTTACCTCGCAAATAAGTTCCCGTTGCTAAAATCACGCAAGGAGCTTCAAAAACATCTCCCGTTTCGTCCTCAACGCCTACGACCTGTCCCTGTTCTACTAAGAGTTTATCTATCATTAATTGCTTAATATCAAGGCGTTCCTGGTTTTCCACAACCTCTTTCATCAGCGTATGATACTGAGGTTTATCAGCCTGTGCCCGCAAAGCATGCACAGCATAACCTTTACCCGTATTCAGCATTCGCATTTGAATGCAGGCCTCATCAGCCGTCAGTCCCATCTGCCCACCCAAAGCATCTATTTCCCGTACTAAATGTCCCTTAGCCGGACCGCCAATAGAAGGATTACAAGGCATGAGTGCAATGTTGTCCAAAGACAGTGTTGCCAGCAAAGTATTACCACCTAGCCGCGCAGCCGCTAAAGCAGCTTCTACACCAGCATGTCCTGCACCAACCACTATAACATCATATTTTCCAGCAATCAAAATCTAGCCTCCTATTTACCAATGCAAAATTTAGCAAAAATTTCATTAATAATTTCATCGCGCACCGTTTCCCCAGTAATTGTACCTAACGCATCAATGGCATTACGCAAATCAATCACGATGCAGTCATAAGGAATATGTCCTGCTGTAGCCTTCAGTGCATCTTCTAAACTAGCCTCCGCTTGGCGCAGCAAATATTCATGACGTGTATTTTGGACATAAGCACATTCTTCAGTTTTACCACTACTATTACCATAAACGAACTGTTTTAACCAAAGGGTAAATTGCTCCAGTCCCTCAGACGTTTTAGCCGATAGTTTAAGCACTTGCTCCTGTCCAAATTCTTGACTTAACGCTTTCAAATCTATCCCTACAGTTAAATCACTTTTGTTTACTATTATAACATAAGATTTTTCTCGCGCGGCGGTTAATATTTCGCGATCTTCTGGTGTTAACGCTTGCGAGCCATCTAATACTACAATCACTAATTCTGCCGCCTGCAAGATTTTGCGTGATTTAGCTACACCCATTTGCTCCACATAATCCTCTGTTACTCTAATACCGGCCGTATCAGCTAGGACTAACGGCACACCGTCGATTAACAACTGTTCTTCAATAATATCACGAGTAGTCCCCGGAACTTCAGAAACAATAGCTCTCTCTTCCTTGAGTAATTGATTTAGCAAACTAGACTTCCCCACATTAGGACGACCAATAATTGCAGTTTTTAATCCTTCACGCAAAATTTTTCCAGTATGAGCATGAGCTAAAAGTTCTTGAATTGCACTACGCGTAGCGATTAATCCTGTTTCTACCTCTTGAAAAGTTATTTCTTCAATATCTTCTTCCGGATAATCGATTACTGCTTCTAAATTAACCACAATATCACGCAACTTGCCACGAATATTCCGCAAGCGCTGTGACAATTGCCCACTTTGTTGACGCAGGGCTAGCTTCAGCGCAGCTTCGCTGCGCGCCTTAATAATATCCATCACGGCTTCGGCTTGGACTAAATCAATCCTTCCGTTTAAAAAAGCTCGCTTCGTAAACTCTCCTGGTTCCGCTGGTCTCGCCCCTATAGCATACGTCAGCGCCAAAATTTTTTGCAGCGCTTGCACGCCACCATGAGCCTGTATTTCCACTACGTCTTCCGCTGTATAAGAATGGGGTCCCTGCATAAAAGCCACCAGTACTTCATCTATGATCATTCCATCTTCAATAATATGACCATAAATTAAAGTATGCGGCGGATAACTCGCCACTTCTTTACCAGAAGCAGCAACAAAAATATGCTCAATAATTCTTAAACTTTCCCGCCCGCTTAAACGAATAATACCCACAGCACCATCGCCCAAAGCGGTGGCTACAGCACTAATAGTTGCATTAATATCCATAGCTTCTCCTTTAGCTTGTTCGCATCTCATTAAAATACCCCCTGTAATTATTCAATTACAGGGGGTAAAAAGTCTTACTTTTTAAGTTCAATAACTACTTTACGATAAGGTTCTTCACCTTCACTTAAAGTACTAACTTTATTATCATTTTGTAATGCCATATGAATAATTTTACGTTCGTGAGGATTCATTGGTTCCAGAACCACTCTTTCCCCGTTGTGTTTAACCTTATCAGCAAGCCTAGTGGCCAGCCTGGTCAAGGTTTCTACCCGACGTTCGCGGTAGTCTTCCACATCAACCATAATTCGAATGCGTTCACTAGAATTTTTATTAGCAACTAAATTGGTTAAATATTGCAAGGAATCCAACGTTTGACCATGCTTGCCAATTAAAATACCCATATCAGGTCCATGTAGTTTAAAAGTAACAATGCCATCTTCTTTGTTTAAAAACTTTTCCATTACAACTTCAATTTTCATAGCATTAAAAATCTTTTGTAAAAATACTTTAGCTACAGCAATCGCTTCATCATTGCTCACTGTAATTTTAGGTGTTTCTGACTCTACACTTGCCGCATTAATAGTATCTACTGCTACTTGTTGCTGTGGAGCTTTTTCTTTCACCGTTACTTGAATTTTAGCTTGTCTACCACCAAAAAAACCTAAAAAAGCCTCTTTGGGTTCTGCTAAAACCACTACGTCAACTTGTTCTTCTGTTACAGCTAGTTCCGTTAAAGCTGCTTGTAAAGCTTCTGCTACCGTTTTTCCGGTTTTTTCAATAGAAATCATAACTTTCCTCCTACTGATTTATTTATTACTTTGTTTATTCATCAGGCTTTGTTGTCCAATTTGCATCGTATTCATTACTACCCAGTATAAAACTAGACCAGCCGGGAAAGCAAAACTGATGTAACCGATAAACAAAGGCATAAAATATAACATGATTTTATTTTGGGGACTACTGGTATCAGGCATCGTTTGTTTAGATTGTACAAACGTCGTCAACGCTGAAAGCACAGGCAGAATGTAATATGGGTCCGGAGCAGAAATGCTCTGCATCCATAAAAACCCAGAAGGCCCTACATAAGTGAAATCTCTGATGCCGTAGAAAATACCAATCATGATTGGCATTTGCACTATCAGTGGTAAACAACCTGCTAAAGGATTGACACCTTGTTCTTTATAAAGTTCTGCTAATTTTTGATTTAAAAGTAATTTATCGTTTTTATATCTTTCTTGAATATCTTTCATTTTAGGCTGTAATTCCATCATAGCCTTAGTCGAAGAAATTTGTTTAGCTGTTAAAGGGTAGAGCAACATTTTGACAATAATCGTCATAATAATAATTGCTATACCATAGTTAGGGATACCAAGGGACAAAGTCAAGTTGTACAACATGGTAATAACTTGTTGAACAATAGAGCTTAAAAAATCCACACAACCACTCCTCATTTGATATATATATTTTTAGTTAACCCGTTACACAGGATCATAGCCACCGGAATGAAAAGGATGACATTTTGCAATCCTTTTGATTGCCATCCACCCACCACGTATAATCCCTTTTTTCGTAATAGCTTCAATGGCGTATTGCGAACAAGTTGGATAAAAACGGCAAGTTGGTGGAAATAAAGGAGAGATAAACAACTGATAGAAACGAATAAAACTAATTAGTATTATTTTCATTTTAATGTCCTTATCGCAGTAAACCCGCTCTTTTTACTAACCGTAAAAAAACACGCTCATAAGTTTTAAGGTCCGCAACCACTAATTTTTTGCGGGCAACCCAAACAATATTAAAATTGTCTTTTAATTCATACTGTCTTTTTCGAAATACTTCTCTCATCATACGCTTAATATGATTGCGCGTAACCGCATTACCTAATTTTTTACCAACAGCTAAGCCGATTTTTAATTCAGCTCCAGGTGCAGCAAAAACATAAATAATGGATAAAGCATCCACAACCGAATGCCCATTTGTATAAACATTTTGGAAATCTTTTTTTGATTTAAGTCGTTTCATTTTGGTTAAACTGAATTTTTTAATTTTTTCCAAATTTTTGCACCTGACTGCATGGAAAAAATAGGCCACAAAAATGCGGCCTATTTAGATATTATGCAGACAACTTCTTTCTGCCTCTTGCACGTCTTCTTTTAAGGACTTGTTGACCACCTAGAGTTTTCATTCTAGCTCTAAAGCCGTGCGTTCTTTTTCTCCTAGTATTATTAGGTTGGAAAGTACGTTTCATGAATTCTACCTCCTTGCACATACGTAATTTTACCAAATTTATCATTAATTCATTTGATAGCTGTACCGATTATATGATATGTTCTATCTACTGTCAAGAATAAAACACTTATTTACTAAGAAAAGTTTAAATAATTTGTTTAAATTATCCACACTTGTGGATAATTTAAACAAATTTGCAAACTTCTGTTGATAAGTCTGGTTTGCTTTGGTAGAATGAAGTTATATTTCTATAGGTGTTTACAACTAATTTAGTCATAATACTTCTTAGATTATCAATCTTGCCTCGAGGCTACTTTAAAAGCCTAGAGTTAATTTATGAGAAAGGATGAAATGAATGGAAACAAATAATTTAGCTGATATCTGGGAAGCGTTTTTGGAATATATCGAAAAAAATATTAAAAATCCTGGTTTTAGTAAATGGATTAAACCAGCAATTCCCCTTGCCATCACAGATGAAATTTTTGAAATCGGTGTGGATAAAAAATTTATCAAAGATTGGATCGACGCCAAATTGCGCTCAGAAATGGAGGGCATTCTTTTTGAATTAACAGGTAAACGTTTATCCCTTAAAGTGACAAATTTAGCCGATGAACAATCACCTTCGTTTCAACCTGATTCTGTTACTATTACTAATAATAAACCTTTGAGCGTAATAAGCAATAGTCAACAACAAAATATTGCCCAAGTTGAAGATATTGTGAGTAATTTAAATTCCAAATATGTCTTTGAAACTTTTGTTATTGGTAATTCTAATCGTTTTGCCCACGCTGCAGCTTTAGCTGTAGCAGAAGCTCCAGCTAAAGTTTATAATCCATTATTTTTATACGGTGATGTTGGTTTAGGTAAAACACATCTCATGCATGCTATCGGCAATAGAATTAAAAAAAATAATCCTAAAATGAAAGTTCTTTATATTTCCAGTGAAATGTTTACCAATGAAATGATTTTTTCTATTCAAAAAAACACAATGGATGCTTTTCGTAACAAATACAGAAATATTGACTGCCTTTTAATCGACGATATTCAATTTTTACGTAAAAAAGAAAGTACCCAAGAAGAATTTTTCCATACTTTTAATGCCTTACATGATGCAAATAAACAGATTATTATCTCCAGTGACCGCAAACCTAAAGAAATTGAAACCTTGGAAAGTCGCTTAAGATCGCGTTTTGAATGGGGTTTAACCACCGATATTCAGGCACCGGACCTAGAAACTAGAATGGCTATTTTAAGAGAAAAAGCCTCCCAAGAAAACGTAGATATTCCCAATGATGTTATTTTATTTATCGCCAGTTCCATTGACACTAATATTAGAGAAATTGAAGGCGCTTATATTCGTGTCGTGGCCTATTCTTCTTTAAATCAAATTCCGATTACTTTAGATACAGCCAAAACTATTCTTTCTGAATTAGATAATGAGAATGATAAAAAACAAATTACCATCGAAGCTATTCAACAAGTAGTAGCTAATTATTATAAAATTAAAATGGATGAATTTTTAGCAAAAAAAAGAACACGCAATGTTGCTTATCCACGGCAAATCGCCATGTATATTTGTCGAGAGATTACTGATTATTCCTTACCTCGTATTGGCGACGTCTTTGGTGGTCGTGATCATACCACGGTTATCCATGCTTGTGAAAAAATTAATAAAGAACGTAAGGAAGACCCTGTCTTGGATAAAACCATTAAAAACTTTATCGAACAACTCAAAAAATAGTTATACACGCTTCACTGTTTATAAAGCCGATATAAGTTGTGTCTAAAAATGTAGATAAAGTTAAAAGCTAAATTATTTGTGGTTATGTTCATAAATAGCACAAGATTATAAACAGTTTATGCTATCCGCTAACGTAAGGGCTCACTACTGTCAACATACTTTTCAACATATCAACAGGCCCTACTACTACGGCTACTATATTTATATATATAAGGCAGTAATAATAAAACAGGAGGTTAGTATTATGAAATTTACTTGTAAAACCCAAAATATAGCTAAAGCAGTTCAAGTTGCTAAAAAAGCTATTTCTTCCAATCCCAGTGTTCCTATTTTTTCAGGTATTCATCTCCTTATTGAAGATGAGCAACTAATTATTAATGCTATGGATTTAAATATGGCTATTAGTTGTAAAATAGCCGTCGCTATAGAAGAAAAAGGTGAAATCGTTATTCCTGCTAAACAATTTGCAGAACTACTTTCTTCTTTACAAACAGAAGAAGTTACTATTGCTAAAAACGAAAATAAAAATAACATTTTAATTACTTCTGGAAAAGCAAATTTTGAAATTCCTTTGATGAATGAAGCAGATTATCCTAAATTTCCGCTTTTTAATGGCGATAAACAATTAATTATTACTGACGAAATGATTAAAGAGTTAATTAAAAAAACAATTTACGCCTGTTCCACTGATGAAACAAGACCTTTATTTACCGGTATTTTACTAGAGAAAAAAGGACAACAGGTTACTTTTGTAGGAACTAACACTCATCGATTGGCTATCAAAACTATTACGTTGGAACAAGCAGATGAGAGTGATTTATCAATTATTATTCCTGCGCGTGCTTTAAAAGAAATTATTAGCAATTTAGGTAATGATTTACCGCAAGATGTAGTAATTTCTTTGCTTAATCGTCAAATCATGATTCAATTGGGTAATACTACTATTGTGTCTAGTTTAATCGAAGGCAATTTCCCTGATTATAGGAGAGTTATTCCTGGCCAATTTAATATTAAAACAACTTTTCAGATTAAAGAGTTAGAAGGCGCTGTAAAAAGGGTTGCTTTATTTTCTAGTGATAATGATTATAGTATTATTAAAATAAGTATTAATAATAATGAAATTGTTGTTAATTCCAGTAGTAATGAGGTTGGTAGCGGTATGGAAAGTATTAATTGTCAAACTACAGGTGAAAGTTTGAATGTGGCTTTTAATGCTAGATATATTTTAGAAATTCTTAAAAATATTGATGGCGAAGAAGCCACAATGGAATTAAACAGTGCTCTTAGTCCTATTTGTATAAAATCTGATAATGATGAACAGTATCTTTATATCGTAACCCCTGTTCGCGTTGTAGTATAAGGAGTAATTATGGAAAAAATAAAAATTTTAATTAATACGGATTATATTACTTTTGCTAATTTGATGAAATTTGCCGGTATTCTTCAAACAGGAGGGCAAGCTTTTAATTTGATTGAAGAACGTTTAGTATCTCTTAATGGTAATATTGTTGTGGAAAAAAGGAAAAAAATACGTCCTGGTGATCACGTTATTATTAAAGGTCAGTATGAAATAGAAGTTGAAATGGAAGCATAGGTATGAAAGTTGAACAAATTTCTTTAATTAATTTTAGAAATTATACAAACTGTTGCATAAAGCTTGATAGTTTAGTTAATGTTTTTTATGGTAATAACGCTCAAGGCAAAACGAATTTACTTGAGGGAATTTTCTATTCTGCTTTTGGCTTTTCCCATCGAACAAATAATGAAGAAGAATTAATGCAAATTTCTGCTGTCGCTATGACAGCAGAAACTATTTTTTTTAATAATTATGATCGTCATAGTATTAAAGTCAAACGTTTTGAGCTGAATGGTAAGTTCAAAAAAGAAATTCTTTTGGATAATAATCTAATTAAAACTAAAGAACATTACGGTACTTTGAATGTAGTAATGTTTTCCCCGGAAGATTTACAAATTATTAAAGGTGAACCTGCTTTACGTCGCAGATTTTTAGATATGGAAATTGCACAAACCAACAGGTTTTATTATGCTTTATTGGTAAAATATAATAAAATTTTGCAACAACGAAATAAGATTCTTAAAGAAGCTCGCGAGTATAAGCTTAATCAAGAACTGTTAGCGGCTTGGACTCAGGAATTAGTTAAGACGGCTGCAGAAATTTTGACTATACGTTTAAAAGTAGTTAAGAGTTTAAATCAAATAGCGCAAAAAATTTATGGCGATTTAACGAATAACCAGGAACAATTAATGATTAAATATGAAATTAAAGCTAATAATAATCAATTTATTTATGATAAAGAGCAAGAAGTTGTAGCCTGGAAACAATGGTATGAAGAAGCTTTAAAAGAACGGCAGGATTTAGACGTTATGCGAGGTAATACTGGTCTGGGGCCGCATCGTGATGATTTGTTAGTTTTAGTGAATAATAATAAACTTAAGGCTTTTGGTTCCCAAGGACAACAACGTAGTGGAGCTTTGGCCTTAAAACTTTCCGAATTAGAATATGTTAAAAAAGAAAAAGAAGAATATCCAATTTTATTGTTAGACGACGTCATGAGTGAACTTGATAGTGAACGCAGAAGACAACTTTTAGAATTTATTAATGGGAAAGTTCAAACTTTTATTACAGTTAACGATAAAACTTTAATTCCTGAATTAAAGGCGAATAAATATTTTCATGTAAAAAAGGGCAGTATTCACGAGGAATAAAATGAAAAATGTAGAGAAAATAATTTTTAAACTTCTAGATAATGATTTGGCTCGAGAACGTTTTCTTGTGCAATTTTTGCTGCATAATTGGGGTGCTTTATTTGGTGAAAATATTGCAAAACACTCAAAACCGTTGCGCTTAGAGCAGGGTGTTTTATATGTTAATACCGATAATCCGGCTTGGTCTCATAATTTGCTGATGATGAAGAATCAATTATTGGCTAAAATTAATAATACTGTACCTAAGGGCGATCGTAAAAAAGCTTTAAGTATTGTTATTAAAGATATTATTTTTTATTATGGTAATGTGGAAAAAGTTAAGCGGTTAGAAGCCCAAAAAGCAGTAGAATATCCGTTATTAGAATTAAATGAACAAGAAAAAAATGCTATAATAAAGCGTACAGAAAATATTAAAAATTTAGTAATGCAAGCTGCTTTTGTCAAATTAATGAGTGAAGATTTTCGTCGTAAAAAATCCTTATTGGCAGTAGGAAAAAAGCAATGTTTGGAATGCGGTGTTATTTTACAAAATGAAGAGCAATATTGCGCTGTATGCGCCAGAGCTAAGCAAGAACTTTTAAAAGCTAAACTGAAAGAAACCTTGGTGGCAGCACCCTGGCTTTCCTATGTAGAGTGTATTAATTACGTTAAGTGTGATAAAATGTTATTCAGCGAAATACGTGATTATTTAAAACTTAATACTTATAAAAAATTAATGGTAGCAACTTGTGACGATGAAACTAAGGTTTTTGCAGTAATGTTAGAAACGTATACAACTCCTGAGCAATTAACCACGGAATTTATTACTGAAACTGTAGAGAAAATACGGAGGAAGTACGATGTATCTTCATTTGGGAGCTCATTGCGTTATAAAAAGCAGTGATATTATAGGTATTTTTAATCTACGAGAAAAAGAATCAACACTTTATGAAAATTTTGTGCAAAAAAATTTGCATAAATATAAAATTGTTAAACTATCGGCAAAGGAAGATTATTCAAGCTGTATTGTTACAGTAGATACTTTGTATTTATCCGGTATTTCTCCTTTAACTTTAAAAAGACGTAAAGAAGAAGATTTTGGAATGGATGCTGTTTTTAAAAGATAAAGATGAAAAAATGGAGGTTTCTATGTCAAACATTGAAGAAGAAATTGCAGTACATGGTGATTATGATGCTGGACAAATTCAAGTTCTTGAAGGGTTAGAAGCTGTTAGAAAACGTCCAAGTATGTATATTGGGAGTATTTCTGCCCGCGGTCTTCATCATTTAGTATCAGAAGTTGTGGATAATAGTATTGATGAAGCTTTGGCAGGTTATTGCAGTCATATTCAAGTAATTATTCATAAGGATAACAGTATTACTGTCAAAGATGATGGTCGTGGAATTCCTGTGGATATGCATAAAGTTGGTAAACCAGCGATTGAAGTAGTTATGACTATTCTTCATGCTGGCGGTAAGTTTGGCGACGGTGGGTACAAAGTTTCCGGTGGTTTACATGGTGTTGGTGTTTCTTGTGTTAATGCCCTTTCGGAAAAAATGGAAGTAGAAGTTTGTCGTAATGGCAAAATTTATTGCATTGAATTTGCTAAAGGAAAAACTGTCGTGCCTCTTTATGAAAAGGGAGAGACTACTACTACTGGTACTTCTACACATTTTCTACCAGATACAACGATTTTTACGGAAACTATTTTTAGCTATGAAACCTTGCGGCACAGAATAAGAGAACTGGCCTTTTTGAACAAAGGGGTTAAGATTGGGTTAAGCGATGAGCGCAGTGGTGAAAATGAAATTTTTCATTACGAAGGTGGCGTAGTTTCTTTTGTTGAATATTTGAATAAAAATAAAGACGCTATACACACGAAAGTGATCTATGTTGAAGGCGAAAAAGATAGTACGATTGTCGAAATGGCTATGCAATATACGGATACTTATTCAGAAAATATTTATACTTTTGTCAATAATATTAACACTGAAGAAGGCGGCACGCATTTAAGTGGTCTTAAACAAGCTTTAACGCGCACAATTAATGACTATGCTCGTAAAATGGGGGCACTAAAAGATGGAGACGAAAATCTTAGTGGTGATGATGTTCGCGAAGGTTTAACGGCTATTATTAGTTTGAAAGTGCGAGATCCACAATTTGAAGGTCAGACTAAAACGAAACTTGGCAATAGTGAAATCAGAGGTATTGTTGATAATTTGGTGAGTGAGGGTTTAACCGAGTTTTTTGAAGAAAACCCTATGGAAACTAAAAAAATCGTAGAAAAATCTATTATTTCAGCACGTGCTAGAGCGGCAGCGCGTAAAGCAAGAGAGTTGACGCGACGTAAAAGTGCTTTGGAAATCAGTGCTTTACCAGGTAAATTAGCAGATTGTTCTAGTCGTGATGCGGCTCAAACAGAAATTTATTTAGTCGAGGGAGATTCTGCAGGTGGTAGTGCTAAACAAGGTAGAGATAGAATGTTTCAGGCTATTTTGCCTTTGCGCGGTAAAATTTTAAATGTAGAAAAATCTCGCTTGGATAAAATTCTTAACAATAATGAAATTCGTTCGATGATTACGGCTTTTGGTAGTGGTATCGGTGAGGATTTTGATTTAACTAAAGCTCGTTACGGTAAAATTATTATCATGACAGATGCTGATGTGGATGGGGCTCATATTCGTACGTTGCTCTTAACTTTCTTTTATCGTTATATGCAGCCTATGATTAAGGCCGGTCATGTTTTTATTGCCCAACCGCCGTTATTTTTAGTGCGTAAAGGACAAAAACATTACTATGCTTATAGCGACGAAGAATTGCAAACGATTTTGGATCAAGTGGGTAGAGAAACTAATCCTTACGTGCAACGCTATAAAGGTCTTGGTGAAATGAATCCTGAACAATTATGGGAAACAACAATGAATCCTGAATGTAGAACTGTTTTACAGGTGAAACTTGAAGATGCCGTGGAAGCGGATCAAATTTTTTCCATACTCATGGGTGATAAAGTTGAACCTCGTCGTCAATTTATTGAGGCTAATGCTAGTAAGGTGAGAAATTTAGACCTTTAATAACAGTATAATATTTGTTGTAGCGGCGAAATTTTCTTAAGGGGCTGGAAATAATGAAAATCAAGAAAAACTTATCGGATGCTGAAATGTTCCAAGGTTATAAAGAAATGCGTAATTTTGAAACTGATATTTATGGCGAAGAAGAGCCAAACCTAGTTTTTGCCGCCAAACAACCAGCTAAAAAAAGTAATGAATTGTTAATGCCGGTAGAAGCACAAGAAAAACTTAACCAATATCTATTGGAAATGGCCATGGAATGGTTTAAAAATGGTAATGGCGAGGCTGATTGGAAAGTTATCAAAGAAAAAGGCCAGATTGTAATTAAACCTGTGGTGAGCAAAAAGAAAGTTGCTAAATAAATGGCGGGTACGGAAGTAATATTACCTCAAGGTACTTGGCATTTATCGCAGGTAACGACGCAAAAGCTTGTGGTGGTGGCTGGCGGCAGAGCACCTGCTCCGGACTGGCTAAAGCAAGTGGCGTCCATAGGTCAGCTTTATTGTGCGGATAAGGGTTTAGACTACTGCTGGGCACAACAGCTCTGTCCGAGTTTAGTTTGTGGAGATCAAGATAGCGGGACAACAGAGTCTTGGCGAGCGGCAGAAAAACTGGGGATACCAATGCAAAAGTATGCTCCGGAAAAAGATGCTACAGATTTACAGCTATTACTGACGGCTTTGCCTCCGCAGAGTTTAGTTATAGCAACGGGTATTTGGGGTGGTCGTTTTGATCATCTTTATGCTAATGTTTATAGTCTTTTGGCTTATCAAAAAAAACAGGCTGGCGTGGTTTTGATGGCGGACGAAAGTGAAGTTATGGTGCTGTTAACAGCTGGGGAACACGTAACTGTAACTTTGCAACGCTCGGCGCTGGCTATTTCTTTGTTGCCCTTAGCAGGTGAAAATAAAGTTTCTATTAGTGGTGTGCAGTGGCCTTTAGAGCGAGCAACATTAACACAGACCCAGCCCTATGCGATTAGCAATATAGCGTTGGGCACGCAAGTGAGTGCTATTTGTCATGCAGGTTGTATGGGGTTTTATTGTAAATTTTAGCATTTGACCTTTTGGGGTTATTAAAAAACAGTTGACGAAATATTGGGGAAAATGATGGAAACAATAGATTTAACGACTTTGGTATTTTTAATCATAGCGGCCTTTATCGCCTCTTTTATTGATTCTACCGTGGGTGGCGGTGGGCTTATTTCTACGCCTGCTTTGCTTGCTACCGGGATGCCGGTGCCTTTTGCTTTGGGGACGAATAAAGTGGCGGCCATGATGGGGTCTTTTACCAGCGTGGTGACTTTTTGGCGCGCAGGTAAAATTAATAAAAAAATGGTACTGAGGTTGATGCCGATTTCTTTTTTCGGCTCGGCACTGGGTGCTTATGTAGTTTATTTATTACCGGCTGCTTTTATGAAGAATATCATTGTAGTTTTATTAGTTTTAGTCGCTGTTTATACCTATTTGCGCAAAGATTGGGGTGGCGCAGAGCAGATTAAAAAATATAATCTTGCTATTTTTTTGGGGACATTAACCATGGCCGCAGCCTTGGGTTTTTATGATGGATTTTTTGGACCCGGGACAGGTTCTTTTTTAATTTTTGGCTTTTTGTTTTTGGGTTATGATTTTGTCACAGCTGCAGGTAATGCTAAAGCACTTAATTTTGCCAGCGGTGCGGGCGCCTTGGTTTCTTTTGCTTTGGCGGGGACAGTTTATTGGGGCTATGGTTTAGCCATGGGTATTAGCATGATTTTTGGTGCTATTTTCGGCTCTAAGCTGGCTATTAATAAGGGTGCAAGTTATATTAGACCCTTGTATTTAGGTGTGACCACTGTTCTCATTGGTAAGCAAATCTATGAAATATTGTTTAAACAGTAATTTAAGATAAAAATTTGACAAGGGTTGGTGATAGCGTGGATGTAGAAGAGGGTAAGGTTATACCTGTTTATATCGAAGACGAAATGCAAAAGTCCTATATTGACTATGCGATGAGTGTTATTGTACAAAGGGCATTGCCGGATGTGCGTGATGGTTTAAAACCAGTACATCGCCGGATCCTGTATGCGATGCAAGAAGCAGGCATGGCTTCGAACAAGCCATATAAAAAATCAGCACGTATTGTCGGTGAAGTGCTTGGTAAATTTCATCCTCATGGTGACTCTTCTGTTTATGATGCTATCGTACGCTTAGCGCAAGATTTTTCTACTCGTTATCTCATGGTTGACGGTCACGGTAACTTTGGTTCTGTTGATGGTGATTCTGCTGCTGCTATGCGTTATACAGAAGTGCGGATGGGCAAAATAGCAGAAGAAATGCTGGATGATATTGAAAAAGAAACCGTGGATTTCGTACCTAACTATGATGAATCTCTCAAAGAACCAAGTGTCTTACCAGCAAAAGTACCGGCGCTACTCATTAATGGTTCGTCTGGTATTGCAGTGGGTATGGCAACAAATATCCCGCCGCATAACATAAATGAAGTTATTGATGGCTTAATTATGCTCATTGAAAACCCTGATATTGAAATTCCTGAATTAATGACGGCGATTAAGGGACCGGATTTTCCAACCGGTGCGATAATTTTGGGTACAGAAGGTATTGTGAGTGCTTATACCACTGGTCGTGGCGTTATTAAAATTCGGGCACAAGCACATATTGAAGCTATGTCCAATGGCAAAAGTAAAATCATTGTGTCGGAAATTCCTTATCAAGTCAACAAAGCTAGAATGATTGAAAATATTGCACAATTGGTGCAAGATAAAATCATTGATGGTATTACGGATTTACGTGATGAAAGTGACCGGAAAGGGATGCGCGTGGTTATTGAACTGCGTCGCGATGTTATTCCTGAGGTTATTTTAAATCAATTATATAAGCATACACAAATGCAGGATTCCTTTGGTATCATTATGCTGGCTTTGGTTAAAGGTCACCCGCGGGTGCTTAATTTAAAACAAATCCTGGAATACTATTTGGAACATCAAAAAGAAGTTATTGTGCGCAGAACTCGCTATGAACTAGGTAAAGCACAAGAACGTGCCCATATTTTAGAGGGTTTAAAAATAGCCTTAGATAATTTGGATCGCGTGATTGCTACTATTAGGGCTAGTGCTAATGCCGATATTGCTAAAACTGCGTTAATGGAAAACTTTGCTTTGAGCTTGCGTCAGGCTCAAGCTATTTTGGATATGCGTTTGCAAAGATTGACTGGTTTAGAGCGTCAAAAAATTGATGATGAATATGTAGATGTTTTAGAAACGATAGATTGGTTAGAAAGTGTTTTGGCTGATGAACATAAGGTGCTTGCGATTATTGAAGAAGATATGCTGGAAGTTAAAAAACGTTTCGGCGACGCTAGAAGAACAGTACTGGGTATTGATACCAGTAACATTGATAAGGCTGATTTGATTGCAGAAGAAGATATTGTGATTACTATTAGTCATCAAGGCTATATTAAACGTCAAACCTTGGATACTTTCCGCAATCAAAAACGTGGTGGCAAGGGTATTATTGGCGGTAGTGGTAAGAAAAATGATGATTTTGTGGAGCATTTATTTATTTCTACCACGCACCATAATATTTTGTTCTTTACGAATAAAGGTCGTGTTTATCGCCAGATGGGCTTTGAAATTCCGGAAGCCAGTCGTACGGCTAAAGGTTCTGCGATTATCAACTTGCTTCCTATCGAAACAGGCGAGAAGATCACAGCTGTTATCCCGGTAAAAGAATATTTAGCTGACCAGTATCTGTTTATGGCTACTAATTTGGGCACAGTAAAGAAAACTCGCCTAAACGAGTTTGATAGTGCTCGTAAAATCGGCCTTAACGCCATTGAATTAGGCGAGGGTGAAGAGCTGATTGATGTGAAATTAACAGATGGTAAAGCTAGTATTATTTTGGCTAGTCGCAACGGCCAAGCTATTCATTTTGGTGAAGAGGATGTGCGCCCTATGGGTAGAACAGCTCACGGCGTGCGCGGTATCTTGCTAGAAGAGGGCGACGTGCTAGTATCTATGGATAGCGTACCGGAAAACGGAGAAGTGTTAACGGCTACGGAAGAAGGTATGGGTAAACGTACACTCATTAGTGAATACCGGAAACAAACCCGTGGCGGTAAAGGCGTCATTAATCTTAAAATTACTGAAAAAACAGGTATGGTTGTGGGTGTTCGCGTGATTGTGCCACAACAGGAGGTTATGCTCATTACGGCAGCCGGTATTATTATCCGCATCGACGTTAATGGTATTTCTCAGTTTGGGCGTAATGCTCAAGGCGTGAGATTGATTTCCTTGAATAGTGGTGATAAATTGGTGGCGTTAGCTGCTGTACAACAAGAAGAAGTAGATGTTCTCCTAGACAAATAAGTTGATTAGTTTTTCCTCTGCCTACCGGTAAGTTACAAACTGCCGTTAGGCGGAGGATTTTTTTAGCTTTACCCAAAAAGAATGGGACAACTTTAGTCCCTCATAGTACAAAAAATGAAAATGTTTGCTAAAAATGCTACTTATCGGTTCTTTTTTGAGAAGCTTTGTGATAAAATACAAATGTATGTTTATGTTTAATAGTAGTAGCAATGTTCTTTTTCAGACAGAGTAAATATTAGTGCCAGGGAAGACCAGCGAGGTTTGGCTTGTGTCTGCGGGCAGTAGGTAACTTTGTGAGGATAAATTAATTAAGGATGTGAAGGAATGAATTTTGTAAGAGAAGCAGATGTGGTCGTCATTGGTGGCGGCATTGTCGGTACTGCAATTTTACGGGAATTGTCCAAGTATAAGCTAAAAAGTGTGTTAGTAGAAAAAGAACCGGATGTGGCTATGGGTACCACCAAGTCCAATAGTGCTATTTTGCACGCAGGTTTTGATGCTCCTAACGGTAGTTTAAAAGCCAGTACCAATGTGCGTGGCAATCAAATTTATCACGAGCTGGAAGATCAGCTGGATTTAGATATTCAATGGACTGGTTCCTTGGTAGTGGCAACTAGCGCAGAAGAAATGGCGACGCTACAAGAACTTTTAGAGCGTGGTCATGCCAATGGAGTCAGAGGGCTGGAGCTTCTTACTGCTTCTGAGGTTCAAGCTAAAGAACCTAATTTGACTGATAAAGTGGCAGGAGCTTTGTGGGCTCCTACTGCCGGTGTTTGCTGGCCTTTTGGTTTGGCGGTAGCATTTGCGCAATGCGCTTTGCAAAATCAGGCGGAGCTTTTAACTAACTGTTGTGTCACCGGTTTACAATTGACGGACGGTGCTATTAGTGGTGTAGAAACTTCTCAAGGATTAATTAAGACCAAATATGTGATTAATGCTGCCGGTGTTTATGCTGATGCTATTGCTCGCTTGGCTGGTGATACTAGTTTTACCATTCAGCCGCGCAAGGGTGAATATATTTTATTTGATAAAACTGTGGCACCGTCGATGGTCAGCGGCGTAGTATTTCCCACACCGTCAACTACTTCCAAAGGCATTTTGATTTGTACCACGACTCATGGGAATACTTTTATTGGGCCTAATGCTCAGGATATAGCTGATAAAGCCGACACGGCAGTAACTGCTTTAGGTATGGAGGAGATTATGAATTCTGCTCGGAAACTTTTGCCCACGTTACCGCTAGGTGCTGTGATTACAGAATTTAGTGGTCTTCGGGCTGTGAGTAATACTGGGGACTTTATTATTGAGGCCTCTACGGTACCGGGACTAATTCATGCAGCTGGGATGCAATCCCCTGGTTTGACGGCAGCACCGGCAGTAGCGGAAAAAATTATGGCCATGTTGCGTGAGCAAGAACCGACCATGGCACTCAAAAATAACTTTAAAGCAGTTTTGCCTAAAAAAGCAGTTTTTCATAAAATGACCAGGAAGCAACAAGCCGAGCTTATTGCTACTGATGAACTGTACGGACGGGTTATTTGCAGGTGTGAACTAATTACCGAAGCTGAAATTATTGCAGCTATTAAAGCTCCTTGTGGAGCCTGCACGGTGGACGGCGTGAAACGTAGAACCAGAGCGGGCATGGGGCGTTGCCAGGGGGGCTTTTGTGGGCCGCGGGTAACTCAGATTTTAGCGCGGGAATTAGGGATTTCTGTGCCGGAAGTGCTTAAAGAACGAGCAGATTCCCACCTTTTTTATGAAAAAAACCCTGCTGATGGGGAGGATGCTTAAGATGAAAACTTTGAACTATGAGCTGGTAATTGTAGGCGGCGGACCGGCAGGATTATCAGCTGCGTATAGTGCCTGGAAAAATGGCGCGAAGAAGATTTTGGTTTTAGAACGCGACCGTGAACTAGGCGGTATTTTGCAACAATGTATTCATAATGGTTTTGGGTTACACCATTTTAAAGAAGAATTAACTGGTCCCGGCTATGCTGATCGCTGTATTGAGTTGATTAAAGATAAACCAGAAATTGAAGTACTGGTGGATACCATGGTGCTAGAAGTGACGGCGGAGAAAAAAGTCTATGCCGTTAACCCTAAGCAAGGTATGCTGGAAATTACTGGCGGGGCTATTATCATGACCATGGGGTGCCGGGAACGCACCAGAGGCGCTATTCGTATTGCCGGTGAACGTCCGGCTGGCGTATTTACGGCCGGTGCTGCTCAGCGCATGGTCAATATGGAAGGCTATTTACCGGGGCATAAAATTGTTATTCTCGGCAGTGGCGATATTGGACTAATTATGGCTCGCCGCATGAGTTTAGAAGGTTGTCAGGTACAGGCCGTGCTAGAAATCTGTCCTTTTTCCAACGGTTTAACACGCAACATTGTGCAATGTTTGCACGACTATAATATACCCCTGCATTTGTCCCATACTATCGTTAAAATTCACGGTCGTGATCGGGTGACCGGGGTTACAGTAGCTCAGGTAGATGCTAAAATGCAACCCATTGCTGGTACCGAATTTGATATTCCCTGCGATACTTTACTCTTATCGGTGGGTCTTATTCCAGAGAATGAATTATCCAGGAGCCTACAGCTGGTAATGCACCCGCTTACAGGGGGACCTGTGGTGGATCAAAGACGTGCCACCAGTCTGCCTGGTATTTATGCGGCCGGTAATGTGGTACACGTGCATGATTTGGTCGATTTTGTTTCTGAAGAAGCAGAAATAGCCGGTAAATTTGCGGCTTTAGCAGTGCAAGGTAAGACGACTGTGGCGTTCAAAAACGTTGTAGTCAAGGGAGAAAATGGTGTGCGTACTTGTGTGCCGCAACGTTTGTCCTTGCCCGAGGACGGCGAAGACGTGAAGCTCTTTATGCGGGTAGGCGCACCGGAGCGTAAAGTAAAACTGGAAGTGACAAGTGGGGAAACCTTAATTTTGTCCAAAATGTTGCCAGTAGCTAAGCCTAGTGAAATGATTGCTGTTGTTATTCCGGCAGCAAAAACACGCTTAATTACTGAAGAATTAGTAGTATCTTTGAATCGAGGTGTCTAAGAATGGCAGTAGAAACTCGCATCATGAATTGCATAACCTGCCCTATGGGCTGTGAAATGACTGTAACTTTGACCGACGGTAGGGTAACAGCGGTGCAAGGTAATAGTTGCCCCAGAGGGAAAAAGTATGCGGAAAATGAAATTACGGCACCACAAAGGATGTTAACTACCAGTGTGCGGATTACCGGTGGGCTGTTGCCACTACTTCCCGTAGTTTCCCGGCAGGCTTTGCCTAAAGGGCAAATCCTAGCTTGCGCCAAAGCCTTGCGTCAAATTACGGTGTCCGCCCCGGTAGAGGCAGGACAAGTTATTTGCCAGAATATTTTGGGCTTGGGTGTGGATATTGTAGCTTCGAGGGCTATGGTTAGGCTGTAAGCTAGCCACTGTTGTTCGGCAGAATTTAAATTGCAAAGGCATTGTGTTTAGTGGAAGTAGTCACCGCAACTGGTGACGAGCTACTAAGCCAATGCCTTTTTTTGCTGGGGTGCAGTATAATAAAAACAATAAGCCTGCCAGCGGGGCGGTAAAGTACAAGCTTGAGGAGAAAAGTGCGATGAATAAAGAAAAAACTTATCACCGTGGTATTTGGTTAGGTCTGGGTGCTTATGGTGCGTGGGGCGTCTTGCCCCTATATTGGAAAAGCTTGGGGACAGTTCCAGCTTTAGAAATTTTGGCCAATCGGGTGTTTTGGTCCTTAGTTTTTATGTTGCTGTTATTAATGAGCCAGAAGAAATTAGGCAGTGCTTATCAAGAAACCAGAGCGATTTTTCGTAACCGGCGGCAAGCGCTTACCCTCCTAGGGGGAAGCTTAACCATTACAGTCAATTGGGGACTCTATATTTGGGCAGTGAATGCAGGACACATTATTGAAACCAGTATGGGTTATTATATTAATCCTTTAGTTAGTGTGCTGTTAGGAGTTTTTTGTTTAGGTGAAAAGCTGGATCGCTGGACCCAAGCGTCTGTTCTCTTGGCCGCTGCTGGGGTGGGGCTACTGCTGGTGCAAGTAGGTGTTTTTCCGTGGACTTCCGTAGGTTTAGCGCTGTCTTTTGGGCTTTATGGCCTGATAAAAAAAACGCTAGTGGTGACTACGACCACAGGAATTTTACTAGAAACTTTGATGATTACACCGATTGCCTTGATCTACTTATATACTAGCGCCGACTACGCATTGTGGGGTGGGCAACAAGGTGGGCTAGTTACGTCGTTGTTACTGATGGGTGCAGGTGTGGTTACCGCCCTGCCTTTACTTTTATTTACGGCCGGTGCTAAGTTACTGCCTTTGTCGGTGCTGGGTTTTTTGCAATATGTTTCACCAACGTTAACTTTACTTTTGGGAATTTTCGTTTATAAGGAAACGTTTACGCACCAACATTTACTGTCTTTTGGCTGTATTTGGGCGGCGCTGGCAGTTTTTAGCGTGGGACAACTGCGCAAAAGCACCCTTGCTTCTTAGCTTTGCCTGTAACTAGATATTGTGGTTGTTGTAAGCTAGGTATAATGTTAACAGAGTTACCAACAAGGTGTAGATAACTTTGGGATAAAAATCGTCAATCTTGTAAAACGCCAGTAATAAGTGAAAAAATACGGAAATAGTAGGAGGTACTAGTATTTTGTCCACAGTTATCCACAAAAAATCGTGTATAACTCACTAATAACTGTGGATAAGAGTTTTGGAGAATTAATTTAGAAATACAAGATATTGTGTTAGCCGGTTTAAAAAAGAGATTGGGGCATTTTTTGCGCTCGTTGGGTAAATTTTCTTGCCTTAAGTGCTAATTTTGGTGATAATATAAGAGTGTTGTGTGGCAGGGATTGTTTTTAAAACTATAAAGCATGGGGGTTGGGGCAAAGATGGCAATTAAACAATTAACGGCAATAAAATTAATGGAAAAAATCAGTGCCGGTCATATAATACTGGCGTCCTTAAGTGAAATTACCGGTGGGTGGCTAGCGCTAGCAACAACGGCAGCCGGTAAAACTTTACTGTGCGTAAGTAATAAGGAGTGCCCCGCTGGGGCTTTATGGAAAGCGGAGCGTGTGGTAGAGGAAGACGGTTTACAAATCGCAGTTTTGGCTTTAACACCAAATAATGCGGCAGTGGTCAGACGTTTTGTGAAGTGGACGGCGCCCAGTGCTTGCGGTGCTAAAGGTTTGAGCTTGGGTTTTAGTGATTGGTTGGGGCTCGCCGGTACTAGTGTGGCCACGCTCTTCGCTAATAAACAAATTAAACCGGTGCTAGTGGAATATACAACGGCTGATAGTCAGCTGGTTGGTCGCAACTTTTTAGAAGCAGTGGATGCCGCAACGTGGGGCGTCTTAGAAGCAGGGTATAAAGAGGGCTATGGAGCTAACGCTGCAGGGCTTACTTCCGAGGAAGAAATTGTGAAAGGCCTCTTATATGGGTATAGTATGATTGGCTATGATTCTTCCCATAAAATTAATTTGGAAATAGCAACGCTCAGTGATTTAGCCGTGGAAACCAGATATTTGGCGTTACCGGAAGAATTTAGAACAGCGATTTATGATTCATATCTGAAAGCACCTACTGTTGTGGGCTCGGAAACCTTGCACTATACCCAAGAAAATATTAGTCGTATTGTTTTAGAATATGGTGAAGCCATTATGCATACGCAATTTATTTATAATTCTTATTTGAAAAATACGCCGTGGGATATTGATTTTGAATTATTGGTAGCTAAACCAGGCTGTTTGTTAACGCCGGAAGAACATTATTTTATTGGCCACGAGTTAACGCGTAATGGAATTAAGTTGACCGCTATGGCTCTTAACATGGCGGCGAGTAAAGAACCTTTAGCACAGCTTAAAGTGCACAGTGCTATTGCCGAAGCTTGTAATTATCGTTTAAGTCTAATGCAGGCGGAGGTCTTGGCAGCGGATTTGGGTCCGGTAGTTAAAAACATAAAAGGTCGAGGCTATCTCAAAATGGGCAGTGTTTTGTGGTTAGCGGCTTTAGCCTGTATTGCCCAAGTAGCCCCACAATTATGGCAGCAAATAGCCCAAGTCGCAGAGCTGGAACCGGTAGAAGCAACTGCTTTGACGCCACTGACTCCAGAGGGCCGTGCTTATGCCGCAGTTTATGGACGGGTTTTGGCGCCGGAGCAACAAGAGCTGAAAGCACAAATTAGTACCGTGCTATTGGAGCAGGAGCAACTTTATCAAGAAAATATTGCGAAAACAGTAAAGAATTATTTAAAAAACGTATAAATTCGCATTTTATGTTAACTAATTAACATAAAATCATGGACAAAATCATTGACAAGTCTGCTGATAAAGAGGATAATAGCATTAATTTAAAATTGCAAGTCAAAAGTGATGATTGGGAAGAAATACAGGTAGCAAACAAACAGAGAGCCGATGGTTGGTGGAAATCGGCAGCTTGCCCTCGTAGAGTAAATCACCCATGAACTCATCAGCGAAAGGTGCGCCTAGTAGCATGATGCGTAACGAGTGCGTTATACTCGAGCCGATTGATGGATCGGTGCTAATGAAGCAATAAATTAGGGTGGTACCGCGATAGTGTTAGAACTTTCGCCCCTACAGGTTAATTAACCTGTAGGGGCTTTTTTGTTTGTCGAAGTAAAAATATTACGACGTCAGCTAGTAACATAAAAAGAGGAGGGCTTAGTCATGGGAGAAAGATTAGTTTTGCGAGCTAAAAATGAGGATACTTTGTTGCCGCGGGTTTTGCGGGTATTAGCCCAACGGGGATTAAAGGTGGCAGGTTTGTGTTTGGAGGTGGTGAATCAGGGGCAAGAAATCAAGCTGAGTATTGTTTTGTCTAATACCGGTGCAGCCCAAGCAGTCAAATTGTTAGAAAAGCAGGTAGCGGTACTGACCGTGGCCTTACACGAAGAGGTTCTGGAGCAAAGTGCTTAGGTTAGAAATAGAGCTAGTGGCATTATAAAAAAAGCCGGTACGGCATTTTTGAAGGAGGAAGGTAACGATGAAGCTATCGGGAGCGCAAGCCATCATCAAAGTTTTAGAAGAACAAAAGGTAACAACAATTTTTGGGTATCCCGGTGGTCAGGTGATTCCTCTGTATGATGCCTTGTATGATGCACCCTTGCAACATGTACTAACGGCACACGAGCAAGGTGCTATTCACGCTGCTGACGGCTATGCTAGGGCTACAGGGAAGACGGGGGTTTGTATTGCTACTTCCGGACCGGGAGCGACAAATATTGTAACCGGGTTAGCTACGGCCTATTTAGATTCTGTCCCACTAGTAGCAATTACGGGGCAAGTTCAGGTTCAACATTTGGGGCGGGACTCTTTTCAGGAAATTGATATTGTGGGTGTAACTTTACCTCTGACTAAATATAATGTACTGGTGCGGCGGGCGGAAGATTTAGTGCCAGAACTGCGTAAGGCTTTTCGACTGGCGCAGGCAGGGCGTCCGGGACCGGTGCTGGTGGATGTGCCCAGTAGTATTCAAGTGGGCGCTGTGGAATGGACGGAGCCGGAGGCAGCTGGAGCTTGTGGTCAGGTTACAGACAAAGCCTTGACAGAATTATTGGCAGCGGCGGCTGTGACTATTGCTAATGCCAGCAGGCCAGTACTGCTGGTAGGTGGTGGAGCGGTACATAGTGAAGCCGCAGCAGAAGTGCGAGCTTTTGCTCACAAAACCGGTATGCCAGTGGTCAGTACTTTGATGGGGTTGGGGGTTTTTCCCGGCTCGGACGAACAGGCTTTAGGTATGACGGGTATGCATGGGCATATTGCGGCGAATTTGGCCGTGGCGAATGCCGATGTGCTAGTGGTAGCAGGCAGTAGGTTTAGTGAACGGGTTACCGGTGACCGCACGCGATATGTGGGCAAAAAAACTATTATTCAACTGGATATTGACCCCTCGGAAGTGGATAAAAACATTATGACGGCACTGCCTTTAGTGGGAGAAATCAAAGAAACGCTGGCACTTTTAAATACTCAAGTCGGTGCCTTAGAACTTACCACTTGGTGGGATTCTATTCGGGCGTGGGACGAAACAGAAAATCAGGAGCTTAAGCAAAGTAAAAAGTTAACGGCGCCCTGGCTCATGAACGAATTAAATAAACATTTTTTGGGCAGTGACACGGTCTATGTGACAGACGTCGGTCAAAATCAAATGTGGGCGGCCCAACATTTGCTCATTGATGAACCGCGGCATTTTCTTACTTCCGGTGGTTGCGGCACCATGGGTTTTGGCCTACCGGCAGCAGTGGGAGCCAAGCTAGCCAGACCGGAAGCACGGGTGGTACACATTGCCGGTGATGGCGGGTTTAAAATGACTGGTATGGAACTTTACACCGCCGTACGAGAGGGACTGCCCCTTATCAGCATTATTATTAATAATAGTTGCTTAGGCATGGTTCGCCAATGGCAGGAAGTTTTTTATGAAGAACGCTATGCGTCAACCCTTTTGGCACCGTTTGATTTTGTGGGCTTTGCCCGTTCTTGCGGTGCTCGGGGTGCGACGGTGACTACCGGCGAGGAATTTACAGCAGCGCTGGAGCTAGCTATCAAGTCAAAGCAAGCTTTTGTCCTTGAGGCTGTGGTTAACCAGGGAGATTTAGTGCTCCCCATGGTAGCACCGGGAGCAGCTTTGGACGATTTTGTGGAACCGGAGACCAAGCACTAAGCACAGGAGTATCGGGGCAGTGCAGGAATTATTTTTGTTCAAAGCGAGAAAAGCGGTGTTCAGGTGCTAACCGGCAGCAGTTGCCAGTAGTAGTACCTGCGGTCAAACACCGGTTTTCTCGTTTTTTTTCTAAGGTGTAGGCACTACTTGCATTTGTCGATACTTAATGTTATAATCATAAAGCTGTATATATAACCATATATACTTCCCCTGCTACCACAAGGTAGCCAGAGTCCAAAGGAGGAGGTGATTTCGTGAGAGAATACGAAGTCATGTACATCGTTAAACCAGCCGAAGAAGAAGCATTTGAAGCAGTTGTAACTAAGTTTGATGCTTTAATCGCTGACAACGGTGGCACAGTTGTTAAAACCGATCGTATGGGTAAAAGACGCTTAGCCTATGAAATTAACGATTTTGTAGACGGTATCTATGTCCTTGTAACGTTCAACGCAGAACCAAAAGCTGTAAAAGAACTTGACCGCGTTATGAAGATTACCGATGAAATTCTGCGCCACATGATTATTAGAAAAGGCGAATAAGCCAGGAGGTAACTATATTATGAATAAAGTTATACTTATGGGCCGTTTAACTCGTGATCCGGAAGCACGCTATACCCAATCAGGTAAAGCTGTAACCCAGTTCACTTTAGCGGTAGACAGACCTTTTTCCAATCAAGAGGGCCAAAGAGAAGCTGATTTTATCAACATCGTTGTATGGGGTAAAATTGCTGAATTATGCGGGAATAGTCTGACAAAGGGACAGAGAGCACTAGTCGAAGGACGGTTACAGATTCGTAGCTATGAAGCTAAAGAGGGCGGAAAACGCTGGGTAACTGAGGTTATCGCTAACAGTGTTGAGTTTATCGAGCGCAAAGCTGCAGGTACTGGTACTAGTCCGGAACATGGGGCTCAAAAAGGTGAGATGGAAGCTTTCGGCTCACCAGTAGCTTTTGATGAAGAAATCCCATTTTAAACAAGGGAGGTTATGCGAATGAAACGCGAAAGAGGCAGAAGAACCAGAAGAAAAGTGTGTAGTTTCTGTGTTGATAAAGTTGAAGGTATTGACTATAAGGAACTTGGTAAATTGCGTCGTTATGTGACCGAACGTGGTAAGATTTTACCTCGTCGTATCTCCGGTAACTGCGCTAAACATCAAAGACAACTTACCAGTGCGATCAAACGTGCTCGTAATATTGCTTTGTTACCATTTACAACTGAATGAAAATGGGCACCGCTTAGGCGGTGCTTTTTTATTTCTAACCAAGGAAAGCGGGGGGCAGTGGTTTTCTACTTCCTTTTTAACTCAAATAAGTGTAAAATAACAGTATGCATCCCTAGGGGGAATTAGGTTGGCTAGTAGTCAGCTTTAGAGGAGGAACTTGCGTGAGACATAAGACTTCGGCCATGGTAGAAGCCGGCATTTTGGCGGCAGTAGCGATTGTTTTTGCCCTGATTAGTATGTATGTGCCGGTCATTGGGATGTTCGTTAATTTTCTGTGGTCCTTACCTATATCTATTTGCGGTGCGCGTAACGGTATGCGCTGGAGTATCATGACCTTATTGGTAGCTGGGGCAATTATTGCTATGCTCATTAGCCCAATCCATTCCTTGTCCTTGGTGGCAGTCTTTGGTACCTTGGGTGTGGTACTAGGAGAGTGTATGAAAAGGCATTTCCCACCCATGAAGCTGATGCTTTTCGGTTCAGTAGCAGCATTTATTTCTTTGATGCTGAGCCTAGCAATTGGTTTTTTCATTATGGGCATTAATCCGTTGGAAATGTTTTTTGCAACTTTCGACAAAGCGATTGTTGATTCTGTGGCCTACTATCAAAGCCAAGGTATGACGCCTGCACAAATAGAAGACGCCACCAAGTCGGCGAAAGATATGCTACGTATGGTGCAAGTGATTATGCCGGGTGCATTTATCCTGTGTGCGCCGATTATTACTTTTGTTAATTACTTGGCCGCTCGAGCTATTTTAAGTAAACTAGGAGAATATTTTGAAAGTTTTCCTCGTTTTGTCAATTTAGAAGTGCCTAAATGGGTTTTATTGCCTTACGGAGCTTCCTTGTTAGTCATTACCCAGTACATTTCGCAACCAACCCATATTTTGTATTTAGTCGGGGTTAATATTCAAATGTTGTGTAGCTTTGTTCTTGTTATTCAAGGAATTGCTCTAGTATATTGGTATATGGAGCAAAAGCATAAACCCAAATGGTGGGGCACCGTGGTTGTGGGCATTATTTTTTTGAACCAGTTTGTATCACAAGTGATTGTTTTGGTGGGAGCATTTGATTTAGTTTTTGATTTCCGTAAAGTAAGAACACGGCCGCCAGAATAAGAAGACCGAGATGAGGCGTTATTATGTTTAATAAACAATTTACTTTTTGGGGCGATATTAAGCTCTTCATGGCGATTATAGGGGTATTGGTTTTAATTGTGGGCCTTTATGAAAACCTCTTTTTACCGGTGGGACTGGGTATTTTATTTTTGGTCTATTTTTTCAGTCAGAAAAACTATCGGAGTAAAGAAGCCTGGTTTAATAATTATTTGGACACCGTGGTGCGTAATATCGAACGAGCCAATAACTATGCGGCACAGCAAATGCCAGTGGGTATTGCGGTGTTTGATACCGCAGGTAAGCTCCAGTGGAAAAACGAATTATTTCAAACCTGGGTGACCGGTAAAGCAGTAGAAGGCAGTACCTTAAGCGATATTTTGCCGCCACCGGAGAATAATTTTGCTGTCTTGAGCCAAAAAGACGTGGAAAAGCAAATCAAACTGGGTGACCGGATGTTTATGATGACGGTGCGCCGAGTTTTAACGCAAGAAGATGGAGGCAAAGAAACAGGTTTATGCCTTTATTTAGTGGATGTGACCGACAGGGAGCGCCAGAAGAAAAGGTTTGACGATGAACGCCTGTGTATTGCTTATCTGCAATTTGATAATTACAGTGACGTTATGAAGGGGTTAAGCGAAAGCACCAGAGCTAATATTACGGTCGAGGTTAATCGGCTGATTAGTCAATGGGCGGACGAGCAAGACGGAGTTTTCACCCGCTATGCGGAAGATTTATTTACCGTGAGCATTACTAAAGCTGCTTTGCGTAATACCATTAGTAAAAAGTTTGAAGTGCTAGATAAAATTCGGGAAATTAAAGCTGGGAATAAAATCCCCCCGACTATTAGTATCGGGCTAGCTTGTGAAGAAAAGACTTTGCAAATCTTGGGACAACAGGCGCAGGCAGGGCTTGACTTAGCCTTGGGGCGTGGCGGTGATCAAGCGGTAGTTTCTATCGGCGGCGAGATGCAGTTTTTTGGCGGTAAAAGCTCTGTTCAAGCTAAAAGCACACGAGTGCGCGCTAGAATTGTAGCACAAGCTATTCATGAATTAATGATTAATGCCGATAAAATTTTTGTGATGGGTCATGTCAACGAGGATTATGATTCTTTGGGTTCTGCTTTGGGCGTGGCTAAAATGGCCTTGTCTTTAGGCAAAGAAACTTATGTCGTGACTAGCGGTCGCGGACCGTCACTGGAACGTATGGAAGAATTGGCCACGGAAGCTGATGCAAACTATAAAAAAATCTTGCTGGGCAGCGGGGAGGCCTTGCCTCTGGTTACACACAACAGTATTTTGTTTATAGTGGATCATCATCGAGCCATGCTTTCAGCGTCTCAGGAAATTTTGCAAGCGGTGGATAAAAAGGTTATTATTGACCACCATCGCCGTGCTGAAGATATTATCAAAAATTCTATTTTGAATTATATGGAGCCGTCGTCTTCTTCTACTAGCGAATTGGTGACGGAGCTACTCACTTATTTTGATGACCGCATGGAATTCACCAAGACAGAAGCCTCGGCACTTTATGCCGGAATTGTGGTGGACACAAAAAACTTTGCTGTACAAACCGGGGAACGTACTTTTGAAGCGGCAGCGTACTTGCGGCGCAATGGTGCGGATCCGAGTCTTGTGCATCAGCTGTTTAAAGACGATATGGAAACAGTAGTGCAAAGAGCCAAGTTGATTGCCGGTGCGCGGGTGCCGCTACCGGGAATTGCCATAGCTGTTTATAAAGAGGCACCGGTGGATAAAAACACTTCGATTATTGTGGCGCAAACTGCCGATGAACTTCTTACGATGAATGATATTAGTGTGAGCATTGTGATGGCAGAAACTACAGAAGGTTTGGGTATTAGTGCTCGCAGTGACGGTACGGTTAATGTGCAGGTTATGATGGAAGAATTAGGCGGTGGCGGTCATCAAACCGTGGCCGGGGTACAATTACAAGGCGCTACGGCGGCAACGATTGAGCCGCAAATTTTGGAACTGGCGTCCCAACAGTTGAAGGAGAGAGTAAAAAATGAAAGTGATACTACTACAAGAAGTTAAAAGTTTAGGCAAAAAAGGTGAGATCGTGGAAACCAGTGAAGGCTATGGCCGCAACTATCTCTTACCGAAAAAACTAGCTAAAGAAGCATCTGCTGCTAACCTTAATCAAGCTAAGCAAGACCAAGCAGTAGCGGAGCACCGGGCAGCACAGAAAAAAGACGAGGCACTTGTTTTGGCCTCGCAAATAGAAAAAGTTGTCGTGCAACTAAAAGTACGTGTGGGAGAAAATGGTAAAATGTTCGGCTCTGTTGCCTCTAAGGACGTAGCGGAAGCCTTGATTAAGCAAACACAACTAGAAGGTATTGACCGCCGTAAAATCGAGCTCAAAACTGCTGTTAAAGGACTGGGACGCTATACCGCCATTGCTAAATTGCAACCGGAAATTGCCGCTGAATTTACAGTAGAAGTAGAGGCAGAATAAGATGATTGATCGCATACCACCCCAAAACATCGAGGCCGAGCAAGCTGTTTTAGGTGCCATGATGCTGGATAAGGAAGCTATTTCCAAAGCCACGGAATTACTGGTGGCAGAAGACTTCTACCGTCAGGATCATCGGGTACTGTTTGGGGCTATTGTGGAGCTATTTAATAAAAATCAACCGGTGGATATGGTAACCGTAACGGAAGTGCTCAAAAGGGAAGGCAAACTGGAAGATATTGGCGGGATCCAGTTTATTACCTACCTTGCTAATGCCGTGCCTACAGCTGCTAATGTGAGCTATCATGCGAAGATTGTTTCGGAAAAGGCTCTGTTACGACAAATGATTGGGGTAGCGACACAAATCGCCAGCAAAGGCTATGAGGCCGATGAAGATGTGGCGACGATTTTAGACGATGCAGAACGCATGGTTTTGGAAGTTTCTAATCGAAAAATTACCCAAGATTTTGCTCCCATTAGGGGCGTGGTCATGTCCGCTATCGGACGCGTGGAGGAACTGTATTCCAATAAAGGCAATCTTACAGGTTTGCCAACGGGTTTTACTGATTTTGACCAGTTAACTTCTGGCTTACAACCTTCGGACCTCATTCTCATTGCGGCACGTCCTTCCATGGGTAAGACGGCGCTGGTTTTGAATATGACCCAAAATATTGCTATTCGGGAGAAAAAAACGGTGGCGTTCTTCTCGTTGGAAATGAGTAAAGAACAGTTAGTGCAGCGGATGCTTTGTGCTGAAGCCAGTATTGACTCGGCTAGGCTCCGGGTGGGAGAATTGCAAGATGAGGATTGGCAAAAGCTGATTGACGCCGCCGGTCGTTTAAGTGAAGCCAATATCTTTATTGACGATACGCCTAGTATTACGGTTATGGAAATGCGTTCTAAGGCTAGACGACTGAAAGTAGAGCATGATTTGCAGCTCATCGTTATCGACTATTTGCAGTTGATGCAAGGTGGCGGTAAACGCAACAGCGATAATCGGCAGCAGGAACTGTCAGAGATTTCCCGCTCGCTTAAAGCTTTGGCTCGGGAACTGCATGTACCGGTTATTGCCTTGTCCCAGTTAAGCCGCAGCGTGGAATCACGCCAGATTAAGCGGCCAATGCTCAGTGACTTGCGGGAATCAGGAGCCTTGGAGCAAGATGCGGATATGGTGGCTTTTCTCTATCGAGAAGATTATTATGATAAAGATACGGAAAATAAAAACATTACCGAATTAATTATTGCTAAGCACCGTAACGGACCTGTAGATACGGTGAAACTCTTCTTCCATAAACAATATACGCGCTTTGCCAATTTGGCTAAGGGTGTGGAATAAAACTTTCCCTGCAAAATTAAATTTTGCAGGGAAAGTTTTTTATTTGTTCACAAAAATTTTTCCGAACAATAAAAAAAAGACTGCCTTAATCATTCGCAACTATTGCGTGTAAACCGGGTAAATGTTAAAATAACAAAGTAATGAATGGACTGAAAAATAAGTTTTCCAGCGAATTTTTCGCTGTTATTTAAGATTTGGTTCAGCCTAAGGGCGGCAACCATTAATAGGAGGCAGGATCGTGATTAATCGCTATACCAGTAAAGAAATGGGCGGCATTTGGACAGAAGAAAATGAATTCCGAACGATGCTCAAAGTAGAAATTTTGGCTTGTGAAGCTATGCACGAATTGGGCTTAGTACCGCAGGAGGCGTTAACGGCAATCCAAACCAAGGCGGATTTTCGGTTGGAGCGAGTACATGAAATTGAAGCTATTACTAACCATGATATTATTGCTTTTTTGACTAACGTGGGTGAATATGTAGGGGAAGCCAGTGTTTATATCCACAAGGGTTTGACCTCTAGCGATGTAAAAGATACGGCCTTAGGTGTGATGATGAAGCAGTCAGCAGAATTGTTGCTGGAGCTACTACACAAATTTCATGACGTTTTGCATCGTCGTGCTGCTGAACATAAATATACTGTAATGATTGGGCGGACTCATGGTATTCATGCAGAGCCCATGACTTTAGGACTCAAGTTTGCCCTATGGCTGGATGAAACTGAGCGTAATATTGCCAGATTGGAACAAGCCCGTGATTTTGTAGCGGTGGGTAAGCTTTCTGGTGCGGTAGGTACTTATTCTAATATTGACCCTTTTGTGGAAACTTATGTGTGCGAGCATTTGGGGCTCAAGGCAGCACGCTTAGCAACGCAAGTTATTCAACGGGATCGTCACGCTGACTTTTTGACGACGCTAGCCATTATCGGGTCTTCCTTAGACAAGATGGCAACGGAAATTCGCAATTTGCAACGCACGGATATTAGGGAAGTTGAAGAATATTTTGCTCCGGGGCAAAAAGGTTCTTCGGCCATGCCGCATAAACGCAACCCTATTACTTGTGAAAAAATTTCCGGGTTGGCTAGAGTACTGCGGGGTAATGCCGTAGCAGCTTTAGAAAACGTGGCGTTGTGGCACGAGCGGGATATTTCGCACTCCTCGGTAGAACGCATTATTTTACCGGATAGCACCATTGCTCTGGATCATATGCTTCGTAAATTCACGAACATTATTGATAAGCTCCTGGTTTATCCGGAAGCGATGCTGGCCAATATGAATAAAACTGGCGGCTTGATTTTCAGTCAAAACCTACTACTGGCCTTGGTCAGTAAGGACGTGCAACGGGAAGAAGCCTACCAATGGGTACAACGTAACGCTATGGCACGTTGGTTGGCAGGCGCCGATTTTAAAACTAACGTAAAATTAGACGCCGATATCAAACGTTATCTAAGTGATGCGGAAATTGAAAGTTGTTTTGATCCGCAGCCCATGCTTAAAAATATAGACTTAATTATGGCCAGATTTGGCTTATAAGGGGGAGCATTTATGTCAGCAGTGGTAGTAATTGGCGCTCAATGGGGCGACGAAGGTAAAGGCAAAATCGTGGACTATTTGGCGCAAAAGGCCGATGCGGTGGTGCGTTATTCCGGAGGTTCCAATGCCGGACATACAGTAGTTGTAGATAATGTGGCTTACAAATTGCGACTTTTGCCCAGTGGTATCTTGTATGCTGGTAAAACCTGCATTTTGGGTAATGGGGTTGTCATTAATCCGGGCGTAGTGCTCAAAGAAATTGCCGAGATGAAAGCTAAGGGTGTGGATATTAGCCGCATTTTGATTTCTGATCGGGCGCACGTGGTATTACCTTACCATGCGAAGTTAGATGAATTGCAGGAAGAAGCCCTGGGTGAGATGAAAATAGGCACGACTAAAGGTGGTATAGGACCTTGTTATATGGATAAAGTGGCTCGTACCGGCATTAGAATGTGTGATTTGTTAGATGCAGAAACTTTTGCCGCTAAGTTAAAAATGAACTTAACGGCTAAAAATGCTATCTTCACAAAAATTTATGATGTTGAACCTTTGGCATATGAACCAATGCTAGCAGAGTTTTTGGCTTATGCGGAAGAATTGCGTCCCTATACTACGGATACTGGTGTGGCCATGGAAGAACTGTTTGCCGCCGGACAAAATGTGTTGTTTGAAGGTGCGCAGGCAACCTTCCTTGATATTGACCACGGGACTTATCCTTATGTTACCAGTTCTAATCCTACGGCTGGCAATGCTTGTACCGGTAGTGGGGTGGGACCTCGTTACATCAACCATGTACTAGGCGTAGTAAAAGCCTATGCTACGCGGGTGGGCGAAGGACCCTTTGTCACGGAGCTGGTTGACACCGATGGACCGGGGCAACTGATTCGGGCTACCGGCCACGAATATGGCACGGTTACAGGCCGGCCACGGCGTTGCGGCTGGCTTGATGCCTTTATGCTTCGCTATTCCGCTCGCCTTAACAGTTTGGATTATTTAGCAGTGACCAGACTGGATATTTTTGATGCTATGCCAAAACTTAAAATGTGTGTAGCCTACAAAATTGATGGACAAGAAATCAAACACCTGCCGGCTAGTCTGAAAGAATTGGCCAAAGTGGAGCCGGTATATGAAGAGTTTGATGGGTGGTTAACAGATATTACCGGAATTCGTCAATTTGCTGATTTGCCAGTTAACGCCAAGAAATATTTGCAACGCTTGGTGGAAGTATCCGGGGTGGAACTAGGGATTGTTTCGGTGGGTGCAGGACGCCAGCAAACGATTGTGCTTCACGAAATGTTCTAAAACAGTGGTTTTGCACTGCTAAGCGTAAAGTTTTAGCAAAAAGCTTAACTTTACTTGACAAGAGGTGCAGTAGTGTGTATACTAGTAAAGTCGTCAACAGCTAATGGTGACGCTAAGTTGATTCACTAGCTCAGTTGGTAGAGCACCTGACTTTTAATCAGGGTGTCCCGCGTTCGAGTCGCGGGTGGATCACCATTTAGTACTAACGCTCTTTTCTCTAACGGGAAAAGAGCTTTTTTATTACAGTAAAAGGCCGCTTACCCCTAACGGGTAAGCGGCCTTTGTAGCAGGTCGAGGTGAGGATTAATTTTGGCACCCAGCAGCACGGCCATGGTGCAAACGACGGGGTTCAGGTCTTTCGCCTTTTTCGATCCGTTCCTTGGCACGGCTTAGTTTTTGGTCGGCTTGGGCTTGGGTGAGGCGACCGTCGGCAACGGCGGCTTGTAATTGACTAGTCACATAAGCTAAACGCTTAGCTTGGTATTCTTTGAGGACACCGGCTTCTTGTGCCATTTGGTAAGGTGTTTTTAGGCGGGAGTTGCATTCTGCTAAGAGGCTGTCAGCGTCACGACCAGTTAATTCTGCTAATACGGCAATGCCATTGTGCTGATTGCGAAGTTGTGGTCTTTCACGCCAGGCCATACCATCAGGTCTGCCATCGAGGTCACCATCGCTAGCTTGTTCGGCAAGAATTTGTTGAAGCCGTTCGTGGTTTTTATGGGGATGTTGTTCATAATCAGTTGGTGTTTGTGGCGGGAGCATGACAGGTCCCGGGTGCATGGGATTTATTTTGTGAAAGTTGTGTCCTTTGGCAGAGCGAAGACAATTGCCCTCGTGACATTTGTCAAAATTAGTTTTAATTCTACTTAAAATTTCGTCAGCTTGGGCTTGGGTGAGGCGGCCGTCAGCAACTTTTTGTGCTAAACGGTCTTTGTGTACTTGGAGGTAATGGGCATGTGCTTGGGGTGTGTGATAATAGTCGCAGTCACCGGTGGCACACAGAGCAGTACGTCCTGGGCAACGGGGGTAGGTAGAGTCTTTTTGATTGTCGTCGGTGGCAGCAAAAGCAGTGGTAAGACCAAAAGCTGCAATTAAAGCACCTAGGATTAAAGCAGTTTTCATGTTTTTCATTGTGGTCACTCCTCGTTATTTTTTTTTACCGTGTTTTAGCTTAGACACGGAGGCTAGGTTTGTTTCTGTATTTAAGATTATACTAAGGATTAATGGCGAAAGCATGTTTTTTAAAAATTAATTTCATGTTTTTTGTCGCCCGCTGTCATCAAAAAGACATAAATCTTAGTATAATAGAAGCTAGAGAGGTGGTACTGATAATGGCGAAAATTTTGATTGCTGATGATAATGAACAAATTACGTCTATTTTAGCTAGCTATGCGATAAAAGAAGGCTTTGAACCGTTAGTGGCTTTTGATGGAGAGGAGGCGCTCCAAAAATTTAGCCAATATAATCAGGAACTGGCCATGATTTTATTAGACGTAATGATGCCCAAAGCTGACGGGTTTGAAGTTTGTCGTACTATTCGGAAAACCAGTATGGTGCCGATTATGATGATTACGGCGCGAGGAGAAGATTTTGAAAAAATCATGGGTCTAGATATTGGGGCTGACGATTATATCGTCAAACCTTTTTCGGCAGGAGAAGTGATGGCGAGGGTGCGGGCTATTTTAAGACGTCTGCATACGGAAACCACGACTAAAAATATTTTCACCGTGGATAACCTAACCATTGATTTAGGGCAATATAAAGTAATGATTAACGAGCAGCCGGTAGGGCTGACTAAAAAAGAAGTGGAATTGTTGTGGACCTTGGCTAAAAATAAAAACAAAGTATTTTCGCGGGAAAATTTACTAGACAGCGTGTGGGGCTATGATTATTTTGGAGATAGTCGGACGGTGGATTCTCATATTAAGCGTTTGCGGGCTAAGCTAGAGCAATTGCCCCATGAGCATTGGGAAATCAAGACGATTTGGGGTGTCGGTTACCGCTTTGAGGAACTACCCGATGAAAAATAAAATTGCCTTAAAACTAACACTTTATTTCACGCTGGCGATTTTGCTTTTTGCACTGGTGGTGGGGAGTGCTTTTTGGGTGTTGTTTTCCCAGCATACGGAGGCACTGAAAAGGGAAGAACTTAACCAACGAGCCGTAAAAATTGCTCAAGCCTTGGCGGAACACCAAGAAGATTTGACGGCGCGGCAGGAGCAGGAAAAGCATAGCGCTCATATGCAAGGTCTTCCTTACGAGGCGAAAGCGGGGCGAGGGTATGGTTCTTTACTAAGGTTTCTTTCTAGCTCGGCAGCAGATGATGTGTGGATTGTGGACGAAAAGCGCGGTTTGCAAATGCAGGAGCATAAAGAACGCAAACTGATGCCGGCTCTAGATTATAAGGACTTACCGGCCGATGCCGACCAAGTTATTCGGCAAGCCTTCGAGGGGGAGGTTAACTTTGGGCTTGGTTTTAGTGAAGTGTTGCGGGTTCCTACGCTGACGGTAGGCGCTCCCATTGCTGGGGCTGATGGTAAAGTATGGGGCGTTGTTCTAATCCATTCACCGGTTTCTGGTATGAAGCAGGCGGCGGAGCAGGGCATGAAGATTTTATTTATTAGTACGGTGATTGCGGCCTTACTGGTGTTTGTTCTGAGCTTAGTTTTTTCGTGGAAGTTTACCAAACCACTCAAGACTATGCAACGGACGGCGGAGCAAATGGCGGAGGGTGATTATTCGGTGCGTAATCTAGTTAGACAAAAAGATGAGCTGGGTGAACTGGGGACGGCGCTAGATATTTTGGGAGAACGCCTAGAAGCTGCAAGTCAAGAAAGTGCCAAGCTAGACCAGTTGCGCAGAGATTTTATCGCTAATATTTCCCATGAATTACGCACACCGGTCACGGTGATTCGAGGTTCGCTGGAAGCCTTGAGCGATGGGGTGGTGACCAGTCATGCCCAGGTGAAAGAATATTACCGGCAAATGCTCGCCGAAAGTATTTTTTTGCAACGACTTATTAATGATTTGCTGGATTTGTCACGCTTACAAAACAGCAGTTTTAAAATTGAAAAAAATCAGCTTAATTTTTGCGAAGTAGTGCAAGATGTGGTTAGAAGTAGTCAGCATTTAGGACAGGCCAAAGAGGTAAACGTGGTTGTCACCACAGATACCCAGCTCTATGCTTATGATGGTGATTACGGGCGTTTACGGCAAATGCTGATGATTTTTCTTGATAATGCCATTAAATTTTCGCCAGCAGGGGGACAGGTAGAGGTGACTTTTACTTGTGGTCGCCTCACTATTACTGACCATGGCGTCGGGATTAAGGCGGAGGATTTGCGCCATGTTTTTGAGCGTTTTTATAAAACCAGAGTAGAAAAAAATAAGAGTGGTACGGGCTTGGGACTAGCGATTGCCAAAGAAATTGCTGAGCGACATGGTATAATAGTAGGCATGGATAGTGAGCCGGGAGTTTATACGCGAGTGACGCTAAGCTTTTAAAGCCGGGTAAGCACTGGACACTAAATTAGCCGCTGGGGGTACGACAGCTATGGTTAGATTAATGAGAACAAAAGAAGTGGCTTTACTGGCGGAAATTTGGCTAGCAGCATCACTGATAGCCCATGATTTCATTCCGGCTGCGTTTTGGCGAGCGCGAGTCGAGCTCATTAAGACTGCTTATTTGGGTAAGAGTATTACTTATGTTTACGAAGAAAAGGGTGAACTACTAGGGTTTATTAGTTTTGCCCAGGCGGGTAAAATCGGCGGTATCTTTGTGGCACCAGCGGCACAGGGACGAGGTATTGGCTTTGCTCTCATCAATCAAGCGAAGAAACTTTTTAATGAACTGGAGCTTGAGGTTTACGCTCGAAATGTTAATGCCGTCCACTTTTATTTGCGGCAGGATTTTCAGGCTATTTTAAGCTATCAGGGTAAAGACACAGGGGAAGCAAGCTATCGAATGAGGTGGAGTGAATGAACTACGGATTGCAGGGACGAGTAGTAGTAATTAGTGGTGGTACCAGTGGCATCGGGCTGGCAACAGCGCGCCTTTGTTTGGCAGACGGCGCTCGGGTGTATCTTGTGGCTCGCCAGGAGCAACGGGGGACAGCGGCGTTGGCAACTTTAGCCCCACTGGGGGGAGAGGTAAGCTTCATGAGCACGGACGTTAGTATAGCTGGTGACTGTCGGCAACTGGCCGTCAAGCTAGGTCAAGGGGGAGCCGGTGTCGATGTGCTAATTAACGCTGCCGGTATTTACCAGGAACAACGGCTAGAAACAGTGACAGAAGCCGACTATACTCAGCTTATGGATGTGAATGTGAAAGGGACGCTGTTTTTAAGTCAGGCGCTCTTACCTTTAATGCACAGTAAGGACGCCAATATTATCAATGTGGGTTCGGACGCCGGGCTTACTGGTAACTATGGCTGTCCGTTGTACTGTGCTTCCAAAGGGGCAGTGGTCGCTTTAACGCGGGCGCTGGCTTTGGATTACGCTGGCCGTGTGCGGGTGAACTGCGTGTGCCCTGGAGATGTAGCAACGCCTATGGTGGCGGCGCAATTAGCCACGGGCAATTATACCGCCTCTGAGCTAGCGGCTCCCTATCCTGTGGGGCGCATTGGTGAACCCCAGGAAATTGCTCATATGCTCTGTGCCATTGCTTCACCGATGAATAGCTTTATGACCGGTGCGATTATTGCTATCGACGGTGGTTTAACCGCTTCCTAGTAAAAGCTTTTACTAAATAAAAGCCTTCAGGCTACCACAATAAGTGGTACCTTGAAGGCTTTTTTGCGTCTAAGAGTGTGTTTAAGGCGACGCAAGAGGCAATTTTAAGGTAATTTTAATGTGCCGAGAGTAGACTTTAACCCCTATTTAATACCACAACCAGTATACTGAAATTAAGGTTGTTAGTGTCATTAGAGAAGGGATGAACAAGATGCAAATGGGTGGAATTATTTTATATAATTTATGTTTAAAAGTAAAAAAAGAAATTCATACAGCGAATAAAAAAGAATTACGCCAAAAAGTAGCGGAGTTTTTGGGCAAATATCCGGAATCGCCGGTGCCGCATAATTTACTGGGTATTATTTTAGAAATGGAAAATAAGCATTTAACAGCGATGAAACATTTTCGGGCGGCTTATGCTTTAGACCCTACTTATAAACCTGTGCTGCATAATCTGGATATGGCGGCAGAATTGCCGACGAAGCGTGATGCCGACTATGGCGAGAGTGATGGGTTTATGCGACCCCTACTAAGAATAGTGGGAGGCGTTTGTAGATGACCACGCTCTGGGTGCAATATGGTATTTATTTAACCTTATTAGTAATTTTAGCTTGGCCCTTGGGTAATTATATGGCACGAGTGATGAAGGGCGAGCGTTGTTTTTGTTCTCGGCTACTGGAACCCTGTGAACATGGTATTTATCGCTTGCTAGATATTGATGCTAGGGAGGAAATGTCTTGGCGTCGTTATGGTTTTAGTGTGCTGGCCTTTAGTTTGGTGGGGTTTGTAGTGCTTTTTGTTTTACACTTGGTGCAAGGATTTTTGCCGCTGAATCCGGCTGGTGTTAGTGGTACTAGTTGGCACTTAGCTTTTAATAATACGGCTAGCTTTGTGACTAATACCAACTGGCAAGCTTATAGCGGTGAGTCGAGCCTTAGCTATTTGACGCAAATGTTGGGCCTCACGGTGCAAAACTTTGTTTCGGCGGCCACGGGCATTGCCGTTCTCTTTGCACTCTTGCGGGGGTTAAGCCGGGAAAACAGTCCCGGGCTCGGTAGTTTTTGGGTGGATATGGTTCGCTGCATTTGCTATATTTTGTTACCTTTAGCCTTGATTGTGGCGTTACTTTTAGTTACGCAAGGTGTGGTGCAAAGCTGGGACGGCTATGTTTATGCTACTTTATTGGAACCACTGGTTTTAGCTGATGGTACGGTGCTAACGCAGCAGGTTATTCCTTTGGGACCGGCGGCAAGCCAAGTGGCGATTAAGCAGCTGGGGACTAATGGCGGGGGTTTTTTTGGTGTTAATTCTGCGTTTCCTTTAGAAAACCCTACAGCTTTTTCTAATTTAATTGAAATGCTGTCGATACTCCTCATTCCGGTAGCTTTATGTTTTTCTTTTGGTCGGTTTATTAAGGATAGTAGGCAGGGACGAGCTGTTTTTGGGGCCATGTTTTTGCTCCTAGTAGTAGCAGTAGGTGCTATTGGGTGGGCAGAACAAACTGCGACACCGCAACTAGCGGCACAAGGTCAGGTGAATATTAGTAGTATCGGTCAGGCCGGTGGCAATATGGAGGGCAAAGAGGCTCGTTTTGGGATTGCCTCTTCTGCCACCTGGGCGGCTTTTACTACAGCGGCGTCCAACGGTTCCGTGAATTCCATGCACGACTCATACACTCCTTTGGGCGGCATGGTGCCCATGATTCTCATGCAGTTAGGTGAAGTGGTTTTTGGTGGTGTTGGCTGTGGACTTTACGGTATGCTGGGATTTGTGCTTTTGACCGTGTTTATGGCCGGTCTGATGGTGGGACGCACACCGGAATATTTGGGCAAAAAAATCGAACCTTTTGAAATGAAAATGGCTGTCCTTGTTTGTTTGGCTACGCCGGTAGTAATTCTCGTGGGTAGTGGGATTGCGTGCCTAGTCCCGTCAGTAACGACTCTTTTGGGTAATACCGGTAGCCATGGTTTTTCTGAGGTGCTCTATACCTTTACCTCTGCCGGTGCTAATAACGGGTCAGCATTTGCCGGCTTTAATGCAAATACGCCTTTTTTAAATGTTACTTTAGGGCTATGTATGTTAGTGGCTCGTTTTGTGCCGCTATTGGCGGTGCTGGCTATTGCCGGTAGTATGGGGCAAAAGCGCAGAGTTGCGGTAACGGCGGGAACGCTTTCCACCTGTAATAGTATGTTTGTGGGACTGCTGCTTTTTGTAGTGCTATTAGTTGGTGCGTTAAGCTTTTTCCCGGCACTGGCTCTAGGACCAATTGCGGAACATTTTCAAAGTTTGCGTTAGGAGGATAAAAAATGCAGGTCAAGACAAAATCAGTGCTAGCGGATCAAAAAATGTTACTGCGGGCTTGCCAGGACGCAGTAACTAAGTTGGCACCACAAATACAGTGGGGTAATCCTATTATGTTTTTAGTTTATCTTTCGGCGCTGTTGACAACGGGGTTATTCTTGTTGGCGTTGGTGGGGATTAAAGATGCACCTACTGGTTATATTTTGGGTATTTCCTTAATTTTATGGTTTACAGTGCTTTTCGCCAATTTTGCCGAAGCTATTGCCGAGGGTCGGGGCAAGGCTCAGGCGGATGCTTTGCGTGCGTCCAAAAAGGCTACACTGGCTACGCGGCTTCCTTCACCAACAGCACGGGAGGCTGGGGAAGTTATCTCCTCCCTGCTTTTAAAAAAAGGTGACTACGTTTTGGTTGTAGCGGGGGAACAAATCCCCAGTGATGGCGACGTCGTGGCCGGTGCTGCTTCTGTTAATGAAAGTGCGATTACCGGAGAATCGGCGCCGGTCATTAGAGAAGCCGGCGGTGACCGAAGTGCAGTTACAGGCGGTACTCAAGTACTTTCTGACTGGCTAATAATTCAAATTACCAGTGAAGCCGGTCACAGCTTTCTTGATAAGATGATTGCCATGGTTGAAGGAGCTACCCGGAAAAAAACGCCTAACGAAATCGCTTTGCAAATCTTTTTAGTGGCGTTAGCCGGGATTTTTCTTTTGGTAACCTTAGCCCTTTATGCTTATGCGGATTTTTCGGCTAAGCAGGCGGGAGTAGCCAATCCGACGTCTGTAACAGCGCTCATTGCTTTGTTTGTGTGTTTAGCGCCTACGACGATTGGGGCGTTGCTGTCGGCTATTGGTATTGCCGGCATGAGCCGCCTCAATGAGGCCAATGTGTTAGCCATGAGTGGCCGGGCTATTGAAGCTGCCGGTGACGTGGACATTTTGCTTCTCGATAAAACAGGGACGATTACCTTGGGGAATCGGCAAGCTTGCGAATTTATACCGGTAGCCGGCTATCAGGCCGAGGACGTAGCCGATGCGGCGCAACTGGCATCTTTGCCGGATGAAACCCCAGAGGGCAGAAGTATTGTTATCCTCGCCAAAGAGCAGTTCGCTTTACGGGGCAGAAATCTGGAACAATTGCAGCTGTCTTTTGTACCCTTTAGTGCTAAAACCAGAATGAGTGGGGTGGATTGCCAAGGGTTGGAGTTGCGTAAAGGTGCCGCCGAAGCCATGAAAGCTTATGTGGAAGCGGCCGGTCAGGTTTATAGCGCAGAATGTGCAGCCATCGTGAAAAGGATTGCTAATGTGGGGGGCACACCGCTGGTCGTCACCAAAAATCAGGTCGTGCTGGGCGTGGTCTATCTGAAAGATATTATTAAAAGCGGTGTACAAGAAAAATTTGCTGATTTACGCAAAATGGGGATAAAAACCATTATGATTACGGGGGATAATCCATTAACGGCGGCGGCTATTTCTGCCGAAGCTGGCGTGGACGATTTTTTGGCAGAAGCGACACCGGAAGGCAAGCTGGAACTCATTCGCAGCTTTCAGGCCAAGGGACATTTGGTAGCAATGACCGGCGATGGCACGAACGACGCCCCGGCTTTAGCACAAGCAGATGTGGCGGTAGCCATGAATACAGGCACACAGGCAGCTAAAGAAGCCGGCAACATGGTGGATTTAGATTCGTCGCCGACTAAGCTTATTGACATTGTCCGCATTGGCAAACAGCTGCTTATGACGCGAGGTAGCCTAACCACTTTTAGTATTGCAAACGACCTGGCCAAATATTTTGCTATTATTCCGGCGCTTTTTATGAGCTTATATCCGGGACTGGCGGCTTTAAATATTATGCAGCTACATAGCGCAGAAAGTGCTATTTTTGCGGCCATTATTTATAATGCACTTATTATTGTGGCCTTAATTCCCCTAGCTTTAAAAGGGGTAGAATATCGAGAGTTAGCAGCAGGTCAGCTTTTAAAACGGAATTTGTTAATTTATGGACTAGGCGGGATGCTGGTGCCGTTTATTTGCGTGAAGCTGTTAGATATGTTATTAGTGCTACTGGGCGTAGTGAGCTAATGGAAAGGCGTGAGCAGTAATGCAATTAATTAAAGAGCTCTTACTCAAGGCTACTGGGCTCGTAGCGGTTTTAACACTACTTTGCGGAGTGCTTTATCCGCTCGTCGTTACGGGGCTTAGTCAAAGTTGCTTTCCGGAAAAGGCAAATGGTAGTATTATAGAAGTAGCTGGTCAAACCTATGGCTCAGCACTCCTAGGACAACAATTTCAAGCGGAAGACTATTTGTGGGGTCGTCCCATGAAAGTTGATGCTACTACCTTTAAGAATGCGGCTGGTCAGCCGGTAATGTATGCGGTTCCTTTTAATCTCAGCCCAGCGGGGGCAGAGTTTGAGCAATTAGTTCAAGCACGGGTGCAGCAGCTGCGCACGGCAAATCCTCAAGGCACCGGGGTGAGCGTACCGGTGGATTTAGTAACCGGTTCCGGTAGTGGCCTAGATCCCCAGATTAGCGTGGCGGCGGCAGAATATCAGGTGCCACGTTTAGCTAAGGCTCATCACTGTGAGCCGGCTGTCATTAGGCAAATTCTGAGGGAAGCTACGACCCCACGACTACTAGGCGTGGTGGGAGAACCGGTGGTTAATGTTTTGCAGGTTAATTTAAGACTAGCTCAACTACTTTGACAGTGAGCTTAAGGGGTACATAAATGGACGAGGAAAGACAAGATCCGGATCAATTACTGCGGCAACTAGTGCAGGCAGAAGCTAAAAAACATAAAGGAAAGCTCAAAATATTTTTTGGGTATGCAGCAGGCGTAGGGAAAACCTACGCCATGTTGTCGTCTGCTCATGAATTGCAAGCCGAAGGCATCGACGTGGTAGCTGGCTATATTGAGCCCCATAACCGTCCGGATACCATGGCTTTAATGGCAGGGCTTGAGGCACTGGCTCCTAAAAAGCTAAGCTATCGAGCGTTAACTTTAAACGAATTTGATTTAGACGCCGCTCTTTTGCGCAAACCACAGATTATACTAGTGGATGAATTGGCACATACCAATGCACAGGGGTGTCGACATCAAAAACGCTACCAAGATATTCAAGAATTGCTACGCGCAGGGATTGATGTTTATACGACAGTCAATGTACAACATATTGAAAGTTTGAACGATATTGTAAGTAGTATTACCCAGGTGCTAGTACGAGAACGTATTCCTGACTATTTGTTTGATGAAGCCGAGCAAGTGGATTTGGTTGATGTAGAACCAGAAGAGTTATTAGCACGTTTAAAGCAGGGACAAATTTATCAGCCGGAGCAGGCAGGCCAGGCTTTAGAACATTTTTTCACAGAAAAAAACCTGATTGCTTTGCGGGAAATTGCTCTGCGCCGGATGGCTGACCGGGTCAACCAAAAACAGGCCAGCCAAAATGGTACGGAGCGGCTAACGCTGGAGCATATTTTGATTTGCTTGTCACCGTCACCGTCCAATCCCCGAGTCATTCGCCAGGCTTCGAGAATGGCCCGAGCCTTTCATGCCAGATTTACCGCTCTTTTTGTCGAAACACCGGATTTTTCCGCTTTAAGCGCCGAAGACTTAGCACGTTTACAGCATAATACCAGGCTGGCCGAGCGTTTAGGCGCCAAGACGGTGACCTCTTATGGCGGCGATATTGTGGAACAAATTGCGGAATATTCCCGGTTGGCACGGGTGTCCAAAATTGTATTAGGTAGAACTTATACCAAAAGGGGACTTTTTTCCTGGAATGAAAGTTTTTCGGAAAAGCTAATTAGCCTGGACCCTACTTTAGAGGTGTTTTTAATTCCCGATACTTATGCAAAGAAGTTTGTGCGCCCCCACAAGCAGCGGCAATTAGTCAATTGGGCTAGTGTGGGTAAAGATTCACTGAAGGTGCTGGGGCTTTTAACAGCAGCTACGTTGCTGGCATACCTTTTTAAGTATTGGGGTTTGGGCGATTCTAATTTAATTATGGTGTATATTTTGAGCGTCCTTATTATTTCTCTCATTACTTCTCAAATTGCAGCTAGTTTATTAGCCGGCGTTATCAGCGTCTTAATTTTTAATTTTTGCTTTACCGAACCTATAGGAACCTTTATGGTGACCGATCCGGATTATATTATGACGCTGTTTGTTATGTTTATTACGGCCGCTGTGGGTGGGTCGCTGACGCAAAAGGTGAAACAGTATGCCTCGCAAGCGGCACAAAAAACCTACCGCACGGAAATCCTGCTGGAAACCAGCCAAAAACTCCAAAATTGTAGCGATTTTGAAGAAATAGCCCTTAGCACGGCGGGGCAACTCAATAAATTATTGGAACGTACCATTGTTTTTTATGAAGGTAGTCCGCTAGCAGGACACAAGCCCTATATAGTGTATGCTCCTGGCGAAGAGGCGACCACTGATCAAGAATATTTGGAGGTTGCCCAATGGGCCTATGTTAATAGTAAGCATGCTGGGTTTTCTACCGGAACTTTGCCGGGTATTCCCAATTTATACTTAGCTATCAGAAATGGAGAACAGGTTTTTGGCGTGGTGGGTATAGTCATGCAAAACCGGGAACTGGACAGCTTTGTGAAAAGTATTATGAGTGCGATTTTAAATGAATGTGCTTTGGCACTGGAACGCAATGCCATGAACGCTCAGCGCAAAACCACCGAGCTACAATTACAAAAGGAACAATTGCGTGCCGATTTATTGCGAGCTATTTCTCACGATTTGCGGACACCCTTAACCGGTATTTCGGGTAACGCAGCACTGCTTTTAAACGAAAGTAAGAGTATGGACGCAAGTCAAACCCAACAACTTTATCAAGAAATTTATGACGATGCCGACTGGCTCATTAATCTGGTGGAAAATTTATTATCCGTGACTAGAATTGAAAATGGCACCATGAAACTACAGTTGCAACCGGAACTGATAGAAGATGTGGTGCAAGAAGCGGTTAAGCATATTCATCTTAAAGCGGGGCAACAGCTGGTCATTGCTAATAGTGAGGAGCTGCTATTGGCTCAAATGGACGCTAAACTGATTTTGCAAGTGGTGATTAATTTGTTAGATAATGCTGTTAATTATGCCGGCACGCCTTGCGTTATCACTTTGAGCACGCGGCAGGTTGAGGAGCAAGTGGTAGTAGAGGTAGCAGATACTGGTGCTGGTGTGCCCGATGAGCAAAAGGAGTTTCTATTTGATATGTTTTATACCGGCCGGCAATCCATTGCCGATGGTCGCCGCAGTTTGGGTATGGGTCTGGCTTTATGTCGTTCCATTATTAACGCACATGGGGGGACGCTTAGTGTGCGAGATAACGCACCCCAAGGCACAGTTTTTCAATTTACTTTACAGAAATATGAGGTTACTTTAAGATGATTACGGATAAACCGGTAATTTTAATTGTGGAAGACGAGGTGGCCATTAGAAACTTAATTGCTACTACGCTAAGCTTACAAAACTATAAATCCTATGAGGCGGGCACAGGCGTAGCCGCTCTAAGCTGTATCTTGGAGAAAAAGCCGGATATTGTGCTCTTGGATTTGGGACTGCCGGACATGGACGGCGGCGCTATTATTACTAAGGTGCGCACCTGGTCACAAATACCGATTATCGTGCTTAGTGCTCGTTCAGACGATAGCGATAAAATTGCGGCTCTAGATGCAGGGGCAGACGATTATTTGACCAAACCTTTTAGTGTGGAAGAATTATTGGCTCGCCTGCGCTCAACGATTCGACGCTTGCAATATTTGCAGGCCAAAGGCGATACAGAAGAGGTGGTCTTTCGCAACGGAGCCTTAGCAGTAGATTACAGTGCGGCCACAGTCACGTTAGGCGGAGCAGTGGTACATTTAATGCCGATCGAATATAGTTTATTATGTTTATTGGCCAAAAATGTGGGCAAAGTTTTAACGCATCATTATATTTTGGATAAGGTCTGGGTCAATGCCATTGAAAGCGATTTGTCTTCCTTGCGGGTATATATGGCGTCACTACGCAAAAAGCTGGAAGTGCCAGGGGGCAGTAAATACATTCAAACTCATATTGGTTTAGGCTACCGGATGGTGAAGGTGGATGCACCTCAATGAACAAAGGACTGAGTAAGCACCTAGTGTGTTTGCTCAGTCCTTTGTAGTTGGTAGCGGTTTGTTTTTTTAGTCAAACCAAGTCTTTTTGAGTAAGGACAAAGCAGGCTCAATGTGTTCGGCGGCAATACCCACAAAGGAAAGGAGAATTTCGGGGTAAACATCGTTAGTTGTGGCGTGGACGGGCAAAATTAAAACCCCAACTGCTAAAGCTTTGGCGGCTAGGTCTTCGGCGGTGTGCGGGCTAACAATGGCTAGGCGCAAGTGCAGGCCGGAAGCGTAGGAACGCACCAGAGCTTTTGAACCAAAAATATTTTGCAAAGCGGCTCGCAGCAGTTCGTTTTTGACGGCATAGAGTTTGCGTAGGTGGCGTACATGGCGGCGCAAGTGACCGCCGGAGATAAAAGCGGCTAAGGCTAGTTGCTCAATGGTAGAAGAAGTTTGATTGTAAAGTCCGGCGACCTGTTGATAGCAAGGTACCAGACTAGGTGGTAAGACCATGTAGCTAATGCGTAAAGACGGCATGAGCAGACGGGAGAAGGACCCCAGGTAGATAACACTAGCACCGCCTGCCAGACCCTGTAAAGCAGAAATTGGCCGGGAGAAGTAGCGAAATTCACCGTTGTAGTCGTCTTCCAAAATCAAGCCTTGGGTAGTTTGGGTCCAGGTGAGAAGGGCTCGGCGTTCGGCGGCGGTCAGGGCTCGCCCCTTATAAGGATTGGACGGGCTCACAACTAGTAGCGGCGGTAAGTCAGCGGTCATTTTTTCGGTTTGAAAATGGGATACTTGCCAATGATGGTCAGTAAAAATGCGTTCCGCTTGTGGAAACCCGGGGGCTTCCAAGGCTACAGCATGGTATGTGGCTGGCAAAATGCCGATTAAGACGTCTAACAAACTTTGGATACCGGCGCCGATAACGATTTGCTCCGGGGTACAAATAACGCCGCGGGCTTCGTAACTGTAGGTGGCAAGGACTGTCCGTAAGACTTGCTCCCCTTGGGCTTGCCCATAGGACGCAATAACGGTGGGTTCTTTTAGAATATTATTCAGACAGCGCCGCCAGAGGGCAGTATTAAAGGTGCGGCTGTCGATGTAGTTATTGGCAAAGTTATAGCGTACTGTTGGTTCCGGTTGTGGGGCGACTGCTGGCGCTAACGTGGCCGAGGGTTGGCTGGTAGAGAGGTCTACCGCATAGTAGCCTCTTTGTGGCTTACTAATAATGTAGCCCTCTGCTAATAAAATAGCATAGGCGGTTTCCACTGTTGTACGGCTTACCTCTAAGGTGGTTGCTAATTTGCGAATAGAGGGTAGGGCAGCAGTAGTGCCTAAGTGCCGCAATTTGATGGCATTTTTAAAATAGGTCACTAATTGTTGGTATTTGGGGGTGGCGCTAGCTTGCTTGAAGGTAAATGTGGTTGTTAACATAACTGACCTCGCTTAAATCTTAAGTTTAGGACTAAAAGCTCATGACAGTATTATACAATAAAAATACTGCGGGCAGTAGGTCCGGGACGGACAAGAAGTTGCTGGTCAGGGCTTGTCATAAAAAGAGAAATAGCCTAAAATAAAAACAAAGAGGTGGCAGTAATGGCGAAAGCAGAAAAAATAATTTGCAGTTGTCGCAAGATTACGGTGGGACAAATCCAGCAAGCTGTAGCTGCAGGTGCTCATAAATATGGTGAGGTTAAAGCAGCTACTGGTGCCGGTGGTAAATGTAAAAAATGTAAAAAAGCGGTAAAAAAAGTCATAAAAAAATATCTACAAAAATAAATTATGAGAACAAAAAAAAGGAATGAGGCCACGCTTAGCGTGGTGCTCATTCCTTTGGTCTTTAAGGCCGTGGTTACAAAACTTTTTTGAGTAGGCCTAACATATTTTTATGGGTTATTTTCTCTAGAGTGGTAGCGGAATAATATTTGCTCAAATATTCATAGAGGGGGACATAATCTTGAATACCCTGAATATTATAAGGCGGATGGCTAATGCCGTCAAAATCTGAACCAAAGCCGACATGGTCATCATTGCCGATTAAGGTAAGCATATATTCGATGTGGCGATAAACGCTGTCGATACAGGCCTCGTGATAGTCGTCATTCAAAAATTGACCGGCAAAGGTAATGCCGATGACGCCGTCTTTTTTTGCCAGGGCCACAATTTGGTCGTCGTTTAGGTTACGCGGGTGTTTGCAGAGGGTTTGGGCATTGGAATGGGTGGCGATAATGGGTTTAGTGCTACATTCCAAAACGTCCCAAAAACCACGAGTGGCAATGTGAGAAACGTCGACTAGCATACCCAAACGGTTCATTTCGGCTACTACTTGTTTGCCAAAAACCGTGAGGCCACTCGCAGAGGCTTCCTCGTTAATGCCATCGGCAATATCATTACGATTACTCCAGGTGAGGGTCATTGCTCTTACGCCTAGTTCGTAGAGCATCCGTAGGGCTTCGAGGCTACCGTCAATAGCACCGCCCTCTTCAATGGCTAAGAGCGTTGAGGCTTGGTGCTGGGTTACTTGGTCGACATCTGCCTTTGTGAGCACCGGAAAGACATCAATGCCGGCTGCTTGCATTTTTTTGAGCTCGGTTTTGTATTTGTCCAAGAGGCACAGGGTATAGCGTAAACCGCCGTAATAACGAAACTCCTGGGTGGGCACGAAAATCGCACAAAATTGCAGGCCACCGCCATTGGCAATTAAGCGTTTAATGTCAATGTGTTGGGTGTTTTCATAGAAATCTAAATCTTTTTTGTAAAGCTCCGTCAGAGTGTCACAGTGAGAATCACAAATAAACATAAGCTTTCAGCTCCTTTTGTTAACTTATCTTGGTAGTAATAAAAAAACAGCTGCCTTGCGGCAGCTGTTGAAAGGTCACGAGATGCCGTGTCCAGATAAAGACAATTAATTAACCTTTGTAGTAGAAGAGCATGGTCATACCAATGTTAACAATCATGCCGCCAATCATTGGAATGGTAGTGCGTTTAACAAGGTCAAAGGGAGAAACGCCGCCCATACCGGAAGCAACGACGATAACTGCGGTAATTGGAGAGCAGTTACGAGCGATACTGGCTGCAAAGTGCATCGGTAAGAGGAAGAGGACAGGAGCAACACCCATTTTAGCAGCTACTGCCGGTGTCAGCGCAGCAAAAGCGAAGAACGGAGCATTACCAGAACCCATAACGATGGCAGAGAAGGAAATGATGGCTACCATGACGACCATCATCGCCATCGGACCGAAACCTAAGCCTTGCGTACCGCTAATGAGGGAGTCAATGGTGCCCATCGTGATTAAGCCTTGAGCGAAAGTTTGACCGGCTACAATCAACGTGATAACGTTAGCCATTTGCATACCTAAGCCATCAAAGAAGACTTGAACATCGCCCAGTACTCTTTTGAGGTCGCGCCAACGGGCGAATTCAAAAATCATACCAATAGCTAAACCAATTAGCATAGCGTTAACAATGTTTACTTTAATCCAGGTAATCCACAAGGAGCTAAAGCAAAGAATTAAGGCCAGTGGAATAACAGGTAAAACAGCGTAGTAAATTGGAGCTGTATCAGCAGGATCCAAATCATCTGCAGGGGTTTCCAGCTCAAGCGGGGTTACGACATGACCGTCACGTTTGTCCATATATTTTTGAGTGAAATAGTGCAGAGCACCAACCACAACGAAAGCAACTAGGACAATAGGAATTTGGTAATCAGTCCAGTACACAACAGGATCTAAACCAGCAGTTTCTGCGGATAAGATGGTACCGGTATCACTAGGACTCCAGTCAAAGCACAGGGTAGTAGCAACGGCTGCGGTTGCAGACAAGCGGCTCACGCCCAAGCTAATTAGGATGGGGAACATGGTAACCATGAGAAGCATGGCTAGACCGGAGGCACTATTGATACAAAGACCAATGAGCATACCAACGACCCAAGTGCCGGATAAAACCAAATAAGGGGATCTCAGTGCTAGTAAAGGACGAATGGTTAAACGAACAAGAGCACGGGAAGCACCGATTTTGTCCATGTAGCGGGCAAAGGCGCCAACGGCCATAATGTTCAAACCTAGTTTGCCAGCAGTAGAACTTAAAGTAGCGCGAATGAATTCAAAAGCATCAAAAAGGACAAGACCTGTACTGGCTTTAGGCGCTAGGATTTTGCCATAGCCGAGGGCTACTGCGGTGAACATTAGAATCATACCACCGATAACAAGTACCGGCTGTGCTTTGTACTTTTTGTAGATCAGATAGCCGACCCAAAAAGTCACGAGAAATGAAATAACTAAGCCCATGATATTACCTCCAATTTGTTTAGGACAAAAAAATGTCGCTAATATTGTGTTAAGTGTAGCATTTTTTGGAAATATGAACAAGATATAAAAAAGCTTAGAAAAATTGTATACAAAAAACATTTAAAGAGAAGATTGTCTACGGACGCCTACTAGGCTCATTTACCAGTGTTTTTATTCTTTAAAAATAAAAATCAAAATCGGTGCTGAGGAGGAGAACTGGGGGGATGACGACTTCTTTAAGCGTAAGAAGAAGAAAGTCAGTAGGAACCTAATTGGTGCGTGCTCGGGACTAAAGGCAATAATTTAGCCATTTAATTACTGTTTTTTCGTGGACAATAGTCCCGTTTAATTGCCAGATAGCAAAATCCTGTCTATAATATAGATGAATCCTTATAGCAGATAAGCTTATAAGGATATCACATTTTGGGAGGTTGTATTATGAAAAAAACCAGCCTAGTAGTGCTCGTGATGTTTGCCGCGATGCTCCTGTGTTCCAGCCTTGCTTTTGCCGGCACAGTAGCAACTAGTCCCGGTGTGAAGGTTGAAGCCGTAAGGTTTGCCAACGAGGTAATGACGTTAGAGTATCCCCAGGTACGGGAAATGGCAGATGCTACAGCTCAACATAAAATCAATGGGGCAATTTTAAAGGAAGTTAATCGTTTTGTGGCTGAATATCAAAAAGATCTTACTAATAAATCAGTCAAACTCACTACTTCGTTCCAAGTTCGCTGTAACCTAGACGGTATTTTCAGCGTTACTTTGCTAGAAGAGGGAATGTATGAGCGAGCAGCACATGGTTTCCGTGCTCTACAAGGTCTTACTTTTGGGGCGACCGGAGAAGCGATTACTGCACAAAGCATAACCACTTTAGATAAAGCCGCTAAAGAAACAGACCAAATGCTCCCGCTTTATGCTAATGCTGCTTTGTACCGTGCCCAAGAAGCCGGCGAAATCGTGTTATTTCCTGAGTTCAAGGGTGTTACCGACAGCGTAACTAATTTTTATTTAGACCAAGAAACTAAAGTTTGGGCTATTTTCCAACCTTACGAAGTAGGCCCTTATTCCAGTGGTATTATTACGGTTTGTCTTGAATAGGCACTAACGCTATTTTTATGAGGACGGCGCTAGTTGGTTTGCCAGCCCTTAATTAATAGGAAATAAGAGTCAAGGTTCAAATTGTTGAGGCAGAATATTTTTAGGGAGGTTCAACTATGAAAAAGCTTAGTTTAGTAATATTAGTGATGTTTGCTGCGCTGCTCTTGTGTTCTAGTTTCGCTTTTGCCGGTACGCCGGGCGTGAATGTGGCCAAAGTTACTTTTGCCGATGAACTGGTTCAACTAGATTATCCGCAAGTGCGGGATATGGCCAATGAACAGGCACAACACAAAATCAATAGCGTGCTCAGTAAAGAAGTTAATGTTTTGGTAGCAGATGCCCGTAAAGCCAATGCTTTGTCCATCGCTCAAGGAGGCAAAGCTATTTTCACCAGCATTAGAACTTCTTATGATGTTCGCTGTAACCAAGCTGGCATTTTGAGTATTACACTTGTTAAAGAAGAAATGATGGAGGGTGCCGCACATCCGCTCAGAGGCATGTCCGGTCTTAACTTTAATAGTGTGACCGGTGAAAGCATTACCGCGCAAAGTATTTCCAAGCTAGATAAATTGACCAAAGACCCTGACCAATTTGCACCAAAAGCTGTTAATGCTGCTTTAAAGGCTGCTCAAAAAGCGGGAACGATTGTTTTGCCGCCGACTTTCAAGGGCGTAACCGAAAGCGTTACTAATTTTTATATTGATAATGCTACTAATGTCTGGGCTATTTTCCTGCCCGACGAAATTGCTCCGTATGCTGCCGGTATTATTACGGTATGCTTGCATTAATTAGTAGTTAACATGAGTTTTAGGGTAGCGGTTGTCATGAGCAATCGCTACCCTTTTTATGTTAGTGCTATTGACCAAGGCCAGGCCTTCACAGTTTTGTCACTTGTACAAATAGGCGCCACCTTGTATTATTATATTAGAGAAGACTGCTCATTTGTCTTATAAACTTAGGAGGTTGTGACCATGCCCGAAGGTAAAAATCCCAAAAAGCCTTTAATTTACTACTATATGGTAGCGATGGCTATTATTTTATTAATCAATACTGTAATTACTCCCATGTTTTTCAGTCCGAAAGTGCAAGAGGTGTCTTACGGTAATTTCTTGCAGATGGTAGATGACGGCAAGGCTTCAAAAGTAGAGATTACTGCGACTAAAATTGCTTTGTTGTGCAAAGATGATGCTAAAAAAACGATTTATGTAACGGGGAGGATTGAAGACCCTAATCTCGTTAATCGGCTGATTACCAGTAAAGTGGAGTTTTCCCAGGTAATTCCGAAAGAACAAGACCCGATTACCGGCTTTTTCACTAATTGGATTTTGCCCATTATGATTTTCTTTGCGCTAGGACAATTGTTTATGCGCTATTTAGGACCCAAAATGGGTATGGGTGGCGGTAACGCCATGAGTTTTGGCAAGAGCAATGCCAAGGTTTATGTGGAAGCACAGACGGGAAAAACCTTTAACGATGTAGCGGGGCAAGATGAAGCCAAGGAAGCTTTGATGGAACTGGTGGATTTTCTGCATAACCCGGATAAATACAAGGCCATTGGCGCTAATATGCCAAAAGGGGCCCTTTTAGTAGGACCGCCGGGGACAGGTAAGACGCTTCTGGCAAAGGCGGTAGCCGGAGAAGCCAGGGTGCCTTTCTTTTCTATTTCTGGTTCGGAATTCATAGAAATGTTTGTCGGTATGGGTGCAGCGAGGGTACGTGACCTTTTTAAACAAGCCCAGGAAAAAGCACCCTGTATTGTTTTTATCGACGAAATTGACGCCATCGGAAAAAAACGTGATAGTGGCCAATTCGGTGGTAATGATGAGCGAGAACAAACCTTAAATCAGTTATTATCAGAAATGGATGGCTTTGACGGCGGTAAAGGTGTAGTTATTTTAGCGGCTACCAATCGGCCGGAAACTTTGGATAAGGCGCTTTTGCGTCCCGGTCGTTTTGACCGTCGTATTCCGGTGGAATTACCGGACTTACAAGGTCGGGAAGATATTTTGAAGGTTCATTCTACGGGCATTAAAATTGCACCGGATATTGATTATAATGCTATTGCCCGGGCTACAAGCGGAGCTTCTGGCGCAGAGCTGGCAAATATCGTCAACGAAGCGGCACTGCGTGCTGTTAAAATGCAGCGGGAAGTTGTTATTCAAAGCGATTTGGAAGAATCCGTAGAAGTGGTTATTGCCGGCTACCAGCGTAAAGGCGCCGTCATTTCAGATAAGGAAAAGAAAATTATCGCCTATCATGAAATTGGCCATGCTCTGGTTGCGGCGAAGCAAAAAGAATCGGCACCTGTTCATAAAATTACCATTATTCCTCGTACGAGCGGTGCTTTGGGCTATACGATGCAAGTAGCAGAGGCCGAAAGTGTCCTTATGAGTAAGGAAGAAGCTTTCAATAAAATAGCAACTATTACTGGTGGACGCAGTGCCGAAGAAATTGTTTTTGCTTCTATCACTAGTGGTGCTTCTAACGATATTGAGCAGGCGACACGATTGGCCAGAGCCATGGTGGCTAGGCTAGGAATGAGTAAAAACTTTGATATGATGGGACTGGAAACTATTAATAATGCGTATCTCGGCGGGGACGCCTCCCTTATGTGTTCGGCGGAAACGGCGGCACAAATTGACGGTGAAGTGCTGGAAATCATTAAAGCCGCTCATAGTAAAGCTCGGCAAATTCTGGTAGACAATCAAGATAAATTGCATGAGCTGGCCGCTCATTTGTTAGAAAAAGAAACTATTACCGGCACAGAATTTATGGCGATTTTAAATCGGGAACAGACGGAACAGGCGGCATTGGTTGCCTCAAAGGAAGCGCACGCTGCCGCTATTGCAGCGGAAAGCGAACATATTTAAAACTTTAAAGGTTTGTGAAGGCAAGTAATTTTAAACACCACAGCTTAGGAGTATTACTCCGAAGCTGTGGTGTTTATTAATTTAAGGTGGAAAATGAACAAAAAAAACAACGAAAAATGCTTTACTGTTTTCTTTATGCTAAAATAAAAATAATTATAGATGCTTTGTGGACTGATGCTTAACGCTCGTCAGACTACGTGCAAGAAGAAAGCAATTCAGCACACTAGTAGTACCAGGCGCTGAGTTGAGCAAGGGGGAGTCGTTATGCAGGCGAGCAAAGTAGCTTTGCCACATTATTTAGCAGCAGAAGAATTTTATCAAACTTTGCGGCGCTTGCTCCGCCACAATGCGGTGCGGGCGGAGCAGTATGTGCTTATTTCCTTGGATTTCGATAACTTCAATTTCATTAATGATTTATTCAGCTATGAAAGAGGGGACGAAGTTCTGCAACTTATTACAGAATATTTTGCTAGCTGTTTAACCGAGGGAGAATTGTTTACCCACTATCATAGTGATAATTTTGCGTTTTGGGTAAAAGCTACGGAGCGGCACGAGCTGCTCCAACGCTTTATGAAAATTGCTGACACCAAAGAGCAACTGGCAGATATTTTGCCCTCCCACTATAAGCTAGTTAGTAGTGGAGGCATTGTGTATGTCAGGGAATATAGCAAAAATCTGATTGCCCTGATGGACAAAGCCAATTTTGCTCGCAAGCAAGCTAAAGGCAATCACATTAATACTTTTAAGTTCTATGATGCACAAATGGACACGGAACTGGAATGGCGTAAAACCATTACGCTTACTATGAAAGAAGCTTTGCACAAGCGGGAGTTCGTTATGTATCTGCAACCAGAGGTGCTACTCAAAACGGGAGAAGTTATTGGGGCAGAGGCTCTGGTGCGCTGGCAAAGCGCCAAATATGGTTTAGTTTATCCTGACCAATTTATCCGTATTTTTGAACAAAATGGCTTTATTCAGCAACTGGATTTTTTCATGTTGGAGGAGGCTTGCCGGTTTCTGCGCAAAATGTTGGAACAGGGGCTACCACCGTTACCCATTGCCATCAATTTCTCCAAAATGCATATGCAAAATAACCGGTTTGTGGAACAAGTTTTTCATCTTGTTAATGGGTATCATTTACCTACAAAATTGATAGAGATTGAATTTACAGAAAATATTTATTTGGAAGATTTTCAGGCTTTAATTGATATTTCAAGTGAACTTAAATACCTAGGGTTCAAAGTTGCGCTGGATGATTTTGGTAGTGCCTATTCTTCGTTAAATTATTTACAGGATTTACCAGTAGATATTATTAAAATCGACAAAAGATTTTTGCATTCCGGTAGCAATACCGATAAAGGCAGAATTATTATTGCTAAAGTGGTGGAGTTGATCAAATCCTTGCGGATGAATGCAGTGATGGAAGGCGTGGAAACCGAGGAAGAAGTAGCCTTTTTGCAAAAGTTGGGCTGTGATTTTGGACAAGGCTATTATTATGCCAAGCCAATGTCCACGAAGGATTACGTGCAATTTGTGCAAAAACAAGCTCTTGTGACCAATGTGGATGAATATCTTTCCCAGCAAACTAGGCCCAGCGATAACTCCTATTTAGAGGTTATACCGCGGGAGTTTCAAATGGACAATTGGGAGCTGTATACCTTGGGCCAAAATATTGATATGGGGCTTATGAAAGGATATTTGGACGGTGAGCCCACGGTACAGTATGTTAACGATCGTGCTTTGGAATATCTGGGTTATTCACGGCAAGAATTTCGGGATATTTTTCACAATAGTATTATTGCGTTTACTCATCCTGAAGATGCCTGGATTGTGAAAAAAAATATAAAACAGTTAATCGAAAGCGGAAAACCGTTGCAATTTCAAACCCGGGCCATTAGAAAAGATGGCAAGGTTATTATTCTGCAAGGTCGTTCTTCTTGTGTCATGGATAGTGGTAGACGCCCTATCGGTATTTATGCTTTTCAAGATGTAACGAAGGAAGTAGAAGGTACCAAAGCGTTACGCAAGTCTTTGGAACATAAGATTGAAGAATTGCGTTCTACAGTGGCTCGCGAAAGAGCAAGTCAAGAAGCGTTGCGGCAAAGCGAGGAACGTTATCGCCTCATTGTGGAGCAAAGTGATGACATCCTGTTTGAGTGGAACTTCATGACGGACAAAATCGAATTTTCAGATAAATATGTACGCGTTTTTGGCCGACCCGCGCTACAGGATCATATTAGTGTTAATTCAGAGCTTAAAGAGCAGGTGCATCCTGCCGACCGACAAATTTTTGCTGCTTGGATTCTCCAAACCTATCGTCAAACGGGCTTTAAGCAGGCAGAATATCGCTTACGGCGTGGTAATGGTAGCTACCTGTGGGTGCGAGCCAGTTCTACAGCTATTACTAACAATATCGGTATTCCGCTCAAAGCCGTAGGAGTTTTAACGAATATCAATGAGGAAAAGACGGCGCTGTTTAAAATGGCCCTCAAAACTCAGCTTGATCCGTTAACCGGTCTTTATAACAAAGAAGCGACTAGAAGACTGATTGAACAAACACTGGCGGAGGACGCAGGACAAACTTCTGCTTTTTTCATCATTGATATTGATCATTTCAAGGAAATTAACGATTGTTGGGGTCACCCCATAGGTGACGAAGTTTTAATTCAAATGGCGCAAAACATTCGGGCACTGTTTGGTACCAAGCAAATTATCGGCCGTATTGGCGGCGACGAGATTGTGGTGCTGGCCATTGGGCTGGTAGACAAAGCGATTTTGCAGACGACGGCCAAACGCTTAATAGAAATTATGCACCAGATCGATCTCAAAATAGACGAGGAGTATTATATTTCCGGTAGCGTAGGTATTGCTTGCTATCCCCAACATGGGAAAGATTTCAAAACCTTGTATCGTTTAGCGGATAAGGCTCTTTATGCTTCTAAGCGAAGGGGTAGGAACGGCTATACCATCTATGCGGAGCCGCAGGAGGAGTAGCAGTTTTACCAACAATTGTATGAGCTTGCAAGACAAAGGACGTCCTCTTGAGGGCGTCCTTTGTGATAGTTGGAGGAAAACGTAAATTGTTTGTAAAATAAAATTATTATTCTGATAATTATTTATTGAAAAAAGGCAAGCGTTATGCTATGCTTTTGCTAGAGAAAGTATTATCTCTATAATAAAATTTTATCTACAAGGAGGCGTAAACATGGGAACGGTATTTACTATTTGCATCATTGCTTGGGTAATCTATATGATTATCAAAAAGCATTATCCTCAAGCGGTATTATTAATGGCAGGTATGGCGCTCTTAACCTGGGCGGTCTTTGTTAACGGCACACAGGTTTTAGCGGCTAAACAGTCTTCCGGTTCAGCGATTTTGGATATTTTTCACACCATTCAGGTCTTAATGAGCACGCGGGTGGCAGGTTTAGGTTTGACCATTATGTCCATTGCCGGCTTTGCCAAATATATGGAATATGTAGGTGCTAGTAAAGCCCTGTTTGCCTTTGTGGCAGCGCCGATTAAAAAGGTAAAATCACCGTATATTATTTTAGTGTTAACCTTTTATTTGAGTCAAATCCTGGTAGTTTTTATTCCTAGTCATGCTGGTTTAGGTTTGCTCCTCATGGTGATGATGTACCCGATTTTGATTCGTGCTGGTGTGAGCAAGCTTTCCGCCTTGGGTGTGATTGGCTGCGCCCAATACATGGATGTGGGACCGGGTTCTGGCAACGCTATTTTGGCGGCTAATGTTACCGGTATTGATCCAGCGGTGTATTTTGTTCAATGGCAACTACCGATTTTTCTAAGTACGACTCTCATTTTGGGTGTGGTGCACTTTTTTGTCCAACGCTGGTGGGATCGCCGGGAAGGGTATGTGCCGGCTTCGGCGGGAGATGCTCTGCAGCAAGAAGATACTTCTAGACCCCCTATGAGTTACGCAATTTTGCCGGTAATGCCCATGGTCTTTATTCTTGGGTTCAGTCCCCTTTTCCATAGTCCCTTTAAAATGAACGTGGTTACAGCTATGTTTATGAGTACTTTCATTGCGATGTTGTTTGAATTTGTCAGAACCAGAGCTTTTGGCAAGACGTTGACCGGTTTAAAAGAAATGTTTACCGGTATGGGCACTAGTTTTGCTACCGTTATTACCTTGATTGCTTCCGGTGAAGTTTTTGCGGCTGGTTTAGTGCAAATCGGTGCCGTTAACTCTTTAACTAGTGGTGCACAAGCTTTAGGGCTGAGCAGCTATGCCTTGACCATTCTTTTTTGTGTGGTGATTGCAGGTTGTGCCTTCCTCATGGGCTCCGGCAATGCCGCTTTCTTCTCTTTTGCGGCACTGGCACCTAAAATCGCCGAATCTATGAGTATGCCAGCCTTGGCATTAGTGTTGCCGATGCAGATTATGACCAGTTTCGGACGAGTTGTTTCTCCGATTACGGCAGCGATCGTAGCTATTGCCGGTGTGGCCGAGGTTAGTCCTGTGCAAGTAGTGAAGCGCACCGCCATTCCGATGGCAGTAGCGGCACTTATTAATATTGGGTTTATTTTCATCAATTTCTAAAGGCGGTACCTACTAGAAAAAGAAAGAGGGTAATTTTAATGTTAAAACACGATTTTGATCAGGTAATTTGCAGAAAAAATACTAATTGTAAAAAATGGGATACTTATGCCGACGATGTAATTCCGATGTGGATTGCCGATACTGACTTTAAATGTCCGGAACCGGTGATTAGTGCTATTCAAAAACGTGCTGAGCACGCTTGCTATGGCTATCCTTGTATTAATAAGTCCTATGAAGCCGCTGTGGCCGGTTGGCAACACCGCCGTTTTGGCTGGGAAGTGCAAACTGACTGGGTTGAATATACACCGGCAGTAGTACCGGCTATTGTTTATGCCATGCGTGCCTTTACGCACCCTGGTGATAACATTGTGGTGCATATGCCCGCTTATCATCCTTTTAACAGCGTTATTCCTCATAATGGCCGCAATATTGCCGGCAATAAATTAATCGCTAACCCTGATGGTTCTTGGAGTGTTGATTGGGAAAATTTTGAAAAACTGTTAAGTGATCCGCGTACCACCATGTTTTTATTGTGCAGTCCGCATAACCCTACTGGCAAATGCTTTACTAAAGAAGAATTGAACCGCATGGCAGAATTGTGTGCTAAACATCACGTTTTTGTAGTTTCCGATGAAATTCATTCTGATATCGTGTACAGAGGAAGTAAGCATTTTCCTTTTGGGAGCATTTCGCAAACCGCTGCCAATAATTGTATTGTTTGCGTGAACCCTAGTAAAACCTTTAATATTGCTGGTTTCCGTACCGGAGCGGCGATTATTCCTAATCGCAATCATCACGATTTATTCTATAGCGAAATGGAAAATCTCAAAGCTTTTGGCCGTAATGTTTTTGGCACTTTGGCTGTTCAAACTGCTTACGATGAATGTGAATATTATGCTGACCAATTGATTGCCTATCTGCAAGGTAATCTAGATTATATGCACAAGTTCCTAGTAGAAAAGCTTCCCCTCATCAAAATGGGCAAAATCGAAGCGACTTATTTACTCTGGCTGGATTGTCGTGCTTTGGGTATGGAACACACGGCCATGATGGACTTTTTCCTCAAAGAAGCCAAAGTAGCCTTAAATGACGGCTTTACTTTTGGCCCTGGCGGCGATGGCTTCATGCGTTTAAACATTGCTTGCCCACGGGCGCAACTGGTAGAAGCGCTAGAGAGAATGGCCAAGGCTGTTAATAGTTTAAAACAATAATTTACTGTTGACGAAAAGGGCAGGTAGTTAGTTACTTGCCCTGTCACTTATAACTAGCGAGAGCAAAGGGAGCGATGAAATTATGACAAAAACAATTATTCATACAGAACAAGCACCGGCGGCCATTGGACCGTATTCACAAGGCATTAAAGGCGCAGGGATTATTTTTGTTTCCGGTCAATTGCCGGTAGATGCTACTACAGGAGAATTTGCCGTCGGCGGCATTGAAGCCCAAACCAAACAATCCCTGGAAAATGTGCAAGCTGTGCTAGTAGCCGCTGGCAGTAGTTTAGGTCAAGTAATGAAAACCACAGTTTTCATTCAGCATATGGAAGATTTTGCTGCTATGAATAGCGTTTATAGCCAGTATTTCACTACTGACTGTCCGGCTCGTTCTTGCGTGGAAGTAGCGAAATTACCTAAGGACGCCTTGGTGGAAATTGAAGCCATTGCCCTAGCATAACTGCTATAATGAAAGAAGACCAAAGGAGGTTGAGAAAAAATGAAGTGTGATTGTGCCAATTGTCCTTCCCATGTTTGTTATACCAAAGGCGTTAATTGTACCGGTGTTCCGCTCGCCGAAGTAAAGGCAGCTTATACCCCGGAAGAATTGAAAATAATGGAAGCCGCGGCCTATGTGGAAGGCACCTATTATAGTAATATTTGTCGTTTGCAAGAAACAGCAGAATTTGCCAAAGCCATGGGTTACCACAAACTGGGTATGTCTTTTTGTATTGGCTTAAACGCAGAAGCTCGTTATATTGCTAAATTTTTTAAGAATGCCGGCTTTGAATTTTATAGTGTTTGTTGTAAGACTTGTAGTTTCCCCAAGTCCGAGCTGGGACTCAAACAGGTAAAACCTGAACTCAAACACGAAGCCATGTGTAATCCTAAATTTCAAGCAAAATTTTTGGGTGAAAAAGGCGTGGAGCTTTATATTTCCTGCGGCTTATGCGTGGGACATGACGCCATCTTCAACATGAACTGTGCAGGCCCTGTGACTACGTTGGTAGTGAAAGACCGCTTGCTGGCACATAATCCCTTGGGCGCGATTTATTCCCGTTACTGGAAACGCAAACTGGGCATTATGGACGAAGGCGAAGTATAAATTAAGCAAAAAAAGGACTGTGCTCCGGGTTTTCAAGCCGAGGCACAGTCCTTTTGTATGGGCAACGAGGTTTTAGACTTCGTTGTCTTTTTTAATTTTACCCAGATAACGATAGACGGTGGGTTCGGATATTTTCAGACGCTCCGCCAAGGCGGTAATGCCACCTTTTAAGAGGAAAAGACCGTTGTCATTAAGCTCTTGCACCACTGCCAACCGTTCATTTAGTGCTAGACGCTGGGGCGTACTGGGATATTTTTGCAGAGCGCTATCTAGGAGCGTACCGATAACGTCACCCACTGTGCCTTGGAAATTTTCAAAAATATTAAAGGAGTCTTGCACGTTGGCGGTGAAATCAATATGGGTAGCGTTAGGGCCGTCACAGATGACTTCCTCCGTGAGAAATTTGCGAGCCTCCAAATAGGGGGTAATATTGCGATTAATACACAAAACACCAACGACCTTGCTTTCCTGGTCGTGAATAAAATAACTGGAAGAACAGCAAACGTGATTGTTAATATTTTTGCCGTGATAGTTAGCAATGAAGGGTTTATGTTCCGTCTTACCCTGCTTTAAAACTTTGAGAACAAAATCTGTGACCGGTCCGCCGATGGCACGACCGCTGATTTCACCGTTAGCAATGGCCACGATAGAAGTGTCCGGGGTAGTTAAATCGTGTAAGACGACCTCGTAGTTTTTCCCCAAAGCTTGACCGAGAAATTCTACAAAGGGGATATATTGTGCGACTAAATTCATAGACGTGCCCTCTTTTCCTGGCTATTCATGATAGGAAAAACCATTAGCTCATGATAATAAATTATTAGCCGTTCACTTTTTTATTATAGTATCATTTATTCACTTATTTGGCAATATTTTATGTGGGCTGCTGGTGTTTTGACGAGCTGTAAGAGCGGTGGCAACAGGTGCGTAGGCAATAAGTGTTGAGCCTTTTGCCAAGAGCAGCGGGCAGAGTGTACTTTTGCAGTTTTGGTTCTCGTGAAATTTAGCATATAATAAGCGTAAATAAAGGCGTTTAGTATAGAAATAAACAACGAATGGTTGGTGGTTTCATGCAGTTACAGGTATATAAATCTTTTTTAGCCGTGGTCAAATGCCGAAGCTTTACCCAGGCTGCTCAATTTTTAAATTTCACGCAGCCCACCATTAGTAATCATATTACGGCACTAGAAGAAGCTTACGGCGTTAAATTGCTAGTACGGGAAGGTAAAAATCTTTACTTGACCACAGCAGGCAAAGCTTTTGTGGCCATTGCCGAGGCCATGGTTCAAGATTATACAGAGGGTTTGCAACAAATGCGTACTTTTCAGCAACAAAGTGACAAATTGCGGATTGCGGTTTCCACGCAAACCATTAATTATTATTTGTTAGATATTTTATCCCAATTACGGCAAGAATTACCTCAACTGGAGATAGAGGTACACCGGTGCATGACGGCTGAATCCACCATCGAAGATACTTTTCAAAAAAAATTGTATGACCTGGCCTTTGTGCACGTTAATATCCAGCCATTAGATGCGAAAAGGATTGAATTATGGCAGCAGCCTATTTTGTGGACTTGTTCTCGGGAATTGTATGAAACCTACAAACAGAGCAATAATATTTATGACTATCCTTTTATCGGCTATCGAACCAATAGTGTTTACTATAAACTAATGCAAAAGCAAGTAGATTTCACGCGGCTTAAACAGGTGTTGGCCTTTAGTGATTCAGAAACAATTATTCTGGCCGTGAAAAAATCTTTGGGGATTTCCATGTTACCGGAGTTCAAATTTCGCAAGGAAAGAGCCGAGGGGAGCTTGGTGGTTTTCCCCGCACAATATAATGCTGCTTTTAATATTTCTCTTTTATATGAATGCGATTTGGAGTTTACCCCGCCCATGCGAAGGTTTGTGGAATTGGTGCTAAGGACCAAGAACCAAAGCTAATAATAAAAAATTTGCCATGTATAAATTTTACTAATTTCACATCAGGCTTGCTCTACGATACAATGAAAGTAATCTATAGTGAAAAGGGGGATTTATATGTTAGCATTAATGATTGCTTTACTAGTGACTGGCTGGGTTGGCTATTTGATTTTCAAAAAGTATTCACCCCAAGCCGTCTTGTTGACAGGCGGTATCATGCTTATGGCTTGTTCGCTACTTTTGGGTACGGGTAGTATTATTACAGCGAAACAAAGCACAGGGTTTGCCTGGTTTGACATCTTTGAATTTATGAAATGTACTTTTAGTAGTAGAGCCGCCGCCTTAGGTCTGATGATTATGACCGTGGCCGGTTTTGCGAAATACATGGATCATATTGGAGCCAGTAAGGTGCTAGTGTTTTTAGCCGCTAAACCTCTGGCAAAATTAAAAGCACCCTATGTAGTGTTGGCATTAACCTATGTTTTAGGACAGTTTTTGGCCTTATTTATTACTAGTGCTTCCGGGCTCGGCTTACTTTTAATGGTGACTATGTATCCGGTTCTCATTGGTTTGGGTGTGAGCCCTCTGTCCGCAGTAGCTGTCATTGGTACGACACAGTCCCTAGATATTGGACCTGGTTCCGGTAACAGTGTTTTGGCGGCGAATAGTGCCGGCATGGATATTGCCACATATTTTGCTCATTACCAAATACCGGTAGGCCTTTGTATTGTGTTTGTGGTGGCGATTTTGCACTACCTAACGCAAAGCTACTTTGACCGCAGAGCAGGGCATGAAGCAGTGGTAACCCAGGTTTTTGATGAAGCCACGATGCAAGATTTGCCACCTAAATTTTATGCTTTGTTACCTTGTATTCCCTTAGTTTTAATTCTAACTTTTAGTAAACTTGCGATTAAATCGGTCAAAATGGACGTTATTACGGCGATGCTCATGGCGACTGCCATGGCTATGTTGTGCGAATATGTGCGCAAAGGCAATTTAAAAGAAGTTTTTAGTTCTTTGCAGGTGTTCTTTAATGGTATGGGGGTGCAGTTTGCAACCGTAATCACCTTGATCGTCGCCGGTGAAACTTTTGCCAATGGTTTAAAATCCATCGGAGCGATTAACACTTTAATTATGGGAGCCCAAAGCTTGGGTTTAGGCGTAGGCTTTATGATTATCGTGATGACTCTAATTATTTCGGCGTCCGCCATCGTCATGGGTAGCGGTAATGCTCCGTTCTTTGCTTTTTCGGCGCTGGTGCCGGACGTAGCTAGCAAAGTGGGCGTTAGTGCCGTTTCCATGCTCTTACCCATGCAGTTTGCTTCCAGTATTGCCAGAAGTGTTTCACCAATTACCGCCGTTATCGTAGCGGTATCAGGAGCGGCTAATGTTTCGCCGTTTGATGCCATTAAAAGAACGATGATTCCTATGGCGGGAGCATTATTGGTTAATATTATTGCTTCGTTTATTTTCTGCTAAAGGAGCGCTCAACGAAGCTGTTATAACAGGAGTAAAAGTAGGACTAATAAAGGAGGAAAAATCATGATTACCTTATTAAAAAATTGTCACGTTTATGCACCGGCAGACCTAGGGTGCCAAGATATGCTTTTAGCTGGGGGCAAGATTGTTAAAATTGCACCTGGTATTGATGTAACTGGTTTGGGCGACGGTGTGGAAGTTTTGGAGGTAGGCGGCGCTAGTGTGGTGCCGGGCTTTATTGACCAGCACGTCCATTTAATTGGCGGCGGCGGTGAAGGCAGTTTTCACACCAGGACACCGGAAGTTGTTCTCACAGATTTGACTTTAGGCGGGACTACTTCTGTAGTAGGCGTTTTAGGTACGGACGATATTACGCGGAGTATGGAAGCCCTTTATGCTAAAGCCAAGGGTTTGGAAGAAGAAGGTTTGACCACCTGGATTTATTCCGGTGCGTACCCTATTCCGACACCGACTTTAACCGGTTCTGTTCGCCGGGACCTGGTCATTATTGACAAAGTTATCGGCACCGGCGAAATTGCTATGAGCGACCATCGTAATAGTGCTCAAACCAAAGAAGATTTTGCTAAACTAGCGGCGGAAGCACGAGTAGGCGGTATTTTGTCCGGCAAAGCCGGTGTTTTACATATTCACGTGGGACCGGGACCACGCAAATTACAATGGCTTTTTGAAATTCTGACAGAAACGGATCTGCCGATTGCTAATTTCACGCCTACCCATTGTAATAGAGAGAGCGGACTACTGGCAGAAGCTATTAAATTTAGCCAATTGGGCGGGATGATTGACTTCACTTCCAGCTCACCGATTATTGCCCCTACCAGGGTGCAGGCTCCTGACGCAGTGAAAGTTGCCGTTGCTGCCGGCGTACCCGTGGAACAAATGACTATGAGCTCTGATGGTAATGGCTCCATGCCTCGTTTTGACGAGCATAATAATTACATCGGTTTAACCGCAGCTGAACCCAAAACGTTGCACGCGTGTTTGCGGGAAATTGTGCAAAGAGGTATTTTGCCACTAGAGGAAGCGTTGAAGTTAATTACGGTGAACGTGGCGACTAGTTTGAAACTTCCCCACAAAGGCCAGTTGGCAGAAGATTTTGATGCAGATGTGGTTATTTTGGATGCTGACTATCAGGTGCAAGCTGTTTTTGCCAAGGGTCGGCAAATGGTTAAAGACGGAGTGGCCCTCGTTAAAGGTACTTTTGAAAAATAAAAAACGCAATAAAGCCCCGTGGCACATCGTGATGGAGGGTGTTCACACCAACGTAAACTTGATCGCGAAGCAGTTATTATTGCTTCGCGATTTCTTTATAGAGTCTGTCCACCGAGTTTAGTACGCTAGTAGCGGGCCGAGCAACGTCCCTGTACGCAAATTTTGTTTTTGCACGCATTTTGTATACAGGAAAAGAAGAAGCAATGTAGAATATTAACAGTATCTTATATGTACGAAAGCTTTGACATTTAGTCCCTAAAAGGGCCTTGATTTAAAGGAGGATCTACTATGATCTACAATTATTATCCCGGGTGCACTTTAAGCACCAAAGCCAAAGAACTGGATCTCTATGCCCGCCGGGCCGCAGAACGCCTGGGCTTTCCCTTGGTGGAACTGCCGGAGTGGCAATGTTGTGGGGCAGTCTATCCCCTTGCGCAGGACGAAATAGCGACTAGACTGGCGGCAGTGCGAGCACTAGCAGCCGCTAGTGCTAATGGTGGTACGCTAGTGACCCTGTGTTCTGCTTGTCATCATGTGCTAAAACGTGTCAATCACGATATGGCAACGAATGTGGAATTGAGAAATAAAATCAATGCTTATTTAGAACTGCCTACACCTTACGGTGGGGAAACCCAGGTGCTACATTATCTAGAAGTTGTCCGCAAGGTTGTAGGTTTTGAACGATTGGCTAGTTTAGTGACGCAACCCTTAACCGGTCGCAAGATTGGTGCTTATTATGGTTGTATGCTACTACGGCCAGCTGGAATTATGGAGTTTGACGATCCGGAAAATCCTACAGTGCTAGAAGATTTCCTGCGGATATTGGGTGCGACGCCGGTTAGTTTCCCCTTGCGCAATGAGTGTTGTGCCGGCTATTTGGCGGTGACGGATAAAATAAAGCCCCAAACTATGGTGGGCGATATTTTGACTTCTGCTCGTGGTCAGGGCGTGGAAGAACTGATTACGGCGTGCCCTCTGTGTGCTTATAACCTGGTAGTTAATGCCACGGCAAAGCAACGTTTGCCCCTAGCTTATTTTACAGAGCTGTTGGCAGAAGCTTTGGGCGTGAAAGAAGTAGGTGAAGCGTGATGGCGACAACGGAACAAAAACTGGCACAAGAAATTATTTTGATGGCCGGTACAGATGTTAAGCAATGTATGCAGTGCGGTAAATGCTCTGCCAGTTGTCCCGTGGGTAATGCGATGGAGTTTTTGCCCCATCGCTTTGTTTGGGAATTAATGCAGGGACGGGCAGAACGTTTGTTGGCTTCTCGTTCTGCGTGGCAGTGCTTGTCCTGTTTTGCCTGCGAAGCTCGTTGCCCGCGAGGTGTCAGCCCGGTTAACTTGATGGAGGCAGTGCGTTTAACGGTGATTCGCCAGCAGGGTGCTAATACGCTTAGCCTTGATGAACTGCCGAGCAAGCTAGATGAACAAATGCCTCAGCAAGCCATTGTGGCGGCATTGCGGAAATATAATAAATAATTAAAGCACGGCGTTAAAAATGCCAGAGGAGGTAAACACAGTGCAAAAAATAGGCGTTTTTGTATGTTGGTGTGGCAGTAATATTGCCGGCACTGTTGATGTGGCGCAGGTGGTCGCAAGCGTGAAAAACGTTTCCGGCGTAGCTTTTGCCGCAGACTATAAATATATGTGTTCCGAAGGTGGTCAGGACTTAATTCACAGTGCTGTTCGTGATTATGGACTAGACCGCATCGTAGTGTGTTCCTGTTCTCCCCGTATGCATGAGGCGACGTTTAGAAAAGCGGCGGAAGCGGCAGGGATTAATCCGTATTTAGTTGAAATTGCCAATATTCGCGAACATTGTTCGTGGGTACATAAAGATAAAACCGTGGCTACAGCGAAGGCCATTGCACTCGCGGAGGCCGCTATTGCCAAAGTTAGAAATAATGTGGCCTTAGTGTCCGGAACTAGTGCGGTGACCAAAAGAGCGCTAGTCATCGGGGGTGGGATTGCCGGTTTACAGACGGCACTGGATATAGCCGAAGCTGGTTATCAAGTGGATATTGTGGAAAAAGCTCCTACCATTGGCGGCAAAATGGCGCAATTGGATAAGACCTTCCCCACGCTGGATTGTTCGGCCTGTATTTTGACGCCCAAAATGGTAGACGCCGCCGCTCATCCCAACATTACTATCTATACTTACAGTGAAGTGGAAAAAGTCAGCGGGTTCGTCGGTAAATTTCAGGTAGATATTCGCAAAAAGGCTCGGAGCGTAGCCGTTGACCGTTGTAGCGGTTGTGGTTTGTGTGCTGAAAAATGTCCTGCCCGCAAAGCACCTAGTGAGTTTGATGAGGGCTTGCGTAATCGCGGCGCCATCTATATTCCTTTTGCTCAAGCAATACCCAATGTACCGGTGATTGACCGGGAACAATGTCTGAAATTCACCACTGGCAAATGCGGTATTTGTGCCAAAATTTGTCCAGCCGGAGCGATTGAATATGAGCAAGAAGATGAAATTATAACCCAGAACTATGGCGCTATTGTGTTAGCAACAGGTTTTGAAACTTTAGATTTGGCTAAATTTGGCGAGTTGGGCTATGACCGCTGCCAGGACGTTGTGACCTCCCTAGAATTTGAGCGGCTAACCAATGCAGCAGGTCCTACCAATGGTCATTTGGAGCGCCTATCCGATGGCAAGGTACCGCGCAAAATCGTATTTGTTTCCTGTGTGGGTTCCCGTGATACGTCAAAGCGGGGCAAAACCTATTGCTCCAAGATTTGTTGTATGTACACGGCTAAGCACGCGATGCTGGTTAAAGAGAAATATCCTCAGATTGATGTGACGGTATTTTATATTGATGTACGCACGCCAGGCAAAGGCTTTGATGAATTTCAGCGTCGTGCGGTAGAAGAATACGGTGTCCATTATATTCGAGGTCAAGTAGGTAAAGTTGTTGACGAGGGTGAAGCTTTACTAGTTTTTGCTAGTGACTTAACTAGCGGCGAGCACCTTTGCCTGTCTACGGACATGGTAGTTTTGGCTACCGCAGTAACACCAGCTACTGATGCGCGCAAGCTAGCTACCATGCTGACTGCCAGTATTGATACCAATGATTTTTATACGGAAGCGCATCCAAAATTGCGACCAGTAGAAAGTCCTACCGCCGGTATTTTTCTTGCCGGTATGTGTCAGGGACCAAAAGATATCCCGGAAACTGTTGCCCAAGCAGGAGCAGCGGCAGTCAAAGTTTTGGGGCTGCTTTCCAAAGACCAGCTTCTAACCAATCCTTGCGTGGCTCATTGTGATGAAGCTATTTGTAGCGGGTGCCAAGCTTGTAGTAAAGTATGCCCCTACGGTGCAATTACCTATGTGGAAAAAGAAGTTATTACCCTAAGCGGTAAGCGGGAACAGCGGACAGTAGCCAGTGTGAACGACGCTTTGTGTCAAGGCTGTGGTGCTTGTACGGTTGCTTGTCCGTCTGGAACTATGGATTTACGAGGCTTTAGCAATAAGCAGATTATAGCGGAGGTGGATGCGATATGTTAGACTCTAGCGAGCAGGAAACAAAAACCTTTGAGCCGCTGATTGTAGCCTTTTGTTGTAATTGGTGTAGCTACGCCGGTGCTGATATGGCTGGTACAGCCCGCAAAGCCTATCCTGCCAATGTTAAAATCATCAAAGTTCCTTGTTCTTGCCGCGTGAATCCCACTTTTATCTTGCGCGCTTTTCAAAAGGGAGCAGATGGTGTGATTATCGCTGGTTGTCATCCCGGTGACTGTCATTATACTTCCGGCAATTACTATACTAGACGGCGTTTGACGCTACTTATGAGTATGTTGGACTTTTTGGGTGTGGATAAGGAACGCTTGCGTTTAGAATGGGTTTCGGCAGCAGAAGGCAATAAATTTGCCGAAGTTATGACCGATTTTGTGGCGACCATTACCACCTTGGGCGCTAATGTAAAGTTGAGGGATTTGCGATGTCAAAAATAGCAGAACTGATGCTTCAAGAAGCTACCCAGCTACTTACCACTCAAGCAGTAGATAAAGTACTGGCTTGGCGTAGGGGCGAAATGGGTTATGATCCGGCACCGGCCTTTTTCCGGCAGGCGGAGGAATTGACAGACCTAGTTTATAATGAGTTTTGTGGCTCCAATCTGAGTAAATATTTATTGGCCGCCAGCCAAAAAGGTGAACGGGTAGCAGTATTTCTGAAACCTTGTGACACTTATAGTTTGAACCAATTATTGCAAGACGGCCGTGTGCAGCGAGAATTAGTAACCGTCATTGGTATTCCCTGTGGCGGGATGTTAGATATTAAACAAATTAAAGACCAAGGTATTAAAGGAGTTAAAACCGTAACGGTAGCAGCTGGCCAAGTGACGCTGGTCACAGCCTACGGTACGAAAGTTGTGCCACAAGCAGCGGTCTTACTGCGCAAATGTACAGCTTGTAAAGGTAATGAGTATAAAATAGCAGACCTAGAGCTAGGGGACAAACTGCCAGTGCCACCGGGGACGGATAGATTTGCACAGGTTCGGGCTTTGGAGCAAATGACGGCTGCCCAGCGGTTTAGCTTTTGGCAAAAAGAATTGTCCAAATGTATTCGTTGCAACGCTTGTCGTGATATTTGTCCGGCGTGTAGTTGCGAACAATGTATTTTTGATAACCCCCAGGCCGCAGTAGCAGGTAAGGCTAACGCTAACTCTGCCGAGGAGCAAATGTTCCATATTATCCGCGCCTTTCATGTGGCCGGTCGGTGTACAGATTGCGGCGAATGTGCCCGCGTCTGCCCGCAAGGTATTCCGCTGGATCTGTTAAATCGCAAATTTATTTTAGATATTAATGAAATTTATGGTGAATATCAAGCTGGGGCTACCAGTGACGCCGAGGCGCCACTACTCAAATTTGACCCCGCTGATGCCGAGTCGACGATTGTTTCGCAAAGGAGGGGTTAAGGTGATGCTGAAAATTACGCAGGAACAACTACCCAAGCTGTGGGCACTCCTAGCCCAACAAGGTGAGCTGTATGTACCAACTACGGTTACCACCGGGACGGTAGATTTTGCCCGTTATGAAAAAGGTATGACGGTGGACGTAACGACTACTTTAACAGCTAAATCGCTCAAAGACCTCTTTTTCCCCCAAGTAGAAAATATTGTGGATTTTACTACTGCTGGGCAGAAAATTGCAGTGCTGGAGCATCCGCTACAGACTATGCCCACCATTGCTTTTGGTGTGCGGGCCTGTGATGTGCGCAGTTTTGCTATTTTGGATCGGGTGTTTTTGCAAGCCCCAGTAGATGCTTTTTATGAGGCTAGACGCCGGGCTTGCACTATTATCGGTCTTGCTTGTAGTGAACCTGAAGAAACTTGTTTTTGTCAAAGCTTCGGTATTGACCCAACCCAGCCGGAAAGTGACGTGGTAACCTGGCTAGTTGCGGGAGATTTGTATTGGCAGGCACAAACTGCCAAAGGCGAAGCACTGACGGTTTACGTGAAGGAGCTGGCAGAGGTAGTGGAAGAGGAACAGGTGGCGCTGCAACGGGAACGCACTAGGGCAGTTCTAGCCCAGTTACCCCTGGCAGACTTTACTGTAGCTGCCAAAATTCCTCAAAACGAAGAACGGGTTTTTGCTTCGGCCGTGTGGGAACGACTTAGTGGCACTTGCCTTAGTTGTTGCACGTGTACGTACGTTTGTCCGACCTGTCATTGCTACGATATTCGTGATTACGAAAATGAGAATAAGGTGGAACGTTTCCGCTGTTGGGATTCTTGTATGTGTGCTGATTTTACCAAAATGGCGCACGGTAATCCGCGCAAAAGCAAATTGGAACGTTTCCGCCAAAGATATATGCACAAATTAGTTTATTTCCCCGCTAATAACGATGAGGTTTACGCCTGTGTTGGGTGTGGCCGTTGCCTAAGCAAATGCCCGGTCAATCTGAATATCGTCAAGGTAGCAAAAGCATTGGAGGCGAGTGACGATGTGTAATTGTACTAAAACCGATACGTTAGTACCTGTGATTGTAGAAATTAAAGCCATTCGTCAAGATACGGCTGATGTTAAAACCTTTAGAGTAGAAAGACCGGAAGGCGGACAAGCTTTTGCTTTTATGCCTGGACAATGTGCCATGCTGTCAGTACCGGGTAAGGGGGAGGCTATTTTCTCCATAACCTCTTCACCTACAAACCTAGAATTTATGGAATTTAGCATTAAACGTTGCGGTGAAATTACCGATTACTTGCACGCAGCAGAAGTCGGCCAGCAAATTGCTATCCGCGGACCTTACGGCAATGCTTTCCCCGTAACAGATGCTTTGGTGGGCAAGGATATTTTGTTTGTGGCCGGTGGTATCGGTTTAGCACCGCTTCGGTCAGTGATTAACTATATGCTAGCTAAGCGCAGTGACTATGGACAATTAGACGTGGTCTACGGTGCTCGCAGCAAGGAAGATTTTGTAGACTATGAGGAATTAACTACTGTGTGGCCGGCGGAGCCTCAAAGTGCAGTGCATTTGACCATTGACCGCCCCCAAGCAGGTTGGCAGGGTAACGTAGGGTTTGTTCCACAGTTTTTGCAAGACCTTCAATTCTCGCCGGATAAAACAGTCCTAGTTTGCGGACCGCCGATTATGATTAAGCTGTGCTTAGCGGCACTGCTTAAAATGGGTTTTCAAAAAACTCAGGTGTATACCACTTTGGAGTTACGCATGAAATGTGGCATCGGCAAATGTGGTCGCTGCAATATCGGTAGCAAATACGTGTGCAAAGATGGACCGGTGTTCCGTTGCGATGAATTGGACGAATTGCCGGACGAATATTAAGAGTAGACTGTAGGAATTGAGGAGGTTAACAAATGGAAAAAGCAATGATAGATGTCTTTTTGCTAGGCAAGAAATATACTGTGCCGGACGATCTGACAATTATGGACGCTATGGAATATGCCGGCTATAAATTAGTACGCGGTTGTGGCTGTCGTAGCGGATTTTGTGGCGCCTGCGCTGTGGTGTATAGGATTAAGGGTAGCCAAGAAATCAAAGTCTGCTTATCCTGCCAAACCAAGGTAGAAGCCAATATGTGTGTGGGACAAATTCAAGCCTACCCAATTAATAAAAAAACCTTTGACCTCGAGAAAATTAAACCCACGGACAACCTAATGGGCCAGCTCTATCCGGAGATTTACTCTTGTATCGGTTGCAACGCCTGTACCAAAGGCTGTCCCCAAGGCTTAAATGTAATGCAGTACATTGCTTATGCTCAACGTGGCGATTTTGCTAAATGTGCCCATGAATCCTTTGACTGCGTGGGTTGTAATATTTGTGCCTCCCGTTGTCCGGCTGGGATTAGTCAGGCGGCAGTAGGACTTTTGGCACGGCGGCTCACCGGTAAATACATTACGCCGGCTAGCCCTCACCTAGAAAAACGCGTAGCCGAAATTGAACGAGGCGAATGTGAACGCTTACTGGAACAATTAATGCAAAAACCACTGGCAGAAATTAAAGAACTCTATAATAACCGCGAAATAGAAAAGTAAAGGAGGGCTATGATGTTTACTGCAGAGATGTTGAAATCAATGGCTAAGGTAGAACAAACCAGAAGTGCAAGAATGAATGTGGCTCTCTCTCGCTTTGGTGCGGAAGAAAAAGAGACTTTGCTCCAAGAATTTCATCCGGATTATCGCCAAAGTGGGTTCCAGGTTCTACAATTAGGCCCGAACCAAGGCGATAAAGTACCGACGGAGCTGGCAGAATTATTGCAGGCTCACAGCCGCATTACCAGTCAAGAAGTGGATCTAAATATAGTAGATTATGACGTGGACGTGCTTATTATCGGTGGCGGCGGCGCCGGAGCAGCTGCTGCACTAGAAGCACACCAAGCCGGAGCCAAGGTTTTAGTCGTGACGAAACTACGTATAGGCGATGCGAATACCATGATGGCAGAAGGCGGTATTCAGGCGGCCGATAAAGAGAACGACTCACCGACTATTCATTATTTAGATGCTTTAGGCGGCGGTCATTATTCAAATAAACCGGAACTGTTAAAACGTTTGGTGAATGATGGCCCACTGGCCATTAAATGGCTGAATGATTTGGGCGTGATGTTTGATAAAGACGAACAGGGCGTTATGATGACTACCCATGGTGGTGGCACTTCTCGCAAAAGAATGCACGCCGCCGCCGACTATACCGGTGCTGAAATTATGCGAGTATTGCGGGACGAAGTCATTAACCAAGGTATTACAACGGTTGATTTTGCTCCGGCCATTGAACTAATTATGGACGAACAGGGACAAGTCGCTGGCGCCGTATTAATGAATTATGATAGCGGCGAATATTTGGTGGCAAAAGCCAAAACCGTTATTATCGCCACCGGTGGAGCAGGGCGCTTGCACTATCAAGGCTTTCCCACCTCCAATCACTACGGTGCTACGGCCGATGGACTTATTCTCGGCTATCGGGTGGGTGCGGAACTCATCTATGCCGACGCTATTCAATATCACCCAACAGGCGTAGCGTATCCGGCACAAATTTTTGGAGCCTTGGTCACCGAAAAAGTGCGCTCTTTGGGTGCCATGCTAGTGAACGCCGAAGGTCAAGCTTTTATGCACCCCTTGGAAACTAGGGACGTAGCGGCTGCCTCTATTATCAGAGAATGTACGGCACGGGGCAAAGGTGTTCCTGCTTTAGATGGCAGTGCTGTTTGGCTAGATACACCCATGATTGAGCTTTTGCATGGAGCAGGCACGATAGAACAAAGATTACCGGGTATGCTCCGGATGTATGCCAAGTTTGGGATTGACTTACGCAAAGAACCAATTTTGGTGTTTCCAACCCTTCATTATCAAAACGGTGGGCTGTTGATTAATGAAGCCGCTGCCACGCAAGTACCGAATCTCTACGTGGCAGGAGAAGCTGTGGGCGGTATTCACGGCAAAAATCGTCTTATGGGAAATTCCCTTTTGGATATTATTGTTTTTGGCAGAATTGCCGGAAAAAGTGCGGCGGCCAAAAGTAAGACGACAACCGTAGGGAAACTGACACTAGCACATATTGATCGCTTTGAAGCGGCGCTAGCTACGGCCGGTATTAAAACAACCAAAGTATCACCAGCACTGTTACCGGTCTATACGCACGGACGTTGCCCTAGATAAGTTGCCCCAGATAAGAAGTAGAATTAAATAAAAAAGGAGAACCTAGAGTATAGGTTCTCCTTTTATTTAGGGTGAAATGTAGTGCCGGGAAATTGAATAACGAGGGTATTTTGAGTAGCGGCTACTTCTAAGGGCGTATGACCACGCAAGAACCATTGCCGAGTATTTTGAGCCAAGGCTTCCAGTAACTTGCGGCAGTTTTGTAGCTGGGAAACACCGGTTAAGCCGCATTTTTGACGGGCAAACACTTCTAGCAGTTCCGCCGGCGGTATGCCACTGGCACAACTCCAGACAATATTGTGCAAAACTGTTTCGAACTCATCTTCTTCTAAAGACCAATATTTACCTAGGAACGCCGCTAGTTTTTGGTAAGCTAGGCTTTCCGTATTACCTTCCCCCAAAGCAAAGTTCATGATTTCTTCCTTGGTTTTGGGCAGATAGTAGGCCAGGTCGGCACTACTTTGGAGGACTTCTCGATAGCGGCTGTTAAAGGCTAATTCGTTATTGAGAAAATAATTGCCAATTTTCACTAAATCATATTGGTCGGCTTGCACTCGTTCCAAGGCATTTTGCAGGACGGGAGCAGGTGGTGGCGTGCTAAAAAGGCGAGGGAAACAACGGGCTAAGACTAAGTGGAGTTGCTGGAGGGGAAAGACACCATATAGTGCTACTAGCCCTGTGAGGGTAGTGTAGAGAATTTCGCGCCGCCTAATCGTTAGGAGCACTTCGCTTTCCAACAAGACGACTAACTGGGCTAATAGTTCTTGAGGTAGGATAAGCACCAGTTTACCCTTGGGTTGAGGGAGGAGGTGCAAAAATCCGTTATCTAGGAAAAACTGTAAAGCTTCCTTACTGGTTGCCGGTAAAGGACGGTAATGATGATTGCCTGCCAAAAGGAGCAATAATAAATCCTGCAAGAGTAGATGGCGTAAAAAATAATCGAATTTATAATAAAGTTGTTTCGTGAGTAAAGCAATTAGTTCAGTTTTGTCCAAATCTACAACATAAGGAAAGCCATTGACTCGGAGTAATTGTCCTAAGTGGGCAGGCGAATAATTCTGGAGCACTTGTGCTAGGGATAATTGCCGAAGCGGCGACATATTTATTAGTACTTGATGCGTGTGGGCAATTTTGTCTTCCAGTAACATTTACGCCACTTCCTCCGTCGGTTTTCTTGTGTCTATTATACCAAGAAATGGAGAAAAAACGCAGAAAGATTTAGCAAATAAAAAGCAGGCGAAAGGTGGTTTTGTACTGGATATTAGTTGAAGTA
>JAVXCQ010000004.1:0-58527 GCA_036659415.1 Acidaminococcaceae bacterium
TTGCTAACGGCTTTGTGGTTGTGAAAGCTTATTTAGGTACTTCTAAAATAGCACCTTGTGCTGCCGAAGAAACTAGGGCAGCATAACGAGCGAGGTAACCGGTTTTAACCTTGGGTTCAGGACAAACCCAAGCGGCACGGCGTTTTGCTAGCTCTTCTTCGCTTACGGCAACGTTTAATTTACGTTGCGGAATATCAATGTTAATAATGTCTCCATTTTTAATCAGGGCAATATTGCCACCCTCTCTGGCTTCTGGTGAAATATGGCCAATGCAAGCACCACGGGTAGCACCGGAGAAACGACCATCGGTGAGGAGAGCAACTTCTTTGTCTAAGCCCATTCCGGCCAAAACAGAGGTTGGGTTGAGCATTTCCCGCATACCGGGGCCGCCTTTAGGGCCTTCGTAGCGAATAACGACGACGTCGCCTTTAACTATTTGGCGACCGATAATAGCGGCAATGGCTTCATCTTCGGAATCGTAGACTTTGGCAGGGCCGGAATGCACGAGCATTTCAGGTGCTACCGCACTTTCTTTAACTACGCTACAATCTGGAGCAAGGTTACCGTTCAAAATAGCGATACCGCCAGTTTTATGGTAAGGATTATCTACGGTGCGAATAACATCACTACGTAGAATGCAAGCACCGGCAAAGTTCTCCCCGAGGGTTTGTCCAGTGACGGTAAGCACATCTTTGGCTAATAAATTCAGCTTATCTAGTTCAGCCATGACGGAACGAATACCACCGGCTTCGTTGAGGTCAATAATATGATGAGCACCGGCTGGACTTAGTTTAGTTAAGTAAGGTGTTTTTTTGCTAATACGGTCAAATTCAGCGAGGGGCAAATCGATGCCGGCTTCATGGGCAATGGCAGGTAAATGGAGGGCAGTATTAGTAGAACCGCCAATGGCCATATCCACGGTTATGGCGTTGGCAAAAGCGGCTTTGGTCATAATGTCCAAGGGACAAATGTTTTTGGCAACTAAATCCATAATACGCTTGCCTGCTTTTTTAGCCAAAGTAATTCTGGCACCTTGATAGGCAGCCGGAATGGTTCCGTTACCTGGTAGTCCCATACCCAAAACTTCTGTTAAGCAATTCATGGTATTAGCTGTGAAAAGACCGGAACAGGAGCCGCAACCGGGGCAAGCTGAATGTTCGATTTCGCCTAATTCTTCTGCGGTGATTTGTTTAGCTTCAAAGCGACCGGCTGCTTCAAAAACAGTACTGACACTGATATCGATACCGTTACGTCTGCCTGGGAGCATGGGGCCGCCACTGACGACAATGGCCGGTATATTTAGTCGTGCTGCTGCCATTAGCATACCAGGCACGATTTTATCGCAGTTAGGAATAAGGACTAAACCATCAAAGGCGTGCCCATTGGCAACGGCCTCAATACTATCGGCGATTAATTCACGACTGGCTAGAGGATATTTCATTCCATTGTGTCCCATAGCAATTCCATCGCAAATACCAATGGCAGGAAATTCAATTGGCGTGCCGCCATTTTCCAAAATACCATACTTAACGGCCTTGGCGATTTGGTCTAAGTGCATATGACCGGGAATAATTTCGTTTTGGGCATTAACGACGCCAATGAGTGGACGTTGTAATTCTTCTTCGGTGTAGCCCATGGCATAAAACAGCGAACGATGAGCGGCACGGGTGGAACCGGACTTAACTTCTTCACTACGCATTTTCATAATATTTCCCCCTCATGATTACGGTTAAAAAACACAGATTAATGTGGATATCTGAGAAAAATTCTAATGTATTTTTTTTAGACTGTCAAGACAGGAGCAGGGTTTGCGGGGATGTTTCTCGTAATGTGAATTAAACGTGAAATATGTTACAGATTGATAGATAATTTGGTATAGGCACTGTATAATGAAAGACAAGAATTAGTATTAATTACTTAATGGAGGTTGCTATGAAAACTAAACTGACAACGCTTTTAAACATTAAATATCCTATTATTCAAGGTGGGATGGCATGGACCTCAGATGCAAAGCTAGCGGCAGCAGTTTCTAATGCCGGTGGTGCTGGTATTATTGCTACTGGTGGCAGAACGACAGAATGGGTGCAAGCAGAAATCCGCAAGGCTAAAAGTTTGACGACACAACCTTTTGGCGTTAATGTGATGCTGATGGCTCCCAATGTGGACGAAATTGTGGAGTTGATTTGTGCGGAAAAAGTGGCCTTTGTAACGCTGGGTGCAGGTAATCCGGTACCTTATTTAGCCAAATTTAAAGCCGCTGGGGTTAAAACGATACCCGTAGTCCCCAATGTGAAGTTAGCCAATAGAATTCAAGCCGCCGGGGCTGATGCGATGGTCATTGAAGGGATGGAAGGCGGAGGGCATATTGGCACGCAAACCACGATGGCTTTAATGACGAATGTTTTAGCAACACCTCATACGATCCCCGTGATTGTGGCTGGTGGTATTGCTGATGGACGTGGCCTTGCAGCAGCTTTACTGATGGGTGGCGACGGCGTCCAAATGGGTTCACGTTTTATTTTGACCACCGAATGTGCCAGCAATCCTAAAGTAAAAGAGGCAATTATTAAAGCGACGGATACGGATTCCGCCGTCACAGGGTTTTCTCGTGGCAATGCCGTGCGCTCGCTTAAAAATGCCTTTACACAAAATTATTTAGCTCATGAATGTGCCGGTTGTCCACAAGCAGAGTTAGACCAGCTAGCCATTGGTACCAATCGACTGGGAGCAGTGGACGGTGACTTGGAGCAAGGCGCAGTATTGGTGGGACAAAGCTTGAACGTACTTAATGATGTCTTGCCTTGCCAAGAAGTAATTGACAGGTTGATAAAAGAAGCACGGAGCGCTTTAGCACAAGCTCAAAACATCGAATTATAAAATTAATCACAAAAGCACTCTAGCCTTGGTAAGGGCTAGAGTGCTTTTTAGTAGGCACGGCTTACAATGTCCAGATTACTTATAAAGAAGGGAGCAGGGTTTGTAGGCAGTCTGTTTCCGGTGTGACATAGAGGGTTTGTTGATTGGTGAAAATGACTAAACCTGGTTTTGCTCCTGCCGGTTTTTTGACAAAGCGTTTTTCCACATAGTCCACAGGAACCTGGGAAGAAGTACGAGCTTTGCTAAAATAGGCTGCGCACTGGGCGGCTATTTCAATATCTTGAGCTAGCGGTGCCGGCAAAGTGGTTTTGAGTACAACGTGAGAGCCAGGAATATTTTTAGTATGAAACCAAAGGTCACGGGGTTTCGCTAAACCAAAAGTAACAAAATCATTTTGCTTATTGTTCTTGCCGATATATAAAGTAGTATCAGAAGAAAGTTTAATAATTAGCGGTTGGGACTTGGGCATGGTTTGCTGTTTCTTTTTTTTGCCTGTTTCTACTAAAATACCGGCACTTATTAGTTCTTGTTTAATTTCACTGATTTCATTTTTGGTGGTTGCTGTTTCTAGTGATGATTCAAGGGATTGTAAATAAGTAAGCAGGCTTAAGGTTTCCTGTTGCTGTTTTTTTATTTCCGACAAAGCTCGTTTATATTTATTATACCGTTTGTAATAGGCCTGGGCATTTTCTGTAGGAGTGAATAAGGGGTTTAGAGTAATCGTACTATCCTCGCCGGTGTAGATGTTAGCTAGGGTACAACTGGTTTGACCTTTTTGCAAGTGATAGATATTCGCCATTAAAGTGTCGGCAATGATTTTTTCGGTTTCAGCATCTTCGGCGGTTACTAAATCTTTTTGCAAGAGGAGCAATTTTTTTTCGGTTTTTACTTGAGCAAGGCTTACGGTTTTGGTTAATAAATCCAGTTCCGGTATTTGGACAGGAACCAAAGAAGTAGAGTAAACCAAGGCGGCATTAAGGGAAATAAATTCTTTGAGGGTGACGGCGTCTTCTAAAAGAGTCGGCTTAATTAAGCTAATATTTTGCATCCGATTTTGTTTGGAAATTAGACCATAGACGGGCAGTTGCTCTAAACCCAAAGCGTGGCGGGAAAATACACTTTGCCAAGCAGTCAAGGTGGCAATGAAAAGCTGGCGCTCAGCTAAGGTTAAACCTGTAGCTTGGGGTGCAATGTGACAACTATGAAGTAATTCAGTGGCGGTAAATTTGCCGATGCCAGTTGTTTTGGTGATGAGGTTTTTTAGTACTGGAGTTGTAAAATCGGCTTGTAATAAATCAGCAATGGCTGCGGGTTTAGTTTGCAAAAAATTCAGACCGGTTTGGAGAGGAGGGGCTACATAGGGGAGATTGGGCAAGATTTGCCGAAATCTGCTGAGCCCTTTGCCAATGTGTTTGAGGGAGTCCAAGATTAATTCATCTTGGGTAAAAATGATATTACTGTTTTTCCCGGTTAACTCAAAAATTAATTTTTTGGTAATGATTTGACGGGCAGGACCAATAACGTCAATTTCCATGGTAAGTACACGTTCTAGCCCTTCTTGGGTAATACTACTAATGCGACCTTCCTCTAAATGCTTACGCAGGAGCATACAAAAAGCCGGGGGGGTATTTGGCCGTTCGGGAAGACTGTCAGCCAGGTAGAGAAGGGGAGAAGCACCGCCAAAGTCAGCCATTAGTGCGCAGGTTTCTCGCTCTTTTTTAATGAGGAGGAGTACAGAACCGGCCGCTGGCATAAAAACCTTGTAAATTTTGCCGCCAACCAGAGTTTGCGCTAAATTTTTACTTAAAATATGGAGAGTAATTCCTTCTAAATTCATATTGTTTAACCTTCAATCTATTTAATATGTTACAATTTGATTTGCGCCAAGTCTACATATAATATATAATAATACGAACGGAAGTATGTGTTTGAACCTCTGTTTAGTATAATAGGTAGCAGTTGATAGGTCAAATGCTCCGCGTAAAATGGTCACGGTAAGTTGCCAAACGGATAAACGAGGTGGTATTTTATGAAAAAAGTACTAATAATGCTAAGCTTTTTTATGTTTTTTTGTCAAACGTCCTTTGCTATGTTAATGGTTAACGACCAAATGTTGGGAGCAGCACAGGAGTACGGTAAAAGTAAAATGGCTCTGCCTACAGAAGAATTGCAAAAACCTTGGACTGTAGTCGAAAGCAAAAAAACTAATATTTATGCCGGCAAGGAAAAATTAATTATTTATACGCCTTTTGTGATTGCTGCGATGGATGCCCAAAATAAAGCCAAAGCCTATGAAATTTTGGATTTGGATGCTAGTCGGGCTTTAGCTAGTAACTATGAACAAATTCTTGTTATCGGGGCGATTATTGATGCTCCGGAAAAAACCGGCCCCGAGGCGATGAGAATTCAAATAAAACAGGGGAAGAATGTCACCTTGCCCTATCATTCAGAACTGGTAGCCGCCACAGCAACGACTAAAGTCGTAGCTAAACCCGTTATTCCCTCACAGGGAAAAACATTAAAAACCACGGCTTCAACCCCAACAACGGAGCTGAGTAAACTAGAACAAAAAATCAAAGCCAAAATCAAGGATAGTTTAGACCTCAAGGAACCACCGGTTAAGACAGAAGTGGAACCAGCTTTGGTCAATCTTAAGGCTACGGTGTGGAATCTACAATATTATCTGTATTTTGATTTACGACAATTAGACCCTGATTTACCAATTGTCTTACAAATCAATGATAAATTAGCTGGTGAGCGGGAGTTTAAATTTCATTTGGGCAATATGGATTAAAGATTAAGCAGAGCAAGGGGAGGCTTTACTGTGTTAAAAAGCATGACCGGCTTTGGCCGTGGCGAGTTTGAAGACCAACAATTTTCTTTTGTCATAGAAATGAAAACAGTTAACCATCGTTACAATGAAGTAGCTATTCGTTTACCGCGTTTTTTAAATGCACTTGAAGATAAAATCCGTAAAACTATTTTAAAAACCGTTAGTCGTGGTCGGGTGGACGTTTTTATTACAGCAACTTATACCCACTCCGAGAATTGTCAGGTGAAGGTGGATGCAGCGCTTGCAAAGTCGTATCATCAAGCTTTACAGGATATTGGTGAGGCTGTGGGGTTAACTGGGACCACACTACAACCACAGGCAGAACTGCTTTATCTTGCTCGTTGTCCAGAGGTTATTTCTACTAAAGATGGTTATTTTAACGTGGAAGAATTATGGCCCAAGATGCTGACGGCGATAGAAGACGCTTTAGCTAATTTAGTACTGATGCGTACGACTGAAGGTAATAATATTGCCGCCGATCTCAAGGAGCGGGCAACTTTTATTGCTGATAAATTGCAATTGATTGAGGAACGTAGTCCCCAAGTAGTGCTTGATTACCAAGCACGATTAACCGACCGCGTGAATGAATTATTGCAAGCTTGTACTGAACAAAAGCTGGAGCCGGAACGCTTAATCCAAGAAGTAGCTATTTTCGCTGACCGAGTTAATATTACGGAAGAAATTGTGCGGTTGCAAAGTCATATTAAACAATTCCACACGATGCTCTCTAGTGAGCAACCAGTAGGACGGAAGATGGATTTTTTAATTCAGGAATTTAACCGTGAAGCAAATACCATTGCCTCGAAGTCTAATGATTTTACCATTACGCAAATCACAGTGGAGATTAAAGGTGAAATTGAAAAGATTAGAGAACAAATTCAAAATATTGAATAATGAAGAGGAGGCGATTTTATGGATATGAAACTTATTAATATTGGTTTTGGTAATATAGTGGCAGCACACCGGATCGTCGCCATCATCGGACCGGAATCAGCGCCGATTAAAAGAATTATTCAAGAGGGTAAAGAGCGCGGCATGGTCATTGATGCTACTTATGGACGGCGGACGAGGGCGGTACTAATTGTTGATAGTGGGCACATTGTGCTTTCTGCTATTCAGCCGGAAACTATTGCCAACCGTCTAGACCAAGGTGACGACAACCTGCAAGAAGAAGATGTGCAGGGGGATGAAGCCGAATGAAACCACAAGGCATCTTATTAGTATTATCCGGACCTTCTGGTGCCGGCAAGGGTACAATTTGTCAGCGCTTACGGGAAAAACGTCCTGATATTGCTTACTCAGTTTCGGCTACGACTAGGTCGCCTCGTACGGGTGAAGTTGCAGGTGTTAATTATTTTTTTACCGATAGAACTAAGTTCCAGCAAATGATTGCCCAAGGAGAGTTGCTGGAATACGCCGAAGTTTATGATAATTATTATGGCACGCCGAAGGCCTATGTTTTGGATTTACTCAATCAAGGGCTTGATGTGGTATTGGAAATTGACCCCCAAGGTGCTTTACAAATTAAACAAAGCTATCCTGATGGTGTCTTTGTTTTTATTGTGCCACCCTCTTTAGACGAACTGTCCAAGCGTATTTATAAACGCGGTACGGATAGTGAAGAAGTTATTAAGCGCAGACTTAGTTCCGCTACAGCGGAATTGGCGTATGCGTCTAAATATGATTATATTATTGTGAATGACGAAGTGGAAAAGGCTACTTCCAAAGTAAGCAATATTATGGATGCCGAGCGTAACCGTGCGGTAAGAACCTTTTTTATCGTTAATGAAATTTGCCGTAATGGCGTATGTAGGAGTGGTGAATAATTATGTCAATGATTGAACCGTCTATTGATTATTTAGCAGAGCAAGTAGATAGTAAGTACACCTTAGTAGTTTTAGCTGCTAAACGTGCCAGAGAATTAATGAATGGTGCCCCTAATTTGGTAGAAACGAAGTCCAATAAACCAGTGACAATTGCTCTCGAAGAAGTTGGCGCTCATAAAATTACTTATGAACGTACTAAAACCGGCATTAAATAGGAGGAACTCATTGTGCTGAGAGGTAAAAAGATTGTACTGGGAGTTACCGGCGGTATTGCTGTTTATAAGGCTGTGGACTTGGTAAGCAAATTGCGTAAAGCCGGAGCGACGGTGCGCGTTGTTATGAGTGCAGCTGCAATGGAGTTTGTCACACCGCTAACCTTTAAAGAAATTAGCGGTAATCCTGTGGCAACAAGTATGTGGTCTACAAAACAAGAATTTAATGTTGAACATATAGCTTTAGCTGAATGGGCAGATTTATTACTAGTAGCACCTGCTACTGCTAATATTTTAGCCAAGGCGGCCAATGGCATTGCTGATGACCTTTTATCAACGGTTCTCTTAGCGGCTCATTCGCCAATTATCTTTTGTCCTGCTATGAATACGCATATGTATGAAAATCCTCTGACCCAAGCTAATTTACAAAAATTAGGTGCTTGTGGTTTCACCATTATGCCGCCTGCCAGTGGTTTTTTGGCTTGCGGTACTAGTGGCTTAGGCCGTTTGCCTGAACCAGCGACAATTGTAGAATTTACCAAAAACTTTTTTGCCCAACAACAGGGAGATTTGAAAGGGTTACGCATTTTGGTAACAGCGGCAGGAACCAGAGAAGCAATTGACCCGGTACGCTATGTGGGTAATCGTTCCAGCGGTAAAATGGGTTATGCGGTAGCGCAAGTAGCCGCCGAGCGAGGAGCTACTGTGACCTTAGTCACAGGGCCTTCAGCCTTAACACCACCGCCCAACGTGGAGGTAATTCAAGTAGAATCTACGGCAGAAATGATGGCAGCAGTACTTAGTCACTATCCTCAGGTTGATGTGGTGATTAAAGCCGCCGCTGTTGCAGATTACAGACCCCATGCCGTGGCAACGCAAAAAATAAAAAAAGAGAATGATGGGGCTTTAACCATTGTTTTAGATAAAAATCCGGATATCCTTAAAACCTTAGGTGAACAAAAACAGCAACAGTTTTTAGTCGGGTTTGCGGCGGAAACACAAAACTTATTAGAGAACGCAGCGGCTAAGGTGAGCAAAAAAAATCTCGATATGATTGTTGCCAACGATGTGACTATGACCGGGGCAGGCTTTAATGCTGACACTAATGTGGTGAAGTTTTTATTCCCTGATGGGCAAGTGCGCAGCTTAGAAAAAATGACTAAGTATGAAGTGGCACAAGAATTATTGAATACGGTTTTAGCTAGGAAAAAATAGCTTGCCATTTATTTTTAAATCCAGTATAATGACGGTATAAATTAAATATGGACTCATCAAGAGTTGGCGGAGGGAATGGCCCTATGAAGCTACAGCAACCATTGGTTTTTTTACCAAAACGGTGCTAAGTCCTGCAATGAAAATTGTGAGATGAGATTAGGTTATTTAATAACTGACGCTCTCATTTCGAGAGCGTTTTTTTATTGCTTTTAATAGTTTTCTAATATGAAAGGAGTTTACTATGAAAAAATTATTTACATCTGAATCTGTTACTGAGGGACATCCAGATAAGATGGCTGACCAAATTTCCGATGCTATTTTGGATGCTATTATTGCGAAAGACCCTTTGGCACGCGTTGCTTGTGAAACGCTAGTGGCTACCGGGCAAGTACATATTGTGGGAGAAATTTCGACTGATTGTTATGTGGATATTCCCAAAATCGCACGCGAGACTATTATTGAAATTGGTTATGACCGTGCTAAATATGGTTTTGACGGCTACACTTGCGGGGTACTAACTTCTATTGACGAACAGTCAGCTGATATCGCCCTTGGCGTTAACGATGCTCAAGAAGCCAAAGCCGGTGGCACAAACGAGGATGACCAAGTTGGTGCCGGTGACCAAGGTATGATGTTTGGCTATGCCACCAACGAAACTCCTGAATATATGCCACTACCAATTTCCATGGCACATCGCCTAGCACGCCGTTTAACAGAAGTACGCAAAAATGGCACTTTAAATTATTTGCGCCCTGATGGTAAAACTCAAGTTACGGTAGAATATGAAGATGACAAACCGGTACGTATCGACGCCATTGTTATTTCTTCGCAACATAGCCCAGAAGTTACCTTGGAACAAATTAAAGCAGACATTATGAAATATGTTATTTTGCCGATTGTACCGGCGGAGATGTTAGACGCTGATACTAAATACTATATTAATCCAACGGGACGTTTTGTTATCGGTGGACCTCAAGGCGATTCCGGTTTAACGGGACGTAAAATCATCGTTGATACCTACGGTGGTATGGCTCGCCACGGTGGTGGTGCTTTCTCCGGTAAGGATCCAACAAAGGTTGACCGTAGTGCCGCTTATGCTGCTCGTTATGTAGCTAAAAACATTGTGGCTGCTGGTTTAGCTGATAAATGTGAAATTCAGTTAGCTTATGCGATTGGTGTTGCTAAACCGGTATCGGTATTAGTTGATACTTTTGGTACCGGTAAAATTAGTGAAGAAAAACTAGCAACATTGGTAGCTAAAAACTTTGCCTTAAGTCCGGCAGGTATTATTAAAGCCTTGGATTTAAGAAAACCGATTTACAAACAAACTGCCGCTTACGGGCATATGGGCAGAACCGATTTGGATTTGCCGTGGGAACGCTTGGATAAAGTTGCTACCTTAAAGGCTCAAGCTGGTTTATAAGCAGGATTTTTCTTAATTGTCACGAATAACCTAAGAGTGACTAAAAGCGAGGACTATTTTTAGTCCTCGCTTTCTTTTTTATGAGCGAGAGGTGCAAGATGAAATATGTGGAAGTGGCAATTAACTTGCCGGTGAAAAATTTATTTAAACAATTTACATATAGCGTAGCCGAAGAGCTGGATTTTATCAGTGTGGGCTGGCGAGTGATTGTACCCTTTGGTCATCAAACCGTGGAAGGGTTTGTAGTACGAGAAGTGGTAGCGGTAGAAGAACCGGCAAAGTACAAGGGTGTCTTAGACACCTTGGACACTAAACCTTGGTTTGATGACCATATGCTCGCTACTGCCATTTGGCTTAGTGAGTACTATCTGTGTTCTTTAGCCGAAGCGATGCGGTTATTTATTCCCGGCAAAAGTGGGCTGGCTAGAGCACCGCTATATACCTTGCAAGCGACAGACTGGTCAGAGCTGACGACAGAGGAGGAAGCCTTGTGCCAGTGGCTTAGCGCACAGGGACGTTTGGGGCGCAAGGCTATTGAACAATTTACTAACGGAGCTAAGCTCCTTAAAAGCTTAATTACCAAGAAGATTGTGGTTCTAGAATATGAAATCACAAATAAATTAAAAGCAAAAACGATTAATGTTTTTACTCTTACTACTACTGGCAGCAACGCTTTAACGACAGCACCGCAAAGAATGGTGGCACAAAGGGCTGCTTTAGCAGTACTCCAGCAAGAGGGAGCACTGGAAGCGGCACAGCTTAGTGCGCACGATATTTCAGCAGCCACCATGAGAATTTTGTGTAATAAAGGATGGGCAGAAAAAAGCGAACAACGAGTCCTTCGGGACAGCTACGCTAATCGCAGTCACTGTAAAGAAAATTTTGTTTTAACAACCCAACAGACGCACGCAGTGGCAAGGATTGTGCAGGCTTTGGTTAGCGGGACGCAGCAAACTTTCCTTTTGCAAGGAGTTACCGGCAGTGGCAAAACTGAGGTATATTTACGTGTAGCGGCAGAAGCAGTAGCTGCCGGTAAGCAAGTCATGGTGTTAGTTCCAGAAATTGCCCTTACCGGCCAAATCGTCAAGCGTTTTAAATCCTGGTTTGGCCAAAAAGTAGCCGTGGCACATAGCAAGCTATCCCAAAATGAACGGGCTGATGTGTGGCAAAGGCTCAGAATTAAGGAAGCAGACGTTTTAATTGGCGTACGGTCAGCGGTTTTTGCACCGTTTGCTTCTCTTGGCTTAATTATTGTGGACGAGGAACACGAGTCCAGTTATAAACAAGAAGAAAGACCTAACTATCATGCCAAAGCTGTAGCAATACACAGGGCAGAACTTTTGGGCATTCCGGTAGTTTTGGGAAGTGCCACGCCGGACATTTGCTCATATTACCAGGCTTTGCAAGGCAATTATCAGCATTTATTACTTCAAGAACGAGCAAATCACAGTCAGTTACCCCAGGTGCAAATTGTTGATATGCGAGCGGAGCTACAAAGTGGAAATAAATCCGTGTTATCAAGGTCATTACAAGAGGGGCTGCTACAAACGGTGGAGCAGGGTGGACAAGCTATCGTATTATTAAATCGTAGAGGGTTTTCTACTTTTGTCCTGTGCCGAGATTGCGGCGAAGCTATTAGCTGCCCCCATTGTGCTGTGGCCATGGTGTATCACAGTACAGGGGAGTTTTTGCAATGCCATTATTGCGGTGAAACACAAGCTTTGCCGGATGAGTGCCCCCATTGTCATAGTCGCAGGATTAAATATTTTGGTACAGGTACGCAAAAAGCGGAAACAGAAATTAGTCAGTTAAATGTGGGGATTAAAGTACTGCGCATGGATCAAGACTCCACGTCACGCAAATTTGCCCACGAAGATATTCTTAAAAATTTTGCTGACGGACGAGCCAATGTTTTATTAGGTACGCAAATGGTGGCCAAAGGACACGATATTGCCAACGTAACGTTAGTTGGCATCTTATCGGCAGACTCGCAGTTAAATTTACCGGATTTTAGAGCAGGAGAAAGAACCTTTGCTTTGCTAACGCAAGCAGCTGGGAGAGCGGGACGTGGGGAAAAACCAGGTGTAGTTATTTTGCAAACCTATGATGCAGACAATGCCATTATTAAGTTAGCCGCTACCCAGGACTATGATACCTTTGCGCACTTGGAGTTAAGTGTGCGGGAGGAATTAAACTATCCGCCTTTTTCTCACTTACTCAAAATTACTGTCCTGGACGCCCAACAACAAACAGGTACAGCGACAGCACAACGGCTTGTCAATTTATTGCAGGCGGCTGTCTTGACGACACCGACCCTCAAGCTGGAGGTTATGGGACCATTCCCCGCTATCGTGGCTAAGGTTCGTGATCTTTATCGGATTAATGTTTTAGTTAAAAGCGAGATGATGAATGTTGTTAAAACCTTGCTTTTACATTCTGAATTTCGAGAAATGAAAAATGTGTGTTTTGATGTGGATCCGGTTAGCGTTATTTAAAAGCGGATTGATTTTCCTAGCACGCCTGTTTGTGATATAATAAACAGTAAACTTATTATACATGCTTGTATTTGGAGGTTGCTATGTCAGCATTAGAAATAAAAACAGCAGGTAATCCGGTTTTGCGCCAAGTGGCTGCAGAGGTTACTCGTTTTGATAAAAAACTAGGACATTTTTTAAAAAATATGGCAGAAACTATGGTACAGGCCAACGGTTGCGGTCTTGCTGCTCCTCAAGTGGGGATTTCCAAGCGTATTATTGTGGTGGATGTAGGCGAAGGGGTAATTGAGCTTATTAATCCTGTCATTGTTGTCCAAAAAGGTTCCTGCGTATTGGAAGAAGGCTGTTTGTCCGTGCCTGATTTTGTAGGCGAAGTGGAGCGAGCTAATTTTGTCAGTGTGAATTTTTATGACCGTAAAGGTCAAAAAATGAATATTGAAGGCGAAGGTTTGCTGGCAGTGGCTCTGCAACATGAAATTGACCATTTAAATGGAGTGCTTTTTGTCGATAAAGCTAAATCCCTGAGCCATAAGGAATAGATGGAGGTTTGTATGAGAATATTATTTATGGGTTCACCGGAATTTGCGGTTGATAGTCTGGCCGCACTAGTTAATTCGTCCCATGAAGTACTTGCTGTAGTAACACAACCTGACCGACCGAAAGGGCGGGGGCAAAAGCTGATTATGACGGCAGTGAAAGCATATGCTTTAGAGCAAAATTTACCGGTATTGCAACCGGCTAAAATTAGTACTCCAGAGTTTATGACCACGGTGCAGAATTTAGCGCCTGATTTGATTGTGGTAGCGGCCTTTGGTCAATTTTTATCCAAGAAAATGCTGGAATTACCAACTTATGGTTGCATTAATGTACACGCTTCTTTGCTCCCTCGTTATCGAGGAGCAGCGCCCATCCATTACGCTATTTTGCAGGGTGAGCAAGAGGCTGGTGTTACCATTATGCAGATGGATGTGGGTATGGATACAGGGGCCATGCTGGCTAAAGCCAGCGTGCCGGTTACACCAAATATGACAATGGGTGAACTTCATGATGAATTAAAAGTTTTGGGCGCCGACCTCTTATTGAAAGTTATTGAGATGATAGAGGCCAAGACACTTGTGCCGGAAATTCAAAATAATGTACAGGCTACTTACGCCTCGCTCCTTACGAGGGCAATGGAAAAAATAGATTGGGCACAACCGGCTTTAAACATTCATAACAAAGTGCGGGGGTTTAATCCCTGGCCGGGAACCTATACCCAGTTACCCAATGGTAAAGTACTAAAGTTGTGGCAAACTAGAGTATTGGCAGACTCTTACCCACAGGTTAAACCCGGCACAGTTGTGACTTTAGAGAAAGATTACTTTGTGGTAGCTTGCGGTCAGCAAAGCTTGGCTGTACTGGAAGTGCAACCGGAATCAAAGAAGCGTATGTCAGCCGGAGTATTTTCTAATGGGCATGGTATTCAAGTTGGAGATGTATTTATAGTAGAGGTGTAAAATGATCGAAACGGTATTAAGACCTAAAAAACGCGTGTTTATTGCACTAGCTACCTTAAGTGCCGTGATCACAGGGCTTTTTATTTATATGTTATGGCTGGTATCAGTACCGGGACTCAATGATATCAATCATTATTTGCCTCTTGTCATTGGTGCGGGTGGAGCAGCTGTAACCGTAGCTTTATTGGCAGGAGTTGTGGGTATTGTCTTGGCCATTTTGGGTATGCCCACATTAAAACTTTTTCATAACTGGGCGTGGCATGTGATTAATATGATTTTTCCTTTCTCAATTTTTTGGGGCAGGGTGTTTGATATTCCACGTAATCGTATCGAACAATCTTTTATTGAAGTGAGTAATCACCTAGTTCGACAACAAAAAATTAAGGTGCCGGCAGATCGCATTATGATTTTGACACCTCATTGTATACAATTGGATACTTGCACCTTTAAAATAACCCGCAACGTGGAAAATTGTCATCAATGTGGCAGGTGTTGTGTGGGGGCGATGCTGGGATTAGCCCATAAATATGGTATTCACATGGCTGTCGCTACAGGCGGAACGCTAGCTAGACAAGTTGTGCAGGCGGTAAAACCTAAAGCCATCATTGCCGTAGCTTGTGAACGGGACTTAACCAGTGGTATTCAAGATGTTTTTCCGTTACCGGTCATTGGGGTACTTAATGAGCGCCCTTTTGGGCCTTGCTTTAATACACGGGTGGATATCGACAAAGTGGAAGAAACTATTAAATACTTTTTGAAAGCTGAGGTAGAAGATGCCACAACCAAGTGAGCGAGATAGTAAAGATGATTATAAGCAGGGTAATGCCCGCTTAGTTGCACTACGAGTGCTTAATCAGGTTTTGAATGAAGGCGCCTATGCTAATATCGCTTTAAACAAGGAGCTGCTCAATACTAAAACCCTAAGCGACTTAGACCGTCGCTTCGCCACAGAATTAGTGTACGGTACGCTCAAAGCCAAAGGAACCTTGGATTGGATTATTGCGCGCAATGTTTCCCGCACACTAAAAAAAATAAGCCCTGTGATTTTAAATATCTTAAGGCTGGGTGTTTTCCAAATTTATTTTCTGGAACGCATACCGGCTTCTGCTGCTTGTAATGAAGCTGTCAGCTTAGCCAAAGCTTTTGGACATGAAGGTACCGGCAAGTTTGTTAATGCCGTTCTACGGAGCAGCGTTCGCAGCTTAGATACTTGTCAGTATCCAACAATGGCAGAAAACCCTAAACTTCATCTGGCGTTAGCTTATCAGCACCCTGAATGGCTGATGGGTAAATGGCTTAAACGCTTCGGTGAGGAAGCAACCATTAAGTTATGCGAGTATGACAATACAGCTCGCCCCTTAACGCTACGGGTTAATACTCTGACCACTACTAGAAAACAACTTTTGGAACAATTGTTAGCCGAGGGTTTAGTCGCAGTTCCTTCGGACTGGAGCCCAGATGGTATTGTGTGCACCCAATTACCCTCACTGCAAGAGCTCTTTCAAAAACATGGACGTGAGATCTACGTTCAGGACGAGAGTTCCATGCTGGTAGCACCGATTGTCAATCCCCAGCCGGGACAAATAGTTATAGATGTATGTAGCGCTCCCGGTGGTAAAACTACCCATTTGGCACAACTCATGCGTAATCAAGGCAAAATTATTGCTACGGATATCCATGCTCACAAGCTCAATTTAATCCGAGAAAATGCGGTTCGCTTGGGTATTACCATTATTGACGCACGGGAACGTGACGGGGTGGTGACAGTGCCGGAGTGGAAACGCTTGGCAGATTGCGTTTTGGTAGATGCTCCTTGTTCTGGGTTGGGCGTTTTGGGCCGCAGGGCAGAGGCTCGTTGGACGAAAGACCCTGATGAATTTAAAAAGTTACCGGCGTTACAATTAGCAATCTTAAAAAATGCAGCAGGCTATGTGAAAAATGGAGGTATCTTGGTTTATAGTACTTGTACTTTAGAAAAAGCTGAAAATCAAGGTGTGATTGCGACCTTTTTAGCCGAGGAAGTTAATTTTGCTTTTAAAGGTTTCCAACACCCGCGTACGGGTGAAACTATAGAAGAATTACAAATTTTGCCGCAACAAGACGGTATTGACGGATTTTATATCTGTGCCTTGCAACGCAAGGCGTGAAAGTAGGGAAATTATGGATAAACAAGAAATATTTGGTTTGTCACTAGAAGAGTTGCAAGCTGCATTTCTTGCTCAGGGATTCAAGAAGTTTAGAGCGGCACAGGTTTTCAATTGGCTTTATCAAAAGGCAGTGTTTGACTTTTGTGAAATGAAGAATATAGCAAAAGCCGATCAAGAGCTTTTAGCGGCTACTTTTCAAATTCTACCGGCGACCCTCAAAGTGTTAAAAGAACAACTGTCCGGTCGTGATGGTACGCGCAAAGCATTGCTAGAATTAGCAGACGGCAATTCGGTGGAAACGGTGTGCATGGCACATAATTATGGTTGTAGCGTCTGTGTGTCCAGCCAAGTTGGCTGTAATATGGGTTGTGCTTTTTGTGCCAGCGGTATTAATGGTGCTGTCCGTAATTTAACCAAGGAAGAAATAATTTTGCAGGTGTACTATTTTAATAAAGCATTGCTAGCGGAAGGCAAGCGGGTGAGTCGTATTGTGGTCATGGGTTCAGGAGAACCAATGCTTAATTTGGAAGCCACTGTCGCTGCGCTTAAGTTTCTGCATGAAGAAAATACACTGAATATTGGTTATCGTAATATGACAGTTTCAACCTGTGGTATCGTGCCTGGCATTGAACGTTTTGAAGCAGAAGGACTGCCTATTTCTTTGGCTATTTCATTACACGCAGCCAGTGACGAGTTGCGCAGTGAACTAATGCCAATTAACAAAAAATACCCGTTTACGGAAGTAATTGCGGCGGCCGACAGCTATGCCGCCTCTAATGGCCGACAGGTGACTTATGAATATGTTTTAATTGCCAATAAAAATGATTCCGTACTAGATGCGGAGCTTTTGAGCAATGTTTTACGGTTTAAAAACGTGTCCGTCAATTTAATCCCAGTAAATCCTGTAGAGGAAAAAGGGTTTAAACGACCGAGCAAGGAAACAGTGGAAAGATTTTTGCAAGTCTTGACCAAAAATAAAATCAATGCTACCGTGCGCAGAGAAATGGGTAATGATATTGCAGCGGCGTGTGGGCAGTTAAGGGCACAATTCGGAGAGCAGAAAAACATCTAACTCTGTTGTGCGGAGGTGAAATTTGTGCGTGTAGTCAGCAGAACTAATCGAGGACTTGTCAGGGAAAATAACGAGGATAGCATTTTAGTGAAGCTACCACGTTTGTTTGCTATAGCGGATGGTATGGGTGGACATCAAGCCGGAGAAGTAGCCAGCAATGAAGCGGTTAAATATTTGAACCAAACTAATTTTCAGGGGCTTAAGGATGAAGCTATTTTACCTTTTATGTCCCAAACAGTGCAGGCAGTGAATGCCAAAATTTGGCAGATTACCAAAGAAAATAAAGCCTTGGAAGGTATGGGCACTACTTTAACAATGCTTTATTTATTGGATGATGGAAGAGCTTGTGTCGCACATGTGGGCGATACTCGCATATATTTGTTGCAAGGTACCGGTCTTAAAAAAGTTACCAGTGACCATTCGTTTGTGGCAGAATTGGTGAGAAATAAGCAGATTACTTTGGCAGAAGCCGAATCTCATCCGCAAAAAAATGTTATTACCAGAGCAGTGGGAGTAGCACCCTATGTAGAAGTCGATTTATTCGAATTCTTATTGGTAGGAGCGAAACGTTTGTTATTGTGTAGTGATGGTTTAACAAACATGGTCAAGGAAGATACGATTGCGGAACTGTTAGCAGGCAGTAACCTTGCGGCAGTTGCCGATACTTTACTGAATAAGGCACTTGCCGCAGGCGGCAAGGATAATATTTCCTTTATTATCCTTGATTTGGAGGGTTGCAAATGAAACAAACACTCCTTAATAACAGATACCAGATTTTAGAAGCAATCGGTGGCGGCGGTATGGCCGAAGTGTACCGTGCTACAGATACCCTTTTGGGTCGTGAGGTGGCCGTCAAGGTTTTACGGGCACAATTTACTGACGATGAAGCTTTTATTGTGCGCTTTAGGAAAGAAGCTCAGGCGGCAGCAGGACTAGTGCATCCCAATATTGTGAATGTTTACGATGTTGGACAAGAAGAGGGTATTTATTACATCATTATGGAATGTGTTCCCGGTAAAACGTTGAAAGAATTAATTGCCGAACGTGGGGCCTTGGAACCTTTATTGGCTGTGCATATTGCCGAAGGTATTGCTTCTGCTTTACAACACGCCCATAGTAGAGGTATCGTCCATTGTGATATTAAACCACATAATATTTTATTAGATGCTAATAACAATCCTAAGGTTGCTGATTTTGGAATTGCACGCGCTATTAGTGCTGCGACCATGACTTATACGGCTGACGTGATTGGTTCCGTTCATTATCTGTCGCCGGAACAAGCCCGAGGTGAGAAGATTTCGACGCAGTCGGATATATATTCTTTGGGTGTGGTGCTGTTTGAAATGTTAACGGGGCGCTTACCCTTTACTGCCGATACCCCTGTAGCGGTGGCGTTAAAGCACGTCAGGGAAGAGGTACCTTCGGTACGAGTTTTTAACAAACAGTTGCCGGTGGTGTTAGAAAAGATTGTTGCTAAATCGCTGGCGAAAAGTTTAGCCGAACGCTATCATACCGCAGAGGAATTGTTATCGGACCTAGAGTATGCTGGGCAATTAATCGCACAAGCCGATTTAGGTGTAGAAAACCACGAGTTTTTTGCCGATGAACGGCTGGTAAGTAATGAAGTGGAATTAGGTAATACTGTTGTTCTTAACCGTGCCACTTTTCCACAGGAAATGCTGTATGACGCCGCTACTTTAGCCGAACAAGCCAAGGCGACAAAAAAGAAAAAGCGGCAAAAGCTGGCCGCTGGGGTACTGGTTTTTTGCTCGCTGATAGTTTGTTATCTTTTCTTTACTGGTAGTTTTGTGAGTAAAGAAGTACCGGTACCTGATGTTACCGGTAAAACTGTCACCGAAGCGCAAAAACTGTTGCATGAAGCTAATTTATCCTATGTGATTGATGAAGAATATGATGCTCAAGTCAAACCTGGTATCGTGCGGGGACAGGAACCACCGCCACAGCAAATCGTCAAAGAGGGACGCAAAATAAAACTAATCGTCAGTAAAGGTGTAGAGATGGTCGATGTGCCTAATCTCTTGCGCAAGAATCTCACTGAAGCCAAGTCCTTACTCAAAAAAGCTGGTTTGGAATTGGGGACTGTGAAAGTAACCATGGTCAAAGGCGCTCCGGAAGAAAGCGTGCTCGAGCAGGCAGTGCCGGCACCGGCGAAATTACCTAAAGGTACTTCCATGGATATTGTTATTAATATTCGCAATAATCAAGTGATTTTACCCAACTTAGTAGGTAAAACTAAAATCGAAGCGAAGGCTATTCTTAATGATTTAGGTTTACGTGTAGGCAAAATTAGTGAAAAAGTTAGCCCTCAAAATGCGGAAATTGTTTTAGAAACCTCTCCTACAGCAGAAAGTGTCGTGGAAGTTAATGCAGAAGTAGCGTTAACTGTAGCCCAAAATAACAAAACGCAAAATTATATTGCTGAATTCATAGTGCCGGCTGGGGGATTACAAGAAGCGAAAATTGTTGTGGTGGACAATGAGGGCAGACGTACTATTTATAGTAACAAGGTCAAAGGCGGTTCCATTATTAGACAACAAATTGAAGGTGCGGGGACAATCCGCATTCAATTTTATTGTGATGGTAGATTATTGGAGGAAAAACGTTTGTGAACAAAGAGCAAGGGCGAATTATAAAAACCTACAACGGTTATTATTATGTGGAAACAGCAGATAAAACTGTTTTCACCTGTAAAATTAAAGGAAAAATGAAGCAAATACGTTTTTCGCTATGTACAGGTGATTATGTGGAGTTTGAAGTTACCGGTGGAGAGGGCATGATTACGGAAATTATGCCCAGGAAAAACTTTTTGCAACGTCCGACAGTAGCTAATGTGGATTTAGTTATTGTAGCTTTTGCTTGTGTTAATCCGGATTTTAGTTTTATTTTAGCAGATAAACTCCTGGCCCTAGCTCAAATTGCTAAAATTCCGGCCGTTCTGTGTTTAAATAAACTGGATTTGGCACCGGTGGGTTTAGTAGAGAAAATAAGCACTATTTACCAGCAGGCAGGGTACCAGGTCTATCCGATTTCTGCTCAAACGCAGGAAGGGCTGGAGGCCTTGCGAGCGGCGGTTAGCAACCAAGTTACGGTTTTTGCTGGTCCCTCCGGTGTAGGCAAATCCTCGACACTTAATGCTTTAGAACCGGGGTTACAGTTAGTTACTGGTGGGGTGAGTGAAAAAATCGGGCGAGGCAAGCACACCACTAGGTTCGCTCATTTGTTACCTTTTGCCGGCGGTTATTTGGTGGATACACCCGGGTTTGGGAATTTAAGTTTGGAAGAAATCACTTTGGAACAACTGTATGTGGCTTTTAAAGAATTTACGGAGTTTGCCGGTGCTTGTCGGTTCACGACTTGTACCCATACTCACGAACCGGGTTGTGCGGTGAAAGCCGCCTTAGCGGAGGGCGTTATTGCCACCTCACGCTATGAGTCTTACCTGACGATTATGCAGGAAATCAAAACCAAAAAAGAAAAGGACGGAAGAAAATGATTATTATAGCGCCTTCTATTTTATCGGCAGATTTCGCTTATTTGGCGGCAGAGATTAAAAAAATTGAGGTGGCCGGAGCAGATTGGGTGCATATTGATGTAATGGACGGTCAATTTGTCCCCAACCTTACTTTTGGTGCACCGGTAGTTAAAAAAATACGTCCGGTAACCAAGCTGTTTTTTGATTGTCATTTAATGGTGGAACATCCGGAAAACTATATTGAGGATTTTGTAGCAGCCGGTGCTGATCTAATTGTCGTGCACGCAGAAGCTACTAAGCATTTGCACCGCGTAATTCAAACAATTAAAGAACGGGGACTGAAAGCTGGGGTAGCGCTTAATCCTGCCACTGCTTTGAGTACGATTGAAGAAATCCTACCTTACGTGGATTTAGTGCTTCTTATGACCGTTAATCCAGGGTTTGGCGGGCAGAAGTTTATTGATTCATGTTTACCCAAGATTAGCCGCTTGCGGCAAATGATCGTCGACGGTGGCTATCACATTGATATTCAAGTCGATGGTGGAATTAATGCGGAAACTGCTTTGCAGGTAAGAGCGGCGGGCGCTAATGTTTTGGTAGCAGGTTCCTTTATCTACGGGGCAGACGATGCCAAATTGGCAATTAGCCAGTTAAAAAAGTAATTGCATTTGATAAATCGTCGTGCTATATTATTATCATAATTTAATAGTTTGGCCTTTGGGGCAGGGTGCAATTCCCTACCGGCGGTATAGTCCGCGAGCTGCTTGCAGCATGATTCGGTGTAATTCCGAAACCGACAGTACAGTCTGGATGTGAAAAGGCATATGGATGTAATTATAGAGCCATACGACCAACCTCAAGGGGAGTTGTAGGGCTTTCTTTTTTTGTGAAAAAGGTGGTGGCTAAGAATGAAGGACGCAAAATGGATGCAAAGAGCTTTAGATTTGGCGGTGTTAGCAGCTGGTAAGACCAGCCCCAACCCTTTAGTAGGTGCGGTGCTTGTCAATGACCAAGAAGAAATAGTGGGTGAGGGCTGGCATCATAGAGCTGGCGCTGCTCATGCGGAAGTTAATGCCCTTGCCATGGCTGGAACCAAGGCACGAGGAGCTACTGCTTATGTTACCTTGGAACCTTGTTCGCATTATGGGCGCACGGGTCCTTGTGCGGATGCGTTGATTGCGGCAGGAGTGCGCAAAGTCGTGGTAGCGACCAAAGACCCCAATCCTCAAGTCGCCGGTAAGGGGCTTTGTAAGCTACAAGAGGCTGGAATTGAAGTGGTTACAGGGGTTCTTGCCCCAGCAGCTTTAAAAATTAATGAAGTATTTTTTCAGTGGGTGACGACGGGTAAGCCTTTTGTTGCCTTAAAATATGCCATGACGCTAGATGGTAAAATTGCTACAGCTAGCGGTGATTCCAAGTGGATTACGGGGGAAGTGGCCAGAACTTATGCGCATTATTTGCGTGGTATTTATGACGGTATTCTGGTAGGCAAAGGCACGGTGTTAGCAGATAATCCGGCACTAACCTGTCGCCTTAGCCCTGGCAAAAATCCGGTGCGAATTGTTTTAGACGCACGGCTAGAAATACCACCTACGGCGCAAGTTTTAGCAGACGGCGAGGCACCGACTTTGTTAGTAACAAGTACTACTGTTAGTGCCAAGCTGGTAGAAGCACGGAGTAAGCTACCACAAGTAGAAGTCTTGCAAGTGGGTACAGTAGACGGCAAAATAGACTTAGTGGCTCTGCTAACGGTTTTGGGTGCTAGGAAAATTACCGGGCTTTTAGTTGAAGGCGGTAGTGCTACCCATGGTGCCTTTTATGCCGCAGGACTGGTTAACCGTGTGTATGCTTTTATCGCCCCCAAAATTATCGGCGGTGCCGGAGCTTTACCGCCAATCGGTGGTTGCGGATCACCAACTATTGCTACCGGCCGGCAACTGACAGCGCTAGAAACTAAAGTCCTAGGACAGGATTTGCTAATTACCGGTTCTTTAGCTAAGGAGGTATAAGATGTTTACAGGTTTAATTGCAGAAATGGGCAAGGTAAAAGCTTTGCACAAAGTAAAAAACTCTTATCAACTGACGATTGGGACGAACAAAATAGCTACCAGACTCAAAATAGGTGACAGTATCGCCGTTAATGGCGCTTGTTTAACTGTTATTGCCTTGCAGGGAGTCGATTTTACCGCCGATGTCATGCCGGAAACGGCTAAAATGACTACAGTAGGTTTACTACAAGCGGGTGAGTTGGTTAATTTGGAAGGTACCTTGCGTTTGCAAGATGGTCTGGACGGCCACTTGGTCAGTGGACACGTAGAAGGAGTGGGGGAAATTAAACAAAAAGTTGCGGACGGCAATGCAGTACTTGTGACCATTAGTTGTGCAACTGCTTTACTTAAATATATCTTAAGTAAAGGTTCCATTGCTATTGATGGGATTAGTCTAACCGTGACACAGGTAACAGACAAAGGATTTACGGTGTCGTTAATTCCTCATACAGCGGCACAAACTACTTTGGGCAGTAAAGGCGTGGGGCAAAAAGTAAATTTGGAAACAGACATGATCGGCAAATATGTTGAACAAATGCTCAAGTTTCAAGATAAAACAGCAACTAAACGACAAGAATTAAGTAAAAACACCCTATTTGAAAATGGATTTCTCTAAAGGAGCTGACGATTTTGGAAAATTTTAAATTTGATTCAGTAGAAAAGGCAATTGCGGACATTAAAGCTGGCAAGATGATTTTGGTAGTAGATGATGAAGACCGTGAAAATGAGGGTGACCTGATTATGGCGGCAGAAAAGGTAACACCAGAAGCCATTAATTTTATGGCTAAATTTGCCCGTGGGTTAATTTGTATGCCAGCCACCGGGGCAATTATGGATAAGCTGCAATTTGGAGCTATGGTAGCACATAATACGGATAATCATGAAACTGCTTTTTCTGTGTCCATTGACCATGTGGATACAACTACAGGTATTTCCGCTCATGAAAGAGCTTTAACTATTTTGAAATGCACTGAAGCTGATGCGTGCGCCGAAGATTTTCGACGTCCCGGTCATGTTTTCCCCCTGCGCTCTCGCGAAGGTGGAGTTTTGAGGCGAATTGGGCACACCGAAACCACAACGGATTTATGTACTTTGGCTGGCCTGCAACCGGTAGGTATTTGCTGCGAAATTATGAGTGACGACGGCTCCATGGCTAGAACTCCGGAACTAATGGATTTTGCGGCTCAATACCAGCTTACCTTTATTACCGTGGCTTCTTTAGTAGCCTATCGTAAAGCCCATGAAAGAATGATTCACAAAGCAGCCACAGCCATGCTACCTTCCAAATACGGACAATTTACCATTGTTGCTTACGAAAACGATTTAGACGATTTTTGTCATGTAGCTTTAGTTAAAGGTGAGGTGGCAGGTAAAGCCAATGTGTTGGTGCGTGTCCATTCGGAATGCCTTACAGGCGATGCCTTTGGTTCTTTGCGTTGCGACTGCGGTGACCAACTAGCAACTGCTATGCAGATGGTAGAACAAGAAGGTACCGGCGTCGTCTTATATATGCGACAAGAAGGCAGGGGCATTGGTTTGGCGAATAAAATAAGAGCCTATGAATTGCAAGACCAGGGTTACGATACAGTGGAGGCCAATATTAAACTGGGCTTTGCTCCCGACTTGCGCGATTACGGCATTGGAGCCCAAATCCTCTCGGATTTAGGTTTAACTAGCGTGCGCTTAATCACTAATAATCCGGCTAAACGGGTGGGGTTGTCCGGCTATGGTATTACCGTTACCGAGCGGGTGCCGATTATTATGCAGGACAACAAGTTTAATCACGACTATTTGTCTTGTAAAGAAGAAAAAATGGGACATAAACTCCAAGCATAAAATATTTTGTGAAAATTACTGTTAGATGTATAAATTCAGTGTTAAAATTATAAAAACGGAGGTAAATACATGAAAATTTTAGAAGGTAAATTACAAGCAGAAGGTATGCAAGTGGGTATTGTAGTAGCGAGATTTAACGAATTTATTACGGGTAAGCTCCTAGCCGGTGCTGTGGATTGTTTAGTACGTCACGGTGCAACTGATGAAGCTATTACAGTAGCGTGGGTGCCAGGTGCTTTTGAAATTCCTTTAATTGCACAAAAAATGGCAGCTAGTAAAAAATACGATGCAATTATTTGCTTAGGTGCGGTTATTCGTGGTGCTACTCCGCATTTTGATTATGTTTGCGCTGAAGTGTCCAAAGGCATTGCCCATGTTACCATGGAATCCGGTGTTCCCGTAACCTTTGGGGTGCTGACTACGGAAAACATTGAACAAGCGGTAGAACGTGCAGGAACTAAAGCGGGTAATAAAGGCACAGATGCTGCTATGTCCGCTATTGAAATGGTTAATCTACTAAAAAATGTTTAATGGAGCAAATAAATGAATAATTATCTAACTAAAGGAACTGTTGACGGTGTTCGAATTTATGTGTTAGAAACAACTGGCTTAGTACAGGAAGCGAACGAACGGCATCATTGTTCCCATCTCGGCATTGCCGCTTTGGGTAGGGCGATGAATGGGGCGCTCCTACTAGCTGCTACGATGAAAAATGACGAACGGGTAACTTTGCGGTTTGCCGGTAATGGACCACTGGGAACGGTCGTGGCAGATGCAACAGCTGGGCAAGTCCGTGGCTATGTGGAACATCCAGATGTTTTTCTTCCCTTAAAAAAAGGCAAGCTAGATGTGGGTGGCGGTATTGGGCAAGGTAATTTGATGGTGACCAGGGTGCTCAACAATGCTGAGCCTTTTAGTGGTTTTAGTGAATTGGTGGATGGAGAAATCGCTTCTGACCTGACCAATTACCTCTATACTTCGGAACAAACTCCCAGTAGCGTGGCTTTAGGTGTATTGGTAAATAAAAACGGGCAGGTTTTAGCAGCTGGTGGCTGGTTTATTCAAGCTATGCCAGATTGTTCGGAAGAGGTGTTAGCCACCCTAGAAAACAATGTGCTGACTATGCCTTATATTACAGAACTTTTACAAGCGGGGCTTACACCAGAAGCGATTATTAGAAGAATAGCCCAAGGGTTAGAAGTAAGTATTAAGGAAACCTTGCCAGTGGAGTTCAAATGTACTTGCACCAGAGCAAATATTGCAGAGATGCTTAGCGGCTTAACCGCTCAAGATCTTGAGGATTTAGCTGAAGATGAAGCAACAGAAGTGCATTGCCCGTTTTGCAATACCTTTTATACCTTTAGCCAAGCAGAAATAATAGCATTAAAAAAATAATTTTTTTCGAAGCTTGACGAAACGAACAGATGTTTGTATAATAATCGTAGAACAGGGGGGATTTGCGTGGAAATGGATAAAACTAAGGCTTTAGAAGTAGCCTTACGACAAATTGAAAAAGATTTTGGCAAAGGTTCAATTATGAAGTTGGGTGAAGCCGGAGCTAAGATGAATATAGAAACTATCCCTAGTGGAGCGTTGTCTTTGGATATCGCCCTAGGTGTAGGTGGTATTCCTCGCGGGAGAGTTATTGAGATCTACGGACCGGAATCTTCCGGTAAAACCACCGTTGCCTTGCATATGATTGCTGAAGCGCAAAAACTAGGAGGTTACGCAGCCTTTATTGATGCTGAGCACGCCTTGGATCCAGAGTATGCTCGCCGTTTGGGTGTTAATATTGATGAATTACTGATTTCGCAACCAGATAATGGTGAACAAGCCTTGGAAATTGCTGACGCCTTAGTGCGTAGTGGCGCTATTGATATTATTGTTATCGACTCTGTAGCAGCACTTGTTCCACGTGCTGAAATCGAAGGCGAGATGGGAGATACTCATGTGGGCTTGCAAGCTAGGCTTATGAGTCAAGCTCTGCGTAAATTAACCGGTATTATTTCCAAGTCTAAAACGGCAACTATTTTCATTAACCAAATTCGTGAAAAAGTAGGCGTCATGTTTGGTAGTCCAGAAACCACCAGTGGTGGTCGCGCTTTGAAATTTTATGCTACTATTCGCCTAGATGTACGGAGAATTGAAACACTCAAAAATGGTAATGACATGATTGGTAGTAGAACCCGTGTTAAAGTTGTTAAAAATAAAATTGCTCCGCCGTTTAAACAGGCTGAGTTTGATATTATGTATGGCGAAGGCATTTCTCACGAAGGTTGTTTAGTGGATTTGGGCGCCGAGTACAATGTGATTAATAAGAGTGGTGCGTGGTATTCCTATGGCGAAGAACGCATGGGGCAAGGTAAGGAAAATGTTAAGGAATTTTTGAAAAAAAATCCGCAAATCGCCCAAGAAATAGAAGCTAAAGTGCGGGCATTGACAGTGGCTAAGCCAGTGGTGGCAGAAGAAGGTAGTGTTGCAGATGTCGTGGAAGCCAAAGAAACCATTGACAAACTATAATGAAGCCTATGAATTCGCGTTAAACCGTTTATCATACAGGGATTATAGTCAAAAAGACTTAGAAGTAAAGCTGGCGGGCAGATTATGTCCGCCGGATATCATTGAGCAAGTGGTCAATAAGCTGGTGGATTACGCCTTTGTTAATGATGAGCGTTATGCCGAAAAGGTTTTTAAAAATTGGTTAGCCAAAAAATATTATGGCAGTAATCATCTGCGGATGGAGCTTCATAAAAAAGTTGTACGGGAGGATTTAATCCCGCAAATGCTACAAAAATTGTCAACGGAAGAAGAGTTAGAACGAGCACTAAATGCGGCTCAAAGTTACCGCAAAAAGAATTATAAAAAGTACGGCGAAAAGAATAGAGAATGTATTGCTAACCTGGCACGAGCATTAACAGCAAAGGGATTTAGCGGTAGTATGATCAGATTAACCTTTAACAGATTGGAAAGTAATTGGGATGAGGAGTCGCAACTTGACACCTAGCACAAAAACAGATAGAATTAACCTATCCAATCGTGTTAATGTTTAATTATGTTATCCACGAGGCGACATAGATTTTGATGTTGCCTCATTTGTTTTATTCAAATCAAACTGAGGAGGTGTAGATTATTTTAGAAATAATCGGGATTTCCGTCGGTGTTGGTATTGTTGGTGGTGCTATCGGTTATTTAGTACGTAAAAATATTGCTGAAGGCAAAATTGCTACTGCTGAAGAAACTGCTATTCGTATCGTCCAAGATGCCGAAAAAACCGGCGAGGCTAAAAGAAAAGAAGCTTTACTAGAAGCTAAAGAAGAGATTCATCGTCTGCGTTCTGATATGGAACGTGAAAATAAAGAACGACGCTCAGAGTTACAACGTTCGGAACGACGCCTAGTACAAAAAGAAGAAAATCTTGATAAAAAACTAGATTCTTATGAAAAGAAAGAAGAACATTTAATTACGCAAGAAACTAAATTGCGCGACAGCCAAGACAAGGTTGATGCTCTTTATGGCAAGCAAATAGTTGAGCTAGAACGTTTAGCTGGCTTAAGTGCAGACGAAGCTAAGAAAGAACTACTGGATAATGTGGCAGATGATATCAGACACGAAACTGCAGTTCTCATTAAAGATTTAGAACAACAAGCCAAGGACGAAGCAGATAAGAAAGCACGGGAAATTATTTCCATGGCTATTCAACGTTGTGCAGCTGACCATGTGGCAGAAACTACTGTTTCCGTTGTTACATTACCCAATGATGAGATGAAGGGGCGTATTATTGGCCGTGAGGGTCGTAATATCAGAACCTTGGAAACTTTAACTGGTATCGACTTGATTATTGATGATACCCCGGAAGCTGTCATTATTTCCGGTTTTGACCCAGTACGCCGTGAGGTGGCACGTACCGCATTAGAAAAATTGATTAATGATGGTCGTATTCATCCTGCCCGTATTGAGGAAATGGTAGAAAAAGCACAAAAAGAAGTAGAACAAAAAATTAAAGAAGCCGGTGAACAAGCTACCTTTGAAACAGGTGTACATGGTTTGCATCCGGAACTTATTAAATTGTTAGGGCGCCTTAAATATCGTACCAGTTATGGTCAAAATGTTTTGAAACACGCTATTGAGGTATCTCATTTAGCAGGACTTATGGCATCAGAACTGGGCGTAGACGTTATGCTTGCTAAACGTGCTGGATTATTACACGATATTGGCAAAGCAGTTGACCACGAAATGGAAGGTTCACACGTGGAAATTGGTGGCGACATTGCTAAAAAATACCGTGAATCCGACCTTATTATTAACTCGATTATGGCACATCATGGTGACATTGAGCCAACTTCCGTAGAAGCTGTCCTGGTTGCCGCCGCAGATGCTATTTCAGCAGCTAGACCGGGTGCACGTCGTGAAACCCTAGAAAGTTACTTGAAACGTTTAACTCGATTGGAAGAGATTTCTGAGTCCTTTGAGGGCGTAGAAAAATGTTTCGCAGTACAAGCAGGGCGTGAAATTCGTATTATGGTTAAACCAGAGTTGGTAGACGATGATACAGCCGTTTTATTGGCAAGGGATATTGCTAAGAAAATTGAATCTGAAATGGAATACCCAGGACAGATTAAGGTTATCATTATTCGTGAAACACGCGCAGTTGACTACGCAAAATAATAAATTAAGCCGCTGCTTCCAATTATTTGGGGCAGCGGCTTTTAGTTTTATGGTATAATACTAACTAGTCAAATGATATCGGAGGAATGTAGATGAGGATCGAAGGTGCTGGCGGTTGTTTTGAAAACCGCATTTATGAATTACAAGCAGATGCTGCTTGGCAGATTATATTATTGGTGGTAGCAGAAATTGGTGTTTTGGTGACCAAACAGGATGCAGAGGCACGTTTACTTGACGGGAAACTAGGGAAAAAAATGATTAATATCGGCGTCCAAAAAATGGACGAAGAAAGTTGCCAGATTTTTGTCGATACTCGCAAGGAAACCCTGCAAGTATATAGCTGGAAGCCAGAAGAGGGCGAAGTAAATGCTTTTTACGCTTCTTTTGAAAAGAAGATTAAAGAATATGCTGCCTTTATCCTGTGTCCTAACTGTACTGCTAAAATTAGCTCCAGTGCAAAGTTCTGTCCTGAATGTGGCGCACCGGTGAAATAAAAAAGAAACCAACTACCGTTATGGTATTTGGTTTCATTTTTATAGGATATACAATTAGATTGCGCGGGTGACTTTCCCGGAGCGTAGGCAGCGAGTGCAAACATTAAGTCGACGAGTGGAGCCCTCAACAACAGCTCTCACGCGTTGAATGTTTGGTTTCCAAGTACGTTTTGTATGTCTATTAGAGTGACTGACGTTATTACCAGCCGCTTCACCTTTACCGCAGATTTCACAAATACATGCCATAGTCCCACCTCCTTTAATTAGTAGGGCAATACCTTTTCATAAATTCAACAATAATATCTTACCATAGAGTAATGTTAAATTGCAAGTAAAAATAAAAAAGTCTTAAGTAGGTGGTGATTTTAATGTGGTGGCAGGAGCAAATATCCAGTTTAAAGGGCATTGGTGTGAAAAAAGCCCTAGATTTTGCTAAGTTAGATATTTTTACGGTGGGCGATTTATTAAATAAATATCCTCGTCTAGATAGTTATTTGGATTATTCTCGCGTTAAAACGATTAAAGAACTAAATACTAACAACCAAAAGGAAATTTTTGCTGCGGAAGTGGTGACTATTGTGGAACGCCGTTCCCATAACGGGAAAAGTTATACCTGTGTTACGTTACGAGATGCTACTGCTTACGCTGAAGCGTATTTATTTTTTAATCAACGTTTTCAAGCCAAAAAGCTTAAGCCGGAGATGAAAGTGCTAGTGACCGGTAAAGTCAAACCGGGACGAACGGCTAAAACTATTACCGAAGTTTTTATTCAACCATTGGAAGAACAGGGAAGCCAACAGGGGCTAGGCATTCTGCCCATCTATAACCTAGCTGGCTCACTCACACAAAATAATTTGCGTAGTGCTGTGCGTCAAGCCTTGGCCTTAGCACGCAATTCGCTACCGGAATCTTTACCGGCTAGCCTTATTGCCAGCGAACATTTAATGGGTAGGCTGGCAGCCTTGGAAAATATTCACTTCCCAACGAATTGGGCCCAGTTTCACCAAGCTAAAAACAGATTGGTCTTTGAAGAATTATTTCTTTTGCAATGCGGATTACTCTACTACAGAAATAAAGTTAAGGGAACGAAGCAAGGTGTGCAGCATGGTCACGGCACTAAGTTGTGCCAAAAGCTAGTGGAGCAGTTACCGTTTACTTTGACACCGGCGCAGCAACAAGCCTGGCAAGAAATTGCTTGCGATATGGAAGCCGCTAAACCGATGCATCGCTTATTACAAGGTGATGTTGGTTCCGGTAAAACCGTAGTGGCCGCCTTAGCCCTAGCTAAAACCGCTGAAAACGGCCACCAAGGCTGTATAATGGTACCAACTGAGATACTAGCGGGACAACATTTTACTACGCTGTGTGAGCTATTAAAGCCGTTAGGACTACAAGTAGAAATACTCACCAGTAGCGTTAAAAATGCCAAGCGGCAGGAAATCTTAGCGGCTCTAGCTAGCGGTGAAGTTAATATCTTAGTCGGTACCCATGCGCTTATTCAAGACGGGGTTGTTTTCAGGGATTTAGCATTAGTCGTTACCGATGAACAGCACCGTTTCGGGGTGGAACAAAGAAGCAGACTAACGAATAAATCGCACTATGCTCCTGACGTTTTAATTATGACAGCTACCCCTATACCACGTACTTTAGCTTTAACCGTTTACGGTGACCTAGATGTGTCAAGTATGAAAGATTTACCGCCGGGACGCCGCCAAATCACAACCCTGTGTTATACTAATGATAAACGTGCAGAGGTTTATGAAGGTTTGGTTAGGCAGATACAAGACGGCAGACAAGCCTACATTGTATGTCCGCTGATTGCAGAGTCGGAAACTATTGATGCACACGCGGCAACAGCTGTCTTTGCGGAATTGCAAAAAACGTATTTGCGCAAAGTCCCCTGTGCTTTGCTCCATGGCAAGTTAAAAGCTCAGGAGAAGGAGGCGGTGATGCAAGCTTTTAGTAGTGGCGAACTCAAAGTTTTAATCGCTACCACCGTAATAGAAGTAGGTGTCAACGTGCCTAATGCTAGTTTAATGGTGATTGAAGGGGCAGATCGTTTTGGACTAGCTCAAATGCACCAATTAAGAGGACGGGTAGGACGGGGTAACGCACAATCCTATTGTGTCTTGCTCACCGATACGGATAACCCAGATACTCTTAATCGTTTGCAAGTACTACGTAATTCTACGGACGGCTTTTTGTTAGCGGAAAAAGACTTAGAATTGCGAGGAGCAGGGCAATTGTTTGGTTTACGTCAACACGGTTTACCTGATCTATATATTGCTGATATTCTTCAAGATGCGGACGTTTTGCAACGAGCTAGAACCTTAGCTTTGGTAGCATTAGCTGATCAAGTTTTATTTGACCAAATAAAAACTGCACTTTGCAGTCAATTTGACACCAGATTCCAAGGAATTTTTTATTCTTAAAAAATGAGGTAGAAACGATGCAGGTAGAAAATAAATCGGGGGAACACCAGCAACTCTATGTTAAGGTGGTATCCCTGGTCTTACTAATGGGTTTAGTAGTAACTATTCAGTTTTTGGCGCCAGATTTTTTTCCTCAAATTTGGCGTTTAGCTACCAATGGCAATTTAGATGAAATTCTTGAATTTTTACGTTCTTACGGAGCGTGGGCGATTGTTGTTAGCTTTTTGCTCGATATTTTAGTTAATGCTGTCGGCTTTTTACCTTCGATTTTTATTTCTACGGCTAATGGTCTCCTATTTGGTTTACCTGTGGGGATTATAGTGTCGTGGCTAGCAGAGTCGGTGGGCGTGATTCTGAGCTTTTTGCTCATGCGTTATTTTTTTCGTGGTTCTGCAGAAAAGCTGATTATTAAAAGTAATAATTTGGCTAAATTAGATGAAATGAGTGGCAACAGTGGCTGGCAGGCCATGGCCTTGGCGAGAACCTTACCTTATTTTCCCTCCGGTATTTTAACGGCGCTGGGAGCCGTAAGCAAAATGAGCGTGCGGGATTATGTGCTGGCTACGTTTATCGGCAAATTTCCATCCACGGCACTGGAAGTAATTGTAGGCCATGATGCGGTTAACTACCAAACGCATTTGCACCGTTTAGCTATCTTCGCCACTTTAATAGCAGTCACTTATTGTTATATTATCTGGCGTAAACAACAGAAAAAGCAATAATGATAATAGCGGTCTTCGCGCAAGTGACAAATCTTGCCGAGGCCGCTTTTTCTTGAGTCCTAGGTTCAAGGGACGGTAAGAAAACTGTCAATTAATTTACAGAAGCCTTGAAAATATTATTATTTACCGGCAACTTAACAAAAAAGCAGGAATATACCGACGCGTCATAGAACTATTACACTATCTAAATATTTCGGATAGGGGGAAACATTATGAAAGAGTACACTGGAGATCGGATTAGAAACGTCGCAATTGTAGGTCATGGTGGAGCTGGAACCACATCAGTTACAGAGGCTTTGCTCTATCGTTCAGGAGCAATTTCACGGATGTGCAAAGTCGAAGATGGAGCTACCACCACGGACTATGAACCAGAAGAAATTAAACGTAAAGTCTCTGTTAATGCCACCTTGGCGCCGGTAGAGTGGCGAGATTCCAAAATTAATTTTATTGATACCCCTGGTTTTGCAGATTTTGTTGCTGAAGTCAAAGGTGCTTTTCGTGCAGTAGACAGTGCGCTGATTGTTGTTTGTGCAACTTCCGGCGTGCAGGTAGGTACGGAGCAGTGCTGGAAATTGGCAGAAGAAGCCGGTTTACCAAGAATAGTATTTGTGAATAAGATGGATCGTGAAAATGCAGATTATGATGCTATTTTGGAGAACTTACGGAGTAAATTCGGCAAACGGGTGTTGCCGCTGGAATTGCCTTTAGGTAAAGAAGCGGCTTTTGAAGGGGTTATTGATGTTTACAAAATGAAAGCATACCGTGCTCAGGGTAATAGTTCAGAAGAAATGGAAATTCCAGCTGATATGCTTACCTGGGCGCAAGCCGCACATGACAAGATGGTAGAAGCAGCGGTAGAAGCTGACGATGATTGTATGCTCCGTTATTTAGAAGGGGAAACTATTAGCGACGAAGAGATAAAAAAATGTCTGATTAAAGGTATTCGTAATGCGATTATTTTTCCAGTAATTTGCGGTAGTGCTTACAAAAACATTGGTTTAGGTCGGTTAATGAATGCGATTATTGACTATACCTATCCTGGTATTTTAAATGACTTTATTGTTACCAATGAAAAAACCGGTGAAGAAGAAATACGTGATGCTAATGCGCCAACAGCTGCTTTGGTGTTCAAAACCACCTCCGATCCTTTCGTTGGTCGGTTAAGTTTCTTTAGGGTATTTTCCGGCAAGCTAGTCAGTGATTCTACTGTCTACAATTCCAGCCGTGAGAAAGATGAACGCATTGGAGCGCTCTTTACCATGCAAGGTAAAACCCAAATTCCATTGAAAGAAATTTCTGCCGGCGATATTGGGGTTGTTTCTAAACTGCAATATACGGCTACAGGCGATACTATTAGTGATAAAGCGTCCCCAGTTGTTTTTGCGCCGATTGCTTTCCCTCTGCCGATGTATACTAGGGCGATTTATGCTAAAAAGAAAGGCGAGGAAGAGAAAATTTCCACTGCTCTTAATCGTTTAATGGAAGAAGACCCCACCATTATCATTACCAAAAACACCGTCACTAAAGAAACTTTGATTAGTGGTATGGGGGATCAACATATTGAGATTATCATGGAAAGAATGCTCCGCAAATTTGGCGTAGAAGCGGAGCTGAAAGCGCCTATTATTGAATATCGTGAAACTATTCGTGGTAGTGCCGAAGTTGAAGGTAAACATAAGAAACAAAGCGGTGGGCATGGACAATACGGTCACGTTGTGATTAAGATGGAGCCGTTGCCACCGGGTTCCGGCTTTGAATTTGTGGATAAAATTTTTGGCGGGGCTGTGCCGCGCCAATACATTCCTGCGGTAGAAAAAGGTATGCGGGAATCCTTGGAACACGGTATTTTGGCGGGTTATCCGGTAGTAGACGTGCGTATCACCTTGGTTGATGGTTCTTACCACACGGTGGATTCGTCTGAAATGGCCTTTAAAATCGCTTCCAATCAGGCCTTTAAAAAAGCTTGTGAAATTGCGAAACCGGTATTGATGGAGCCTTATTATAATCTCGATGTGCATTGTTCCGAAACAATGATGGGTGATGTTATTGGCGACCTTAATACTAAACGTGGCAGAGTGCTGGGTATGCAAAGCTTAGAAGATGGTATGGCTTGCGTTAAAGCACAAGTTCCGTTTGCGGAGATTTCTGAATATGCTGTTGATTTACGGGCACTAACTCAGGGGTTAGGAACTTTTGAAATGAAGTTTGACCATTATGAAGATGTGCCGATTAAATTAGCGGAAAAGATTGTCGCTGAGCATCTAGCAAAAGCATAAAAACTAAACAAGGTTGTCCGTCTTTAGGCGGACAACCTTGTTTAATACAAACATTACCAGGAGAGAAGAAAGGTTGTGGGGTTACCATGAAAGTTGAAGAAATTATGGTGAAGAATGTAATCAGTGTTAATCGCAATAGTTCCATTGAGGAGATTGCCGAAGTATTAACGACTCATGGCGTTTCTGGCTTGCCGGTTTTGAGTGACGGTGGTTATTTGGTTGGTATTGTGACAGAAGGTGACCTCCTGCGTAGAGAAACTACCCCACGTTTGCCGGAGTTTATCAATATTTTGGGCGCTGTCATTTATTATGAAGGTGTAGAACGCTACAATGAAGACTTCAAAAAGATGCTGGCACAAAAAGCCGCCGATATTATGACGGAAGATGTGATTACGGTTAAAGAGGGGACGGATATCGGAGAAGTGGCTCGTTTAATGCTTGATCACAATATTAAACAAGTACCGGTAGTTGATGGCAGTAAAATGCTAGGTATTGTTTGCCGTGCTGATATTGTTAAATTACTGTTAAAAAAATAACATTTCAGGCTTTCTTTTGCCGTTACTTTATCTTATAATGGGTAAAGAGTATCCGGCACAGGACTTTAAGGAGGTTCATACATGAAAACAATTGACCAAACAGCGGTTAATACATTACGCTTTTTATCTGTCGATGCAGTAGAAAAGGCGAACTCTGGGCATCCGGGATTTCCGTTGGGAACAGCGCCGTTAATGTATACGCTTTGGGATCGGTTTATTAACTATAACCCACAAGATCCTCACTGGTTTAATCGCGACCGTTTCATTCTTTCCCCGGGGCATGGTTCCGCTTTACTTTATTCTATGCTCCACTTAGCAGGTTTTGATTTATCTCTGGACGAAATTAAAAATTTCCGCCAATGGGGTTCCAAAACTCCGGGACATCCTGAGTATGGTCACACAGCAGGAGTCGAAGCTTCCACAGGACCTTTAGGTCATGGTTTTGCCATGGGTGTAGGTTTTGCCATTGCGGAAACTATGTTGGCCGCCCAGTATAATCAAAATGATTTTGAAGTAATTAATCATTATACTTACGGGCTTACTTCTGACGGTGATTTGATGGAAGGCGTAGCTTCAGAAGCAGCGTCTTTGGCAGGTACCTTAGGCCTGGGCAAGCTGATTTATCTCTACGATGACAATAAGATTACCATTGAAGGCTCGACGGATATTGCTTTTAATGAAGACGTAGCAGCTCGCTTTATCGCCTATGGTTGGCAGGTACTACGAGTAGCAAGCTCTGAAGATATTGAAGGTATTGCTGAGGCTGTCCGCCAAGCACAACAAGATACTACCCATCCTAGCTTAATCATTATTCATACGCATATTGGGTTTGGTAGCCCGAAACAAGATAGTCCTGCTGCACATGGTGAACCCTTGGGAGCTGAAGCTTTGGCTAAAACCAAAGAAGCTGCTGGGTGGCCGATGGGCAAGTCTTTCTATGTTCCTGAAACCGTCAAGACACATTTTAATGCCAAGCGTGATATTTGTGCAAAAAAACAAAAGACCTGGGAAGCATTAATGGCTGATTATGCCGTAGTTTATCCGGAACTAGCCACTGAGCTTACAGCACGAATTGCCGGTGAAGCGATGGTTAACCTGGGAGGTTTGGAAAAAGTCTTTAATGACGTTGCTAAAACTTCTACTCGTGAAGCTTCTGGTGAAATCCTGCAAAAATTAGCAATGCAATTACCGGGACTGGTAGGCGGTAGCGCCGACCTAGGACCTTCTAATAAAACCACGATTAAAGGTGGTGGTTTCTACTCGGCAACCGAGCGAAGCGGCAAAAATATTCATTTTGGTGTGCGTGAACACGCTATGGGCAAAATCGTCAACGGTATGGCTCTGCATGGTGGGTTTATCCCCTATGGTGGTACCTTCCTTGTTTTTGCTGACTTCATGCGTCCTGCGGTGAGAATGGCTGCCTTGATGGGCATCCGGGCGATTTTTGTTTTCACCCATGATAGTATCGCTTTGGGCGAAGATGGACCTACACATCAACCGATTGAACAAACCATGAGTTTGCGCATGATTCCGGGACTTTCTGTATTTAGACCGGCAGATGCGTTGGAAACAGCGACCGCTTGGCAAGCCGCTGTGCTTAATAGCAATAAGCCAACGGCTCTTTTGTTGAGTCGTCAAAAATTAACAGTACTGCATGAATACAAAGCTATTATCCACAAGAATGCTTCCAAAGGTGGCTATATTCTTAATGCCGGCAAGAGTACTTGTCAGCTAGACGCTGTGCTTTTGGCTACTGGTAGTGAAGTGCATTTAGCGCTGGCCGCACAAAAAGTACTGGCTGAAGAAGCAATCAATGTTAGCGTAGTATCTCTGCCGTCTTGGGATCATTATGATGCACAAAGCAAGAAATACAAGGAAACTGTTATGCCTGACGGTGTGCCACGGATTGCAGTGGAAGCAGGAGTTTCCTTTGGCTGGAGCAGATACACAGGCAATGAAAATAATATTATCGGCATCGACAAATTTGGCGCTTCGGCACCGGGCGATGTTGTTTACGAAAAATATGGGTTTACGGTTAAAAATGTCGTAGCCAAAGTGAAACACGTACTCAAATAAATTAGCGAGAGCGATGTTAACGCTTAATTAAAAAGGACACGGCTTACCGTGTCCTTTTTTGTAAATGGAGTGAGAAAAATGAAACATTTGCTAACAATAGCCGGCTCTGATTCTAGTGGCGGAGCAGGTATTCAGGCCGATCTCAAAACTTTTGCCGCCCATGGTACATTTGGCATGAGTGTGATTACGGCGGTGACAGCCCAAAATACGAAGGGTGTCACCATGGTGCAAGAGATTGAGGCAGCGGTAGTTGCAGCACAAATAGATGCTATTTTTGATGATATTCGCGTCGATGCGGTGAAAATCGGCATGGTTTCTAGCCCTAGCACCATTAAGGTCATTGCCGAAAGATTGCGCTATTATCAGCCGGCGATCGTGGTGCTCGATCCGGTGATGGTTTCCAAAAGTGGTTACCAACTTTTGCGACCAGAAGCTTGTGCTACCTTGGTCGAAGAGCTTTTACCACTGGCTACGCTGGTAACACCTAATCTACCGGAAGCTGGTGTGATTGTGGGTTTCACCGTGAATGACAAAACCAGTATGCTAGCAGCAGCTACGCAAATAGTACGGTTAGGAGCAACCAGTGTATTAGTCAAGGGTGGGCACCTAGATAATAGTGCTGATGATTTGCTTTATATGGGGGACGGTCATGCTTGGTATGCTGGCGAAAGAATAGCTACTAAAAATACCCACGGTACGGGTTGTACTTTATCTTCGGCGCTAGCCGCCAATCTAGCTGTCGGTAAACCTTTACCGGAAGCTGTTAAAGCCAGCAAGCAATATGTAACGCTGGCGATCCGCAATGGTCTTAGTATTGGTGGCGGTTGTGGACCGACACATCATTTTGTGGACTTTTTTACTAAGGCAGGTTTTATGCAATGATATTAAACGCAGTAGAAGTACAACAGGTTTTTACGCGGCTCAAGCAACAAAAACCTGTTGTACATCAGCTTACGAATTACGTTACCGCCGGGGATTGTGCTAATATCGCCCTGTGTTTTGGTGCTTCTCCGATTATGGCGGATGCGGCAGAAGAAATGGGAGAAATCACCAGCTCCGCAGATTGTTTAATTCTTAATCTAGGAACACTTAATGGCGTCAAGCTTTCCAGTATGGAAATAGCAGCGCTTACCGCACGCAAAAATCAAATTCCCGTTCTGATTGATCCGGTAGGAGTAATGGCTTCTAATATGCGCTTGCAAGCAGCGCTGGAGTTAATTACTGCCGGTGTGTCCATTGTTCGGGGTAACTACGCTGAATGTTGGACGCTGTACACCCAAAAGCGTCAGGGGCGAGGTGTGGATTCAGTGGTACCACTGAAAGATATCGGAGGGTTAGCTCTCGCCGCGGCACAAAAATATGGTTGTGTTTTTGCTATAACAGGACAAGTAGATGCTATCAGTGATGGTACACAAGTTCTCGTGTTGCAAAACGGCCATGAGCTCTTGACAAGAATTACCGGTGCCGGCTGTATGTCGACAACCTTAATTGGATGTGTTGCTGGTGTAACTGACAATATGTTCTTAGCAGCTACCTGTGGCTTAGGCACTATGAATATTGCGGCAGAAATAGCAGCAGCTCAATTACAATCGGGAGAAGGACCGGGGACTTTCAAAGTACGGCTCTTAGATGCGGTGGCCGCCTTGACGGCCGAAAATTTACTACAAAAACTAGTGCTAAAGTCCGAATAAAAGCCTGAGAATATGAACAGGTAGAGGAGATGTTAATACGAAGCCGCTAATAGATTATAGTATTTACTTGGTGACAGACCATGAATGTTTAGGTAGCCGCAATTTTCTGACCAGTATTGAACTAGCTTTGCGCGGTGGCGTAACTTTGGTTCAACTAAGGGAAAAAAATACCGAGGGCAAACTTTTTTGGGAGCGGGCAGTGGCGGTAAAAAAACTTTGTGACCGCTATCAAGTACCGCTTATAATTAATGATCGGGTGGATATTGCTCTGGCACTGGGGGCAGCTGGGGTTCACTTAGGGCAGGGAGATTTACCGGTAGCGGTAGCGAGAAAACTCCTGGGAGCACAGGCAATTATCGGTGTGTCCGCCCACAATGTGAGTGAAGCTCTGCTGGCTAGGGAGCAAGGTGCAGATTATTTGGGGGTGGGGGCGGTTTTTCCTACAACCAGTAAAGCTAACACTACGGACGTAGGCCTTGAGCGGTTAGTGGCAATTAGACAGGTAACGACCTTGCCACTGGTGGGTATAGGTGGCATTACGCTGAGTAATTATGCTCAAGTTTTAGCTACGGGAGCAAATGGTGCTGCCATTATTAGTGGTATTTTAGGGACGGAAGCGATTGAGCAAACCGTACAAAAATTGCAACAGCTCCTTGCTACGAAGCGAGCTTGAACCACAAACAGCCACTTAATAAGTGCTTAAAGCACTTATTAAGTGGCTGTTTGTCTTAGTAGTTAAGGTAATTTACGCTCTAAAAGGGCTTCTGCTCGTGCCCGCATAGATGGTTTGGTGGTAGTATCTGTAGTCGTGGAAGATTTTGCTTTAGCTTGCTCCTCCATGGTAAAATTCATTACATTGGGATCATAGATGGCGGGAGAATAGCCGGCCTCTGTGATATGGGGCGTGAGAATCATCATGACCTCGGTCTTAGTCTTGCTATTGGTACGATTTTTGAAAAGCTCACCTAAAATAGGAATATTAGAAAGGAAAGGAATTTTTTGAATATTTTTTTGTTCTTCTTCATTAATCAAACCACCGATGACCAAAGTTTCGCCATTACGCATTCTGACATTGGTATCAGCTGTTCGGCTAGTGATTTTATAGTTTTTGATTTCTGGTACTAGGGTTGGCGTACTAACCTCGGTATGTACTACAGAGGTAATATAGACGCCGTCTTCACTGACAATGGGGGTATAAGATAATTTAATACCAGCATCAACATATTCCGTAGAGGTGGTAGTAGTACCATTGTCCCGTTTTTCTGTTTGTACCGGAATATGGTCACCGATAAAGATACTGGCTTCCTTGCCCGGAATGGTGATAATGCGAGGAGTGGCCAAGATTTTGGCTTTACCATTATTAAAGAGGGCATTGAGGGTGGCCTGAAATTGTGTTTCATAGCCATGACCGATATGGATTATGCCGCCATAGCCATTATCTTCACCCGTGTTGCCGGGAAGCTTACCCCATTCCCAAAAAACACCAAATTGTTTGCTATCAGTAGCATTTAGGGAGATGATTTTAGCTTCTAAAGTGACTTGCTTAGTGGCTACGTCCAAAACTTTGAGGGCATCACGGAGCTTGGCTTCTTCAGAACTGCTACCAGTAAACACTAGGGAGTTGGTAATAGCATCGACCCCTAAAGCATCGCCTTTAATGATACTGGTCAACGTGGTTTTAATATCTTCGGCTTTGGCATAATTTAATTTGTAAACAGCAACTTGACCATAGGCTTTATTAATATTATCCAAAGATGAAACTACGATGACGCCGTGCATATTACGATAGGCTAGTCCCTTAACTCTCGTGATAAGATCAAGAGCGTCAGTAAAAGGGACATCTTCTAAATCAATGGAAATAGGCCCTTTGACGGTTTCATCGGTAACGATACTTTGACCACCTAGATTAGACAGGGCAGTAAGCACATCACGAATATCGCCGTTTTTGATACTCATAGTGATATTGTCACTGGCCAAGGCTAGAGTACAGGAACTAAGAGTTAAAGCAACAATAAGGGCAGAGGCGGCTAACTGCTTTTTGAAAGCTATCATTAAGCACGACCTCCTAAATGAAGCTCAAGCGGTTGTGTAGAATTATAAAGTGATACAGAATTTGTGCCAATGTTATCAACTACATAATCACCAATCTTTTGACCATTGCGATAATAATTGCTACTACCGGCAAATTCAATGATGGCAAGACGGCGCTCGCTAGTACCAACGATGCCACGCAATTGCGGTTCAGGATTGGTTGCCACCGGTTGCGACAAGGCATTGGTACCGCCACGAGTAGACGTTATTGGTATTTGTGTGCGGGCAGAAAACGGAGCCAGAAAAGGATTGCGGGCAATAGTTTTAGCAGTAGGAGTATAGCCCTCGGGGAGGACAACTGTTAGCGGTGCTACAGCTACCTGTTCCGGAAGGGGAGCTTCGATTTGGACAGTTTCCGCAGAAACTTGTGCAAAGAGGTTATCTATCATATTTGGTACATCGTAGCGACAGGCGAAATGGGTGGAACTTAGCAAAATAAAAGCAGCAATAATGACATGAGCAAAGTTGTCGTTGGGTTTAGTATTGGCCATCATAAATATTACCTCCCTTGTATCATAAACATTGATACTGTCTATACATTATAGTATACTATAACGAAAAGGTAAACAATGTTAGACATAATAATGCTAATATTAAATTACTATTATTGTTAGCTTTATTTATGATACTGTGTGTGCTGACTAGCGGTGTCCGAACATATTGGCGTGGAGGTGTCAGGAACGTGGCAGTTGAAAAAAAGCGGCTAGGAGAAATTTTGCTGGAAGCTGGAGAGCTAACAGAGCAACAGTTGGAACATGCCCTAACGGCACAAAAGCAAAGTGGTAAGCGTCTAGGGGAAACTCTGGTTATTTTAGGATTTTTAACAGAACGGCAGATTTTAAAAACTCTGGAAAAACAATTGTCCATACCATATATGTTTTTGAGTGACGTGGACATAGAGGAAGAGGCCATTGCTGCGATTCCTTTATTTTTAGCTGAACGCTACAATATTTTGCCGATTCGCAAGGAAGGCACTCACTTAGTGGTGGCAATGAATGACCCCACCAATTTCTATGCCATCGACGATGTGCGCATGGTCAGTGGTTTGGAGGTATCGCCGGTTTTGTCGGAAGCTGCGGACATAACGCTAGCGATTAACAATAATTACGGTGTGCGTGGACGTGTGGAGTCAGCAGTTAGCAAGCTCAAGGAAGAGGAACGTGCTAAAGTTACGCAAGAAATTAGCCAAGAAGATGGGGATGCTCCGATTATTAGTATCGTTAATTCCCTCATTCAACAGGCCGTAAGGGATAAAGCCAGCGATATTCACATTGAACCCCAGGAAGAAAATCTGCGGGTACGGTTTCGTGTGGATGGCGTTCTGCGCGAGGTGGTTACTTTTCCTAGAAATGCCCAAGCGGCCATTGTTTCTAGGATTAAAATCATGGCGGAGATGGATATTGCCGAGCGGCGGTTGCCACAAGATGGACGGATTAAGGTTATGCACAAAAACACAGAGATTGATTTGCGTGTGTCCACCTTACCTACCATTTTGGGAGAAAAAATCGTTATGCGTGTTTTGGATAAAAGTGCGGTTGCTATCGGTCTTAATGAACTGGGCTTTTCTGAGAAGAATATGGAGTTATACCTAAACCTCGTGAGTAATTCCTACGGCTTGGTACTGGTAACAGGCCCAACCGGTAGCGGCAAATCAACAACCCTGTATTCCACACTGCTTCATGTCAACGGTATTACCAAAAATATTATCACGGTGGAGGATCCGGTAGAATATAGAATTGCTGGTGTGAACCAAGTTGCTGTCAATAATAAGGCGGGTTTAACCTTTGCCAACGGCTTACGTACCATTTTGCGGCAAGACCCGAATATTATTATGGTCGGCGAAGTTCGCGACCGTGAAACGGCGGAAATAACTATTAATGCCGCTTTAACAGGGCATTTAGTATTCAGTACTTTACATACTAATGATTCAGCTGGTGCGATTACCAGAATGATTGATATGGGCGTGGAACCATTTTTAGTGGTGTCCGCGGTGCGGGGTGTTATTGCCCAGCGTCTGGTTCGCAGGATTTGTCCGCATTGTAAAACCCAGTATTCACCAGCACCGTTTTCTACAGAACGTATCTATATGGGCGTTGCCAATGACCAGCCCTTAACCTTGTGGAAAGGTGAAGGTTGTGCCAATTGCAACTTTACCGGTTATCAGGGGCGTATGGCTATTCACGAAGTACTACCGATTTATCCAGAGATGAAAGGCATGATTGTAGGTCAAGCTACTGACCATGATCTTTTTGAAGCGGCTCGACCCTATGGTAGCCGCACGATGAAAGAAGATGGTATTGCCAAGGTCTTGGCCGGCAAAACCACTGTCGCTGAATTATTGCGTGTAGCTTTTAGCTAAGAGGAGGATTTACAAATGATTGACGCTTTATTGGTTCAAGCAGTCGCTCAAGGTGCTTCGGACGTCCATTTGACAGTAGGCTTGCCACCGGTTTTTCGTATTAACGGAATTTTGCATAAACTAGAGGGAGCGCCCCTTACTAGTAGTGATACCTATACCTATGCTAAAGAGCTAATGACTGAACGCTTTGAACAGCAGCTAAGTGACAAAGGGGAAGTTGATTTTTCCTATGTTTTACCCCAGGTGAGCTGTTTTCGTGTAAATGTTTTTAAACAAAGTAATAGTATTGCAGCCGTGATTCGGTTGATTCCCATGCAGATACCGACCTTTGAACAATTGCAGTTACCCAAGATTTTTGCGGATTTTGCCATGTTGCCACGGGGACTGATACTGGTAACAGGGCCCACCGGTAGCGGTAAGTCCACAACGCTAGCGGCCATGATTAACTATGTTAACCAAAAGCGCAAAGTACATATTATTACTTTGGAAGACCCGATTGAATATCGGCATCATCATATTAATAGTATTGTCAATCAAAGAGAAGTTAATGCTGATACTCAGACGTTTGCCAACGGCTTGCGTGCAGCTTTGCGTGAAGACCCAGACGTGATTTTGGTAGGCGAAATGCGCGATACTGAAACGATTGCTACGGCTATTACCGCAGCAGAAACAGGTCATTTGGTGCTGGCGACTTTGCATACCTCGGATGCATCTTCCACAGTGAACCGCATTATCGACGTTTTTCCGGAACATCAACAAATGCAGGTGCGTATTCAACTAGCTGGTAACTTACAAGGGATTATCTCCCAACAATTGTTAACCACCAGTGATGAAAAATCGCGAGTGGCCGCTTTTGAAATTCTAGTAGCGACACCGGCTTTACGCAATTTAATTCGGGAAGGGAAAACGCATCAAATACCTTCTTATATTCAAACTGGTGCCAAATACGGAATGCGTGCTATGGATGATGCTTTGGCGGAATTAGTCCGCCGAAGATTAGTTGATAGAGCCGTAGCGGAAGCCCGCACGGTAGATCCCCAGATGTTTGACCGGTTTTTACGCAGTAACTAGACCGGTAGGAGGCTTGTGCAATGGAAATGTTTCAATATAAAGCCCGACGTTCCTCCGGCGAGGTGGTCGTGGGTGCGGTGACGGCTGCCAATGAAGCGGCAGTCGCAACCTATGTCCGCAACCAAGGACTCTATGTAACCCAGATTAAAAAAGCTGGGGGCAATGAAAATAGTATTTTTAAGTCCACGCTGTTTGAAAAACAGATTACACTCTATGATATTGCTATGTTTTGTCGACAATTTGCAACCTTAATCGGTGCCGGTGTTTCTCTTATTAATGCGCTGGAAATCATGGTGGAGCAGACGGCTAATAAGCGTTTACAGGCAATTATTATGACTATCAGTGCCGATGTGCACAAGGGTCTTTCGTTGTCGCTTGCCATGGGCACTCACAAGCAGGTTTTTCCGGAGCTGATGATTCACATGATTGAAGCCGGCGAAGTCGGGGGTATTTTGGAAGGGGTTTTGGAGCGTTTAGCAACACAATACGAAAAAGATTATCGCATGAACGCTAGGCTAAAATCAGCTATGATTTATCCGGGGGTAGTTATTACGATCGCTACTATTGCGGTTGGTATTATTTTAACCTTTGTTATGCCGACCTTTACTGAGCTGTTCCAGTCCATGAATTTAGCACTACCCTGGCCAACGCAGGTGGTCATGAAAGCCAGCGATTTTTTACTGGGCTATTGGTGGCTTCTATTTGCCTTGGTGGCACTGGTGTATGTAGCCTATGCCCAAGCGAACAAAAACCATGCTTTTTGTTTTTGGCGTGATGGGCTTTTACTCAAACTACCTGTTTTTGGAGAGTTGTATAATAAGGTCATTATTACTCGTTTTGCCGGAGTTTTTGCCGGTTTATCCCGTAGCGGTGTGCCGATTTTGTCCGCCCTTGCTATCGTAGCTAAGGCTACCGGTAGTTTGCAAGCAGAAATGGTTTTGAATGCGGCGCGGAGCAACGTCCAGCGGGGGCGTGACCTGTCCGTACCCCTACAGGAAAGTAAGCTCTTCCCACCGCTGGTGGTACATATGGTAGCGATTGGGGAAGAAACTGGTACGCTTGATATTATGCTGGAAAAAATCGAAATTTTCTACGCTGCCGAGGTGGATGATATGCTCGGACGCTTGCAAACACTGCTGGATCCTTTTCTCATTGTGATTCTCGGCGTCATGGTCGGTTTTATTGCCGTGGCGATGCTCCTGCCAATGTTCGATATTGTGACGAAAGTAGGACAGATGTAAAGGCAATTTATCGCCAGTATAAATTTAAAAACAGAAAAAATATAATAGATAATGATTTTTAGTTGCATTTTATGACAATATTAGTTATCATAAAGTTAAGTTAAGTGAAGTGCGCAGTAATTAGCAACGACAATGTTGCTAATGGGACGCCCTAAAAAGGAGGAAAAATCCAATGAAAATGTTACACAGCAAGAAAGGTTTTACTTTGATTGAACTAGTAGTAGTCATTGCTATTCTCGGTATTTTAGCAGGTATCGCTATCCCGAGATTTATGGACGCTACTGCGTCTGCTCGTGGTTCTAAAATCGTGGCGGATATGCGAACCATTGATAGTGCGATTATGATTTATAATGCTAAAACCGGTGCATTGCCGGCAAAAACAACTGATTTAACAACAGTAGCTGCTGCTGGCACCGCAAATCCTACTACCTATAAACTCTTAGCAGCGTGGCCAGTACCACCGACTGGTACAGCTACTGTTCAGGGCTACGATGGTAAAGAATTAACGATTACGCCTGCGGCAAAGGTGTATGCATTAGATGCAACTAATGGTCGGTCAACCCTTGATGGTAAAACTGTTGAAGTGCTTTTAGGAGCACCAAAAGAGTAAGTGTTATCACGCTTTTAATGTTATTATTATTTCAGACCCTGTTAGCTTGACTAGCAGGGTTTTTGTTTATTATTAAGGAAAGTAATAAGGGAACTGTTTTTTGATAAAAACATGTACAAAGTTAGCAAATAATATGGTATAATAGCCGCAAATGATGATGGTGTACTAAGTAGCGACGAAAGCGTTACAAAGTGCACCCAAAAAAGGAGGAAAAATTCAATGAAAATGTTACACAGTAAGAAAGGTTTTACTCTCATTGAACTAGTAGTAGTCATTGCTATTCTCGGTATTTTAGCAGGTATCGCTATTCCGAGATTTATGGATGCTACTGCGTCTGCCCGAGGTTCTAAAATTGTGGCGGATATGCGTACTATTGATAGTGCTGTTATGATTTATAACGCTAAAACCGGTAAAATGCCGACAGCAACAACTGATTTAACAACAGCACCAGCTACTGGCACCGCAAATCCTACCACCTATAAACTCTTAGCAGCGTGGCCAGTACCACCGACTGGTACAGCTACTGTTCAGGGCTATGATGGTAAAGAAATAACGATTACTCCTACGGCAGCAGTTTATACACTTGATACAACAGCAACAAGTGCTAATTATGGTCGGGCACTATATGGTGCGTTGACAGTCGATGATATTTTGAAGATTACCAAATAACTCCGCCACTTGATTAGGGCAAGTTTTTTCAACTGGAGCATAGTTTAACAAGAAGTTTTTATAGCACTTGGCTACTTTAGCCAAGTGCTATTTTATGCAAAGGGCTATAACTTGTGTTATAAAAAAAAAACAGTTATAATTACGCTAAAAGAAAGAGTTGCTATTTTTATAAAAGTCAAAGTTAGGGCAAGTAGGATGGGGAAAAGGGTGAGTTTTATGCAGGGTAAAAAAGGTTTTACCTTAATTGAGCTAGTAGTAGTCATTGCTATTTTGGGTATTTTAGCCGGTATCGCTATCCCTAGACTTATGGATGCTACGGCTGCGGCGCGGGGAGCTAAAATTGTAGCAGATTTGCGAACTATTGATAGTGCTGCGACGCTGTATAATAGCAAAACAGGTTTTTTGCCCAACAAAATCAATGATTTATTGACGGACGATATTAAAAAAAATCAATACAAGCTCTTGGTAGCGCTCCCGGAACCACCACAGGGACTGGCTACGTTGGTAAATAATGTGGGTAAGACGATTGAGTTGCCACCGGTGGTTAATCCTGATACTGGCAAGGTGCAGGTGTATAGTTTGGATAATAAAGGGCGAGCTACCTTTGCTAAATTGACGCTGGAAGAACTGATGAATTTACCGTAAGATTATAGTTGGATTATGAATAACAGCACTTGACTAAAAGGCAAGTGCTGTTATGTACCTTAAAGCGGCACTAGTGGATAACTTTAAATAGTTAAGTATTATATAAAGCATATTATTATGCTATAATTAATCGAAAATTGAAAAATTAACACGTACATAGGACGACAACAGCACCGATGTGGTTAGAGTCTGCAAGGGAGAATAGATTGAATGAAGATTCAAAGACAAAAAACAGGTTTTACTTTAATTGAGCTAGTAGTAGTTATTGCTATTTTGGGCATTTTAGCCGGCATTGCTATCCCTAGACTTATGGATGCCACGGCTGCGGCGCGGGGAGCTAAAATCGTAGCAGATTTGCGAACTATTGATAGTGCAGTGCTAGTGTATAATGCCAAAACCGGCAAAATGCCATCTAAAGATTATATTCAGGAACTAACCACGGTAGCAGCACCTAGTGAGGTCAAGCCCACCACCTATAAGCTTTTAGCGGCGTGGCCGATACCACCGCTGGGGAAGGTAACCATTGTTAATAATTATGGTCATACGATGAATATCACTTCGACAAAAACTAAATACACGTTGGATTTAACTGAGGATAGTCCTAATTACGGACGGGCTCTGTATAATTATTCTTCCATTGATAATCTAATGGCCTTCGATGATAAAAGTGACCGTGTTTAAACTGAAGGCAAAGACGTACTGCTTAAGCAGGAGTAGCATAAACGTATTTATAAAAAAAAGAGGTGGCCTAACATGGAAAGCAAAAAGGGTTTTACCTTAATTGAGCTAGTAGTAGTCATTGCTATTTTGGGTATTTTAGCCGGCATTGCTATCCCTAGACTTATGGATGCCACGGCTGCGGCGCGGGGAGCTAAAATCGTAGCGGATTTGCGAACTATTGATAGTGCCGCCTTATTGTATCAGATAAAGACGGGAAAGTTACCGCTCAATCCTGCAGATTTAACGCAGAACTCGGCAGTAGATGCTAGCCCACGGCAAATTAAGCTCTTAGCTGCCTGGCCCCAAGTGCACCCAGGCAAGGCGACGGTACAAGGTTTTGATGGCAAGGAAAAGTTAGTGACACCCTTTGGACAGAGCCCGGCTTATCGCCTAAATGGGTTTACGGGGCGGGCGTTGTTAGATGGTCAGACTGTGGAAGACCTATTAACCAAGGGCAATATCTATAACTAGTGGTACAAAAATAACGATAGCTTACCCTTTTGAGTTAGTTCTAAAGAGCCAATTCAAAAGGGTTTTTACGTAGTTTTTATGTGGTTTGGGTGAATTCATAAGGTTATATTTAAAAATAGATTTCTATATGGTACAATTAAAAACATAATGAGGCCGAGTGGCTGTTAATTTAAGGTTGTGATTTTTTGTTTCTATTATTTGCTAGTTATTTTATTATAGGGATTGTAGTGGGGAGCTTTTTGAACGTTTGTATTTACCGTTTACCGGTGGGACGCTCGATTATTAGCCCACCCTCCGCTTGCGGGGCGTGTGGACACCGGTTGGCACTATGGGATATGGTGCCGGTTGTGAGCTATTTTTTACTGGGGGGGAAATGCCGCTATTGCCAGGCGCCCTATAGTATGCGTTATGCACTAGTAGAGTTACTAACCGGTTGCTTATTTGTATTGTGTGGTTTTTTTTATTTGCCGGGACTAACACTATGGCTGGTTTTTGTGTTAGTGGCCGGATTGGTGGTAATTACCTTTGTTGACTTTGACCATCAAATTATCCTTGATGAAGTTTTAATTCTGCTTTTAGCTTGTGGGGGTGGCTATGTCTATTTAACTTTTGCAGATAAGTTTGATGCGTTGTATGGGGCTCTACTAGCTGGTGGTCTTATGCTGGTGATTTTTGTGGCCAGTCGGGGAGGTATGGGGGCAGGCGACGTGAAGCTGAGCTTTGTTTTAGGCGTGTGGTTGGGTTTTAAAGCTAGTCTAGTGTGTTTGATGCTGGCCTTTGTGGTGGGGGGCTTAGTTGGTGTGGTCTTATTGGCAACAGGACTTAAAACTCGCAAAGACCCCATTCCCTTTGGACCGTATTTGTGTTTAGGTGCATATATCGCCCTGCTTTTTTCGCCTTATTTAATATATTACTATTGGTTGTTGTTTGTATAGTGTTATAATATTAATTAACGTCAAAGTGACTAAACGCAGGCTAATTTGGAGCTAAAGGAGAAAAACAGATGAATTTTAAACATTTATTAAATAAGCTGTTTTTTCCAAGCCCAAAGTTAATTTTGGGTATTGATCTGGGAGCGGAACGCGTCAAGGTTGTACAAATGAATTTAAAAGGCCGAAAACCATTGGTGGAAGATTTTGTCATAGCAGATTTGCCGACTGAATTAAAAACAGCAGGTCTTACGCAACATACGGAAGAAATGGCATCTTTCTTGCATGAGGTGATTTACAAGCATGGTTTTACGGCTAAATATGCTATCTTTAGTATTGGTGGGCGGAATGCTTTTGTGCGGGAGATTGATATGCCCAATATGCCAGAAGCTGAAATGCGGCAAGCTGTGACCTGGGATGCGGGGCAGTATGTTCCTTATGAAGCAGATTCTTATTATGTGGATTTTGCTGAGTTTGGCACGCTGACAGAGGATGGTCAACAGCCGATTATGCTGGTGGCAGCGCCACGGGATGTTGTGGATAGTTTAGTAGCCGTGGGAGATTTTTTAAATCTTGAAATTATTAAACTGGATATTGAGGTTTTGTCCACTTACCGTACTCTAGGGGAAACTTATCAAAATTTTTTGCTGTTGGATATGGGCAATACTTTTTCTAAGATTACGATTTTTCAAACTGGAGCACCGGTAGCGCAGCGCAGTATCCCTCATAGCACTTTTATGTTTAGCGGAATTATTGCTCAAGCACTGGAAATAGAGCGGACAGAAGCTGATCAGCTCATTAGAACCAAAGATTTTCTACTAAAGAATAATAGCGCCGAGGAGAAAGTGCATAAAGCATTGGTCGAAGCGGCGGACGATCTGGTGCGGGAATGTCAGCGGACTAGCGAATACTATATTATGAATAAAAAAACTGCTGTTTTCACGCATTTAGTACTCGTGGGCAGTGGTTCTAATCTTAGCGGGTTAACTAGCTATTTGCAGGAAAAATTGTCGCTAAAGGTAGAGCAGCACGATATTTTAAAACAAGTTGCTTTTAGTGGTAAATACCAAAGTGATAAAGTTAAAGCCGTGGCACAATCGCTGACGGTAGCAATTGGTGCGGCGATGTCCGGAGGTGACCTTGATGATTAAAATCAATCTGTTACCAGAAGAACGGCGCAAAAAAGAATTACCCATAGAAAAAATTTATCTTGTGGCAACGTATGCTTTTGTGATTTTAGCCTTGTGTTTATGGGGCTATAATTTGGCTGTTTTTAAATATACCGAAGCTAAACTGGAAACCGTGAACAGTAACATTAGTGCCTTGCACGTGTGGCAGGAACGCTATGAACTTAACCAAGCCCAAAATGCTGATATTAAGCAACGGGAAGTAATTGTGACAGATTTAAGTAAAACCAGAATGTTCTGGAGTCGTAATCTTGCGGAGCTGGGTAACATTACGCCCTATGGTTGTTGGCTTACGGCCGTGCGTCAGGATACCAATAAACCGGAAAAAATTACTATTACTGGTAAGGCCCTCAAGATGGAGATGCTTTTAGATTTTATTTATCGTTTGCAGCAAGAACCTTATATTAATTCCGTGGAATTAACTTCTACTGATCTCAATACTGGTGGGCAAAAAGGGCAGACGGATAATCTTAATTTTTCTGTGACGGTACTACAAGCCGGTCTGGCAACTAAGAGTGTACCATCACCAAGTGGGGGTGCTAAGTAATGACGCTGACTGATTTGAAAATAACACCTCGCCACCGCTCCATGTTCATGCTTTTAGGAGGACTGATCTTTTTCCTCGTCATTAGTTTGGAAGTGGTTTTTCCTTTGCGCGTAGATATTGCCAATAACGATAACGCTCTTTTGCAGGCGGAGTCACAACTGGCGGCTTTACAAACTTTTGCTGGCCAAAATCAAGATTATGAATCTTTGCTCAAAATCCAAGGACTCAAGGTAGCAGAAGCAAAAAAACAGCTACCGGATCTAGTAACGGCACCAGAACTGGTAGCAGAATATTCTCAGCTGGCAGAGGCTAATGGTGTGCGTCTATTGACGCTTAATCTGCCCACGGAAACTAAAAAAGTCAAAACTTATTTTGCTCTACCCATTAAAATGTCATTGGGCGGCGATTATTTCAAACTGGTTGCTTTTTTACAGCAGCTTGAAACCGGGACTAGATTTGTGAAACTAGAAGGAGCTGATTTTACCGCAGACGATAAGGACGGCTCACTCAAAATGGATGCTAGCTTCGTTGTTTATGCTCTCAAAGGGACAACGCAGGTACTGACGCAGGAACAAAAGGCTACGCGCAATGATTACAAAGCAGCTGTGGAAGCAAAGGCAGCGCGTGAAGCTGCGGTAAGAGAAGCAAAAAAATAAAGTTGCAATGGGGGCTACCGTTTTTACGGTAGCTTTTTTTACTTAAGATGACACATAAAAAACATAATTAAGTTTCATAATCAAAATTAGCTGGGAGTAGTCAAGCTGTGACTAGTTAGTCATTTTTCTAGGCAAAAGCCTTGCTTAGCGTTATAATTAATAATTAATACAAAAAACGTAACTAATGGGGAATGTGGAAACCGGAGGGGTTAACAGATGAACTGGCGGGATAAAAAGGTAGAAGTGGTGTTGGGACTGGTAGTTGTGCTACTAGTGGTTAGTGGTGTAAGAATTTATTCTAATGTATCATCAGCACGGGAACGAGCTCTACGGGCGTCACAGGGTAAAGCCGTAGCGGTACCGACTGCTTTTGCACAACGGGGAACTATGAAGCCGGTACTAGAATTTGCAGGCAATCTAGAACCTTTATGGCAAGCTGACCTGGGAGCCAAAATAGCTGGTAGGATTGAGCAGGTGCTGGTGGAAGAGGGAGCTTATGTAGAGGCTGGTACGGTGCTAGCTCTCCTAGATAATAATGAAATAGGAGCTACGACTAATGCCGCCCGGGGTAGTATGTATGATGCCCAAGCGAGCTTAGAACAAGCGGAAACGACTTTGGCCCGTAACCAAATGTTGTGGTCCAAGGGGGCAGTTTCAGCCCAAGAGCTGGACAACGCTAAGTTTATGCGGGATATGGCCAAGGGCAAGCTAGAAGCGGCTCAGGGAACCTATGAGAATGCGACTTCCAGAATGGCGGGGACGCAAATCATTACGCCCCAGGCCGGATATGTGGTAAAACGCTATTTTCAGGAAGGTTACTATGCCAATGTGGGGGTAGCCTTGTTTAAAGTTGCGGATATTTCTACACTTTTAGCTAAAATCAATATTCCCGAAGGGCAAATTAGCTCGGTCACAGTAGGAAGCAAAGCGGAAATTACAGTACCGGCCATGCCTGGTGTTAAGGTACTGGGACGATTAACAAAAATTGCGGCGGTAGCGGATTTACCGGCACGTACTTTTGTGGCAGAGGTTGCTATCCCTAATGCGAAGGGTCAATTGCGGGGTGGTCTTTATGCTAATGTGCAGTTGGAAACTCTAGAAAAAACTAATGTACTTACTATTCCACAAACGGCTATTGTCATGCGAGAAGACCAAAGAACAGTGCTGGTAGTAGGTGAGGACAATTCGATTCAGCGTAAAGTACTGGTAACAGGCTATATCGGTGATGGTTTAGTGGAAGTACTAAGTGGTATTGATGAAACTGACCGAATTGTAGTGGGCGGACAAAATAAAATTCGTGAAGGTAGTAAAGTCAAAATCAATGAGGACGGTAGTTTGCAATGATTAAGACTTTTATACAAAGACCGGTCTTTACTACCATGCTGGTGCTGGTGCTCGTCGTTTTTGGGATTAAGGCCTATCCAGCTTTGGGCGTAGACCTTAATCCAGAGGTGGAATTACCGTTAGTTAGTGTGACGGTAACCTACACCGGAGCGGCACCGGAAGAAATGGAAACCTTAATCACTAAACCCATAGAAAATCGTGTGAGCCAAGTGGCGGGGATTAAAACCTTGTCCTCTACAATTAGGGAGGGATACTCGCAAACGGTTTTGGAGTTTGAGCTCGGCGTAGACCCCAAAGCAATGGCCAGTGAAGTGCGTGAAAAAGTGGCTTCTGTCCGTGGTAGATTACCAGACGATATTGATGAGCCGGTAGTGCAAAGGGTGGATTTGTCTGCGCAGGCAATTGTGGCTTTTACCTTGGCGTCGGACGTGCGCAGTCGGGGTGAAATACGCAAGATTGTAGAAGATGTTATTAAAGACGAAATTCTGCGAGTAGAGGGCGTATCCGAGCTAAATGTTTATGGATCTGGTGCTAGAGAATTTAAAATTAATGTGAATGCCAATAAACTGGCTTTGTATGATATTCCTTTTCAGACGGTATTGGCTACGGTTAATGCAGCTAATATGAACACGCCAGGTGGCTCGGTCAAAGAACAGGGTACGGAGCTGACGGTTAGAACTTTAGGAAAATTTAAAAATATCGACGACCTCCGCAATGTGGTGGTGAGCAATCAGCAGGGTAAGGTGGTCAAATTAGGCGATGTAGCGAATATTCAAGATGATTGGGAGGAGGAAATAGCCTATGCCCGTTCCAATCAAAAACCCAGTGTGGTGCTTTCTATTCAAAAGCAGTCCCATACCAATACTGTAGCGGTAACAGATGGGGTGATGGCTGCTTTAAAAAAATTGCAGGTCAATGATATTCCTAGTGATATTGAGATTAATACAGTGAAGGATCAAGCGGTTTATATTCGTGAAAACGTGGCCGATGTGTGGTCAGCTATTGTTTTTGGTGGATTTTTAGCCTTATTAATCACGTATTTGTTTCTGCAAAACTTTAGAGCTACTTTGATTGGCGGTCTGGCTATTCCTACCTCGGTTATTGCCACGTTTGTGCTGATGAAGCAAATGGGTTATACGCTGAATAATATGTCGCTGATGGGACTTAGTTTAGCGGTAGGAATGTTGATTGATGATGCTATTGTTCTAATCGAAAATATTTTTAGACATATGGAAATGGGCAAGGGACCGATGCAGGCAGCTCAAGAAGCTACAGAGGAACTGTCCTTGGCTATTTTGGCCACTTCGCTGGCGCTGGTAGCAGTATTTGTACCAATCGGCAGTATGGGTGAAATAGTGGGACAATATTTTGCGCAATTTGGTCTGACCGTGGCCTTTGCGGTAGCCTTTTCTACCATGTCGGCCTATACTTTGACACCGATGCTGTCAGCATATTGGCTACAACAACCTCAAGCTGTGGGGAAAAAGTCCAATCCGCGCAATAAATATTTGCAACTGGTTTTGGATAAATTTGAAACTGGTTTTCAAGCGGTTAGAGTAATGTATGATGAAGTGATTGCCTTTGCATTGGAGCGTCCCAAGAAAATTATTGGGATTGCTAGTGTGACCTTGTTGTTCAACTTTGCTTTAATTCCTTTTTTAGGGATCGAATTTCAGCCAACTTATGACTCAGGGGAATTTAGCGTGAGCGTAAAAGCACCTACTGGTACTAGTATTGAGCGCATGAAAGAACTGGTAGCACCGATTGAAGCAGAAATCTTAAAGGACACGGAAGTGAAAATAGCCGCTATGCGTTTGGGGGGCATGCGTACACCTGTCAGTCAGGGTACTATTGATGTGAAACTAGTACCGGTAGCGGAGCGGCAACGCACCATGGTGGCCATTATGGACGATTTACGGTTGCGCTTTAAAAACGTGGAGGAACTGAGCGTGTCGGTGGTAAGCGGCCAAGGCGGTGGTCGTGGTGATAAAAGACCGGTTCAAGTCGGTTTGCGCGGTTCAGATATGGCTATGCTTGAAGGGTACGGGCAGTCTTTAGCGGAACTAATTCGCCAAGTACCGGGTGCTACTGATGTGGATATCTCTAGCTCAGAGGCAGAACCGGAAGTAATCGTGCGGGTTGACCAATTGCGTGCTAGTGCGTTGGGATTAAATGCCAGCAATGTAGGTGCGGTGGTTAAGCTAGCCTTTCAAGGTGAAACGACGAATAATAGCTTTACTGTAGGGGATAACGACTATGATATTCGGGTGCAACTAGCAGGCTTCGATCGCAAAAACCTTGATGATGTGCGTAACCTGCTCGTGTCGACGCCTCAAGGAAAATTTGTGCGTTTAGCTGATATTGCAAAAGTGCAGATGAATTCCGGACCAACTAGAATTGACCGAGAGGACAGACAACGGCAAATTGCTGTTTATGCTAATACCGTTGGAACTAGTCCTGGTGAATTGGTACAGAAGATTGAACAGGACTTGATTCCGCAACTTAATATGCAATTGGGGTATCGTTACAAAATGATTGGACAAGCGGATATGATGGCGAAGTCTTTTAGTGAAATTGCGAAAGCGCTGTTATTAGCCATTATCATGATTTATATGGTGCTAGCGGCAGAATTTGAGAGTTTTGTCCAACCGGTAGTGATTATGGTATCCCTACCTTTTGCCTTGATTGGTGCTATTATGGGGTTACTGGTGGCAGGTCAAACGGTAAACATGATGTCTTTGATTGGCTTTACGATGCTCCTAGGCTTGGTGACGAAGAATGCGATTTTACTTGTGGACTATGCGAACCAAGCACGTAGGGAGGGTCAAGAGCTTAAAGCAGCATTAAAAGCGGCTTGTACTTTAAGACTGAGACCAATTTTCATGACGACCTTTTCCACTATTTTAGGTATGCTACCTATTGCTTTAGGCTTAGGCGCAGGTGCGGAACTAAGACAATCCATGGGGGTGGTATTGGTGGGGGGACTTTTTACTTCAACAATGCTGACTCTAGTGGTAGTGCCCTTGGTTTACCTAGTGGTAGAAGAATGGAAAGAAAAAAGACAAGTGACGGTGGACTAAGAAAGGGCACCCTGTAGGGTGCCTTTTTCTGTAAGTTATATGCTATAATTATACGTATAAAATATTCAGAGGGTGGCGACCTATGACGTACGAGGAAAAAATAAAAACATTGTTAACCGAATACCAAACGGGGAAATTGCCGTTGGAGCAAGTGGTAACAGCGATACAAAATGCTGGGTGTGAAGATTTGGGCTTTGCAAAGCTCGATCATGAACGTAGTGCACGACAAGGCTTTCCGGAAGTGGTCTATTGTGAGGGTAAAACCGTGGCACAAAATGTGCTTATTATGGAACGGCTTTGTGCTCAGCATGATAATGTATTGGGGACGCGGGCTAATGCAGAGGTTTTTGTTGCGGTTCAGGAGAAGATACCTAAGGCTAAGTATGACGCGACGGCACGTTTGATTATTGTGGAGGGGCAACCTTTACCTAAGGATAAAAACAGAAAAATTGTGGTGATTACCGCCGGAACCAGTGATTTACCCATGGCCGAGGAGGCTGCACTTACGGCAGAAATCATGGGAAACACAGTGGAACGCATTTATGATGTAGGGGTAGCTGGTATCCACAGATTGTTTGAAAACCTGGCAGTGATTAGGGCCGCTAACGTGATTATTGTGCTAGCTGGTATGGAAGGAGCTTTGGCTAGCGTAGTAGGGGGCTTAGTAGCTAAGCCTGTTATTGCAGTACCGACTAGCGTGGGCTATGGCGCCAATTTTGAAGGCCTGGCGGCGCTACTGGGTATGCTCAATAGCTGTGCAGCTGGCATCGCAGTAGTAAATATTGATAACGGTTTTGGTGCTGGGAGAATGGCCAGCATGATTAATCATATGAGGTGAGTAAATGAAAACATTGTATATAGATGCTTTTAGTGGTATTAGTGGTAATATGTTCTTGGGTGCGTTGTTAGAAGTGGGGGTGCCCTGGGATTATTTGCGGACAGAACTAGCTAAAATGCCACTGGGTGCTTATGAATTGGTGCACGAAAAAGTAAACAAGTGTGGTATTGCGGCGACGTATTTTAATGTGCTTTTACCGCATGA
>JAVXCQ010000004.1:58627-85920 GCA_036659415.1 Acidaminococcaceae bacterium
CATGAACACGAACACACACATGAACACGAACAGCGCAATTTAGCAGATATTATAGCACTCCTAGAGCAAGCTACTTTTAGTGATAAAATCAAGCTGGTGGCGACGAATATTTTTACTGTTTTAGCACAAGCTGAAGCCAAGGTGCATGGTAAACCGGTGACAGAGGTGCATTTTCATGAGGTGGGTGCCATTGACACGATTATAGATATCGTGGGTACGGTTATTGCTCTAGATTATTTGCAGATCGAACGCCTTTATGTATCACCTTTACAGACGGGTAGGGGTTTTGTGCAGTGTGCCCACGGGTTGATGCCTATCCCGGCTCCAGCTACGGCGGAAATTTTGCAAAACGTGCCCTACTATCAAGGAAAGCTGAGCAAAGAGTTGGTGACGCCAACGGGAGCTGCACTAATGGCAGGTTTGGCTGTACCTGCAAGCGACATACCCTGTGCTTTCCACAGCAAAAAAATTGGCTATGGCGCCGGTACTTGGGAGCTCCCCATACCCAATGTGGTACGAGTACATTTAGGTGATATGGCGGTAGCAACTGAAGAACAGCTCTATGTGGTAGAGTGTAATATTGATGATTTGGCGGGAGAGGTTTTTCCCTATGTTTTGGAACGGTTGCTAGCAGTAGGCGCACTAGATGCGTGGCTAACACCTATTATTATGAAAAAAGGTCGTCCTGCACACAAGCTAGCTGCTCTAGCATCTGAGAGTTTCTTAGAGGTTGTTCGTACTGTTATTCTGACCGAAACCAGCTCTTTGGGGCTACGGTATTACCCGGTAGCACGGACAATTCTGGAACGAACAATGACTGTGGCCGAGTTACCGGAGGGGCGTATTGCTGTTAAAATTGCTACCTATGAGGGGAAAATAGTGCATATTGCTCCAGAATACGAAGCTTGCAAAGTGGCGGCAGTAAAAAGCGGTCAGCCTTTGCAAGCTATTATGTACGCAGCGACTAAACTGGTTGAGGAGAAACTACATGTCTAGTTTTGAGGATTATTTGGTAGGACTGCGCGAACAGCTTCGGCAGGTGGGCGAGGTTATTTTACAAGAAAAAGATCTGGCCTACGGTAGGCAAATCGTGATTGTGCATGGCAATGACAAAATTGTTCTGGCTGTTTATAATGGCAAAAAAGGCCGCAAATTGGTATGGGGCGGTAGCGAAAGCTCCTTTAAAACAGCGGTAAGACAGGCGATTGAAGGCACTAGTGTCCCGGCTAAGATGACGACCTCGCTATTACTAACTACTGGTGGCGAGCGTCTTAGCCTGCTAGAGGATTGTGCCGGTTTTCGTGGAATTTGGGCAGGTTCCGATGAATCTGGTAAGGGAGATTTTTTTGGCCCCTTGGTGGTCGCCGCGGTATTGGTAGATACAGAAGTTGCCCGCCAATTACAGACAAGTGGAGTTAAGGATTGCAAGGTTTTAACGGATAAGGACATTATGCGTTTATATCCTTTAATTAAACAAATAGCACCGCTACACGTGGTTTTGGCTTTATTACCGGAAATGTATAATTATCGTTATGCGCAATTAAAAGCTGAGGGAAAGAACCTTAATCATCTGTTAGCTAATGGACACATTGCAGTTTTGAGCCAAGTGGTGGCACAAAAACCGGAGTGTAACTATGTCTTGGTAGATAGGTTTTGCCATAATAACGCTATTGCCTTGCGCTTAAACCAGCAATTTCCGGAATTGAACGTAGTGCAAGAGCCGCGGGCTGAGGCTGACATTGCGGTGGCGGCGGCTTCTGTTTTGGCACGAGGACGCTTTTTGGAAGCAATGAATGAATTGTCTGTGCTGGCTGGTATCACGTTACCCAAAGGTGGAGGTAAGCAGGCTACAGCTTGTGCTCAAACTTTGAGTGCGACTAAAGGTAAAGAATTTTTGAACAAATTGGTCAAAAGGCACTTTGCTAACTATAGAACACTAAATTAGTAGGTAAAATTACTTTATTTATGCTAAAATTAAGTGATATATGAATTAATCATAAAATGGGGTTGAACCAATGAGATATTTGATTGTCAATGCTGATGATTTTGGTTTACACCAAGATATTAACAGGGGAATTATCAAGGGGTTTCAGGAAGGGTTTATTACCAGTACGTCACTCATGTGCAGTGCACCTTGTTTTGAACAGGCAGTAGCACTAGCTAAGGAAAATTTGCAATTAGGTATTGGTCTACATCTGACGCTGGTGGGTGGAGTTAAACCATTATTACCACTGACACAGGTTGCTACCCTAATTGACGAGCAAGGTGTGTTTCCAGCAGATTATTTACTGTTTATCAAAAAGTTCATGTCCGGCAAAATCAATAAAGCAGAAATTCGGGCGGAGTTGTCGGCGCAAATCGAGCGTGGACTGGCAGCAGGGCTTAATATTACCCACATCGACAGTCATCAACATTTGCACGTGTTACCAGGTTTGATTGATATCGTTATCGACCTATGTCAAAAATATCAAATACCACGGCTAAGAATGCCGGCAGAAGCCTTGCTGTGGCAAGGTGGCTATCAGGCAGGGGCAGCTCGATATATTGGTAAGTGGGGGTTAACTGTGTGTGCCCAGTTAGCGGCACGCAAAGCCCGACAAGCAGGATTACGTTATCCGCAACATTTTTTTGGTATGTTGGCGGGGGGCAATCTTGATGAGCAGTTAGTCAAAAATATGCTACAAGCGTTGCCGGAAGGTACCAGTGAGTTGATGACTCATCCAGGTTTGCAAGCCAAGCAACTCCGCAGTTTATTTACCTGGGGTTACCATTGGGAAGAAGAATTACAGGCCTTTCTGTCTTTAAGCAATCAAAATGAAATTAAGGAAAGAGCGATTTCATTAATAAATTTTGGTGGTCTTGATTATGCAAAATAAGCTAGTACGACAACTGATTTTATTACTGCTGGTAGTAGTGCTGATTTCTGTTGGCGTAATTTATTTTACTTTTGACATACGGGCATTAGAATACTTAACCATGTTTAAGCCATGGTCTATTTTGGGTGCTTTAGGCGTCTTAGCCCTGGGACTATTTTTTGACGGGACGCGCCTAATGCAATTGACGCGGGTAGCAGGGGAAGAATTGTCTATTCGTGAAGCGGTGAATGTGGTACTAAGTAACTATTTTTTGGCCTTGGTGACTCCGGGTGCCAGTGGCGGCGCTATCGCCCAGATTATGTTTATGAAACGAGCCGGTATCCCTGTTGCCAAAGCAACTGCGGTGGTATTAGTGCGTACTTTGATGTCGATTATGTTTTTGATTTTTTTAGTACCGCTAGTTTTACATTCTGACCATAATTTGGTCAAGTGGATGCCAACGAGTGTGATTACCTTGGTTTCGCTGGTGTTTATTTCCTTACCAATCGTGGCAATTTTTTTAATGCGGACACGCTATCCTGAATATTGGCTAGTTTCTTTAACAGCCAAATGTTCACGACCTTTGCAACGCAATTGTTTTGGTTGGTACAAAGAATTTAAAAAAGCCTCATTTTTAATGGGTAAAAACCCAGTTAGTGTGTTTAGAGCATTTGTTGAATCAGGGGTTAGTTTATTGGCACTTTATTCAGTCGTGCCGGTCTTTTTTAAAGGCTTTGGGTTGGAGGTTCCCTATTTTTTAACGATGGGGCGGATGGTTTTACTGAATTTGGTTTTATATTTTTCACCTACTCCCGGCGGCTCCGGCATTGCTGAGGGCGGGTTTGTAGTTTTATTTACACCCTTGTTACCCAGTGGTATTGTAGGCGTCATGGCTGTTTTGTGGCGTTTGTTTTGTGAATATATTCCGTTCCTTTTGGGCGGTGTGGTTACAGTAAGAGCTTTTGGGGCCAATGTGTTATCCAAGATTACTTTACGGAAGAAGGACGTAGTATGAATATTTTAGTGACTGGGGGAGCTGGTTTTATCGGTTCCCATCTTTTAGAATTGTTGACCACCAACAAGCAAGACCATATTACGGTGGTTGATAATTTGAGTAGCGGCAGTATTAATAATATTCCGCCTGGGGTGAAATTTTTACAGCTAGACATTAGAGAGGCTGCACTACGAGAAGTTTTTGCCAACGGCAAGTTTGAGGCAGTGGTGCATTTGGCGGCACAAACTATGGTGCCTTTTTCAATAGAGCATCCGGATATTGATGCCGATATTAACGTGCAGGGTTTACTTAATGTATTGGAGGCCTGTCGCCAATACAAGGTAAAAAACTTTTTATTTGCTTCTAGTGCGGCTGTTTATGGTGATAATGAACAAGTTCCACTCTTAGAGGAAAGTGACACGCAACCAACGTCTTTTTACGGTATTAGCAAAATGGTAGCGGAACATTATTTGCGCGTTTACCACAAGCTGTGTGGCCTAAATGCTACTGTTTTTCGGTTTGCCAATGTTTACGGTGAGCGCCAAGGCAACGGCGGCGAAGGCGGCGTTGTGAGCATTTTTGGTAAATTACTGGCGGCGGGCAAAGGACTGAACGTTTACGGCGATGGTGAGCAAACGAGAGATTTTGTTTATGCTGGTGATGTGGCTAGGGCTTTAGCGGCCGGTCTTCATAGCAACGGTTACCAAATTATTAATGTTGCAACTAATGTGGAAGTCAGCGTGAATGAACTCTTAGCTACTTTTGAGCAAGTGGTAGGTAGAAAACTACCTGTTAGTTATGAGCCGATTCGCACGGGTGATATTTATCGTTCTTGCTTAGATAATCATAAATTAAAAAGGTTACTTGGGGTAACACCAGTGACTACTTTGCCAGTAGGCATTAGCAAAACTTATCAATATTTTATTAATGCTCATTAAGGGGGTATAGATGGGTGGACAGAAGATTTAGCGTTTTAATCCTCTTGGTGATTGTTGCAGTTAATATTTTTTGGGGTATAGGCGGGACACCACTGCTAGACCCTGATGAACCGGTATATGCTGAAACAGCCAGAGAGATGATTGTTTTTAAGGATTATTTATCGCCAAGGATTTATAATGATTTTTGGTATGATAAGCCGCCAATGTATTACTGGTTGGTAGCCGGAACCTTTAATGCCTTTGGTGTCAGTGATTTTGGGGCACGACTGCCGTCGGCCGTCATGGGCATCTTAACCGTGTGCTTAGTTTATTTGTTGGTGAAAAGACTCTTTGATGCGGATACAGGGTTTTGGTCAGCAATTATTTTGGGTACCTGTGTGGAATTTTTCTATTTGGGCAAGGCCGCTGTAACTGATATGACACTCCTGTTTTTTATGACAGGGGCACTGTTGTGTTTTTTGGATCGTCACTATTGGCTCATGTATGTCTTTATGGCTTTGGGGACGCTCACTAAAGGACCCATCGGCCTAGTTTTTCCAGTGCTCATTATAGGGTTATATTTGTTGGTGAGCGCCCAATGGTCTTTACTGAAAAAAATGCACTTGCCTGTAGGTATTTTATTGTATACCCTGATTGCAGGACCTTGGTACTATGCCATGTTCCAGGCTCATGGTCAGATTTTTATTGATACTTTTTTGGGCTTTCATAATATTACCCGTTTTACTACGCCGGAACACCCTACCAGAGTGTTGTGGTATTATTATTTCCCAGTGTTAATCTTGGGACTTTTTCCGTGGACAGGGATGCTTTTTTCTGCACTGAAAGCTTCCATCTCTGAAAGCTCGGGTAAAGATTTTCAAAATATGATTTTTGTACAAATTTGGTGGCTCTTTGTTTTTGTGTTTTTTAGTATTTCTCAAACCAAACTGGTTTCCTATATTTTCCCACTGTTTCCGCCACTGGCAATTATTATTGGCTGGAACCTGGCACGATTAGGGAGGGAACGTTTCCCACAGCGAGAGTATATTTTGGCAGGTAGCAGTTTTTTGATGTTTACGCTACTTGCTAGCGGTTGGCTAGTCGGTGGTAAAATGTTGCCAGAACTAGCCTTTGGCAGTATGATTTTAGCTGGTATTACCATGGTTTTGGCTTTGGGTATCGTCCTAGCTTATTTGAAATTTAAAGATGTTTTTTTAGCAGCTTGGCTACATGTAGTAACTGGTATAGTGACGATGGTGGTGGTCTTTACTTTTATGTTACCGTCAGTAACTAATCGCTTTAGTGTGAAAGCGGCCGTAGACTATTACCGTACTAATTGCGATCAAAAGGTGGCCGTGCATGTAGACAAATTTTTACGCCCAGGTTTTATGTTTTATGCAAGGACACCCGGTGTGGAACTCAAACCGGAGCTAACTAATTTACGAGAAGTTTTAACGACGTCAAATCCACAGTATTTAATTATGCGTGGGTTGGTTTATCGTCGGTTACCGGTAGCTGATACCACGAAGCTACAAGAAGTTTTTAGTAAAGATGATATTTATATTTTTAAATCCAAATAAAAACAACCTGTGCTGCATTGTGTGCAGCACAGGTTGTTTTTTGTTTGAGTGTATTACATGACCGGTGTAGTCGTAGCTCCCGGTTGTTCAAAAACAAAAGCAGGGGAGGGATAATAGAATTGGCAATGTTGCGGAACTAAGTTTTCCGTAGAGAAACGTTTTAAAAGAGCGTAAGAAGTACGTTCTTCAAAATCAATGAGATTGTCTTTGTCGATGTTGGCATCGTCTACAATTACTAATAGATAAGGTGGAACTTCCGGTGCACTGGCAGGAACTTCAGAGCGGTCTAGAGGTAAGCCCGGTACAATACGTAATGTGCCGATTACTTGTTCGTTTTCATCCATTAAGGTGCAATGATAAGTGTTGTGATAAAGTGTTTTGGTTAGTTTAACAGTATAAGCTACTTTTTTCATAAATACACATCCTTTTTAGTCTTTGCTGGCATAATTGTAATATTTTTAATAATACCACAAAAGTTACTGCTTTGGCAAAGGCGAATGTATTAAAAAAACACATAAAAACATAAAAGTATACAGAATACAAGCAAAATAAAGTTTTGTTTTGCAGGAAATAAGAAAAATAAAGCGAAATTATTAAAAGATGTATAGGGAGGAATTAGTATTCCAACGGAGGTGATAAGCGCAATTTGTTTGAGTTTGGTTTTATAAACAGTAAAAAAAACATTAGGAGGGGACATTCTATGAAAAAAATTCTTGCGTTTTTGATGGCCTTTATGATGCTTGGTTCCTTAGTGGCAGGTTGTGGCGGTTCTGCTAAAAAAGAAGAGAAAAAACCAGCTGCTCAAAAGTTTATTAACATCGCTACTGGTGGTACCGCTGGTACTTACTTCCCACTAGGCGGCGCAATTGCTGACATTCTAAACAAAAATATTCCTGGCGCTAATGCTAGTGCACAAAGTACTGGTGCTTCTGTTGCTAACGTTAATTTACTTCAACAAGGTAAAGTCGACGTAGCTTTTATCCAAAACGATATTGCTTATTATGCTGTTAATGGCGCTGAAATGTTTAAAGATAAAAAAGTCGCAGGCTTAAAAGGTCTTGCAACTTTGTATCCAGAAACAGTGCAAATCGTTGCTTTGGAAAAATCCGGGATTAAAAGTCTTGCTGATGTTAAAGGCAAACGCGTTGCTGTAGGGGCTGCAGGTAGTGGTACTGAAGCTAATGCTCGTCAGATTTTGGCAGCTTATGGCATTACTTATGAGGCAATCAATGTCCAATATCTATCTTTTGGCGAAGCCTCTAATGCTCTTAAAGATGGCAACGTTGATGTTGCTTTTGTAACTGCCGGTCATCCAACGGCTGCTATTCAAGATATTGCGACTCAAAACAAAGTTACTTTGTTGCCAGTTGATGCTGATAAAGCTGATGCTTTAATCGCTAAATATCCGTTCTATACTAAACTTTCCATTCCTGCTAAAACTTATACTAACCAAGAAGCTGACGTTGCTGCTGTAGCAGTACGTTGTATGTTGGTTGTAACTGATAAAATGGACGCAGGTCTTAGCTATGACATTACTAAAGCTATTTACACCAATACGGATCGTTTGAAATCCGCTCATGCTGTAGCGGCTGTAGTTACCAAAGCAAGTGCTATGGACGGGATGTCTATTCCTGTAATTTCTGGTGCAGAGAAATTCTTTAAGGAAAAATAAGCCTTGAATACTATTGTTCAAGAAAAAGACCGGACGCCGGAGTCTGCCGGTTTCCGGCCTTTTTTAAAATCAAAATTCTTTATGGTAATAATCTTGTTGTTGCTTAGTTTTTATTGGTATGCGAACCAATTGGTGCTATCAATCAATCCGGATAATAATCAGCAACGAGTTAGCTATACTACGCACATTGGCGATGTTTGGCATATTGAGTTCATACATTCTGTACAAAAGACACCAGTGCAAGAATATTTTGTGGTGCGTGGCGCAGATGATTTATTGCTAACGACTACGAAATATAAGTCCCTAGGTGTTGGGCTACCGTTTCTCCCCTCGGAAGGCAAGATGCACGTTAATGCTGATGGGTGTTTTGTCTTGGAAATTAATCGCCCTTTTCAAAGCGTTAAACTCCGGACTGGTTTAGAGGCTACTCCTAGTATCTATTATCCAGGTGGTGTTTATCCTATTTATAAGATGTATGAGCCAGGAACACTAGTGGAAATAAAAGCCGAAAAAAGATATAAGCTCTGGTTTAATTAAAAGAGAGGAGAGAGCAAATATGTGCGCAACAGAAAACAAAGAACTAACTGCAAGTGAAGTCCTGCAAAAGTTTGACAAAGAGTCAAATAAAAGAGAAATGACAGGAATTTGGAGCAAAATAATTTCAGCAATCTGTATTGCCTTTGCGATCTTTCAACTATATACAGCAACTTTTGGTGTGTTAGATGCACATTTGCAAAGAGCTATTCATTTAGCCTTTGGTTTTTCCTTAATATTTTTACTCTATCCGGCGCGAACAAGCTGGTCACGCACCTCGATGAATTGGTTCGATGTGCTATTTGCGGTAGCGGGCGTTTGTAGTTCGATGTATATTGTGGTTTTTTATCAAGACTTGGTTTTAAGAGCTGGCTTTAACAATGAAACGGATTTTATTATCAGTTTGATTGGAACGGTGTTGGTTTTTGAAGCGGCCAGACGGGTTGTTGGGTGGCCAATGATTACAGTAGCCCTGGTTTTTCTGGCGTATGCTTTCTTTGGTTCTTACATACCAGGTATTCTGGCTCATCGTGGTGTTGGGGTACAGGAAATGTTTGACCATTTATTTTTTACCACGGAAGGTATTTTTGGAACGCCAATGGGGGTTTCTTCTACCTTTATCTATTTATTTATTTTGTTCGGTGCGTATTTGGAAGCTACCGGCCTAGGCAAATTCTTTATCGATTTAGCTAATGCGGTGGCTGGTTGGGCGGCAGGCGGACCAGCGAAGGTTGCGGTGTTGTCCAGCGGACTGATGGGTACTGTTTCCGGTAGCTCAGTAGCCAACGTGGCAGGAACAGGTTCTTTTACTATTCCTATGATGAAAAAATTGGGCTATAGTCCTGAATTTGCTGGTGCAGTTGAAGCAGCCGCTTCTACAGGCGGACAGCTGATGCCTCCGGTAATGGGTGCGGCGGCCTTTTTGATGGCTGAATTTGTCGGTGTACCATATTTAACAGTGGTTAAAGCGGCGGTTATTCCGGCCTTACTGTACTACACTGGTGTGTGGCTGGGGGTGCACTATGAAGCTAAAAAATATGGCCTCAAAGGCACACCGAGGGAAGAATTACCCAAGTTTAAAACTCTCTTTTTGGAAAAAGGGCACTTGGCGTTACCCTTAATTATCATTGTGTATCTATTGGTTACTGGTTATACGCCAATGCGTGCAGCTTTAGTGGCCATTGCTTTGTCGCTGATTTGTTCTTGTTTACGCAAATCTACGAGAATTGGTCCTAAAGATGTTGTAGATGGCTTAATTAATGGTTCCAAAGGTGTTTTGGGTGTTCTGATTGCTTGTGCTACGGCGGGTATTATTATTGGCGTCGTTACGAAAACCGGCGTTGGACTCAAAATGGCTACGGCTCTATTGGATTTAGCTGGTGGAAAATTATTGCCGGCCATGTTCTTTACCATGGTCACGTCTTTGATCTTGGGCATGGGCGTACCGACCACAGCGAACTATGTTATTACCTCTACGATTGCGGCCCCGGCTTTAGTGCAAATGGGCGTACCAATTTTAGCAGCGCATATGTTTGCTTTCTATTTCGGGATTGTTGCTGACGTGACGCCACCTGTAGCTTTGGCTGCTTATGCCGGTGCCGGTATTTCCGGTGCTAATCCGATGCGTACAGGGGTTGTAGCGGCAAAATTAGCAATAGCTGCCTTTATCGTCCCGTATATCTTTGTTTTGTCACCTGAAATTTTGATGATTAATGCGACGATACCAAAGATTGCCATGGCGACGATTACTGCCTTGATTGGTATGTGGGGCGTAAGTGTTGCAATGATTGGTTATTGTGTTAAAACGACCAATATGCTCCAGCGGATCTTATTCTTCTTTGGCGGTGTCATGCTGATTGATCCGGGTCTATTGACCGACGTGATTGGTATTACAGTTTTGGTAGCCACTTATGCTTGGCAGGTAATTGAAAAAAAGAAAATGAATAAAGTTGCGGCTTAAAGTAGTCGCTGATCAAGAAACACGACACATAGCTATTTATGTGCCGTGTTTTTTTGCTCTTTAGGCATAAATTCACATATAATTCACAAACGCAACCGCAAAACAGGCTGTTTCCTTGCATAATCCGACTGTTCAAGGTATAATTAATAACAAGGTGAGTGTACGGCTATAGACTCCCAGCAAGAAGTAAATGAGCGGAAAAATAGAGAAAATTATAGGAGGTGTGTTTTTTGAATAAAATACAACAAAAACTTAATATTATCCCACTAGGTGGACTAGGGGAAATTGGCAAAAATATGACCGTATTCCGTTACGGTGATGATATGATTATTGTCGATGCAGGATTAGCTTTTCCAGAGGATGAGATGCTAGGTATTGACCTAGTTATTCCTGATACGACCTATCTGAGTGAAAACAGCGATAAAATTAGAGCCATTTTTTTAACGCATGGACATGAGGATCATATTGGTGCATTACCGTTTATTTTGAAGAAGTTTGATGTGCCTGTTTATGGTACAGCTTTAACCTTGGGCATTTTACAAGGACGTTTGAAAGAAAATGGTGTTTCTGCCAATCAACTAAAAACTATCAAACCGGGCGATACAATTCGCACCGGTGCTTTTAAATTGGAATTTATTCGCGTTAACCACAGTATTCCTGATGCTATCGCGCTGGCAATTCATACACCTGTTGGCATAGTTGTACATACAGGAGATTTTAAGTTTGACCAAACGCCTGTTGATGGACAGGTAACCGAATTTAATAAATTTGCAGAATTAGGTGATAAAGGTGTTTTGTTGCTGTTAGCCGACAGTACTAACGCAGAGCGCCCAGGCTATACGCCTAGTGAAAAAGTTGTAGGAAAAACTTTTGATGAACAATTTCGTTATGCTCGCAATAGAATTATTGTAGCAACTTTTTCTTCTAATGTTCACCGAATTCAACAAGTTGTTGATAGTGCCGTTCGCTATAACAGAAAAGTTGCCGTCATTGGCCGTAGCATGGTTAATGTGGTGAATATCGCCCGTGAATTGGGTTATTTGAATATCCCTGAAGGAACTTTGATTGATATTGATGAAACTAAAAACTATACCGCGTCACAGGTAGTTATTATTACGACCGGCAGCCAAGGTGAACCAATGTCTGCTTTGACTAGAATGGCTAATAACGACCACAAAAAAGTTGGCATAATGCCAGGTGATACAGTGATTATTTCTGCTACGCCAATTCCTGGTAATGAAAAAGGCGTTTCACGAACTATTGATAATTTGTTTAAACAAGGTGCAGAGGTTATTTACGAAAAATCCTTGGGTATTCATGTATCAGGACACGCTAGCCAAGAAGAAATTAAAATGATGCATAATTTGGTGCGTCCGAAATTTTTTATGCCGGTGCATGGTGAATATCGTCATCTGATGATTCACAAAAAGCTTGCTGAAGAGCTTGGTATGCCTAAGGCCAATATTATCATTGGAGAAAATGGTTCCGTAATAGATGTAGATGCTAATAGCATTTGTATTAATGGCAAAGTGACAGCAGGTAAAGTTTTGGTAGATGGTTTAGGTGTCGGTGATGTCGGCAATATTGTTTTGCGTGATCGTCGTCAACTTTCCCAAGATGGTATTTTGATTGTGGTAGTGACCATTGACAAACAAAATTGCTCCGTTGTGGCTGGTCCTGATATTGTTTCGCGTGGGTTTGTTTACGTGCGTGAAGCAGAAGATTTGATGGATAAGGCTAGAGAAAAAGTGCAAGTTGCTTTGAATAAGTGTCAAGAGGGCGGGATTTCTGAATGGTCGGTGATTAAATCAGCTGTTCGTGATTCCTTAAGCCGTTATTTATATGAAAAAACACGTAGACGTCCAATGATCTTACCGGTCATCATGGAAGTGTGATCAGCATAAGCGTGCATTAGTGAGGTGCATAGTTTGGATAAGCAGGTGAAGAAGAGCAAAAAAGATGAAAGCACGAAGTTTGAAATTATCGGTGTACTTTTAGTAGCAGTGTCAACATTTATGTTTTTGGCGCTGTACGGAGTAAGTATGGGTAGTTTGGGTAACTTTACTGCTAAATTTTTGCAATATTTGCTGGGCAAAACGGCTTTTGTTATTCCTGGTTATTTATTAATAGCCGGTTTTAGTTGTGCAGGAAGGCATCGTGGTTTGGAACTGACCAAAAGCTTTTTTGCCAGTTTGCTGTTAGTGGTTTGCCTAATTGGCATTACGCACTATGTTTTGATTCCTGCTGGCGAAGAACTTTTACCGGAACAATTACCGCGAGGCGGTGGCATTGTTGGAGGCATGGTTTTACTAATGCTAAGACGTGCAGCAGGTAGCTGGGGTGCCTTAATTATTCTGGGAACAGGTGTAATTTGTGCAACGATTTTGATGGGGAAGATTTCCATTAAACGATCGGTAGTACAGGCAGAAAATGGCGTTAAAAATGCAGCAGAGTCGCTGGATAATATGAAACAGCAATTACAAGAAAAACGTAAGTTTTACGACCAAGAAAAGTTTGATAATTGTTCCAAAAAACAAAAAGCAGAGGTAATAGCGACTCCAGCTATCCTTCAAGAGCTGGATCCACCTAAAATGGTTTTTACCGAACCCTTGTTTGATATTGAGGAAGTAGCTGGTCTAACTAATCAACTAGAGGGCAATAGTGTAGTGCAGGAAAACAAAATTCCGGCTGCAACGAAGCCTGAGCAAGACAGTGTAAGCGGGGATATTGCTAGTGGTAGTAGTGAGAGTGGATATCAATATCCGCCTTTGTCTTTATTACAACCTTTGGCGACAACGAGTAGGGTTGGTTTAGCCGAAGCAGTAAAGGAACAGAGTAAAATCTTGGAGCAAACCTTAAGTGATTTTAATGTTAAGGCTGCCATTGTTGATATTACTTGCGGGCCTTCTATTACCAGATTTGAATTAGAACCAGCACCTGGTGTCAAGGTAAGCAAGATACAAGGTTTGGCCGATGACTTGGCGCTTAAGCTCGCTGTCCCTGGGGTACGCATTGAACCTATTGTGGGCAAAGCTGCCATTGGCGTGGAAGTCCCTAATGTTAAGAATGAAGCGGTTCAATTTCGCTCCATTGTTGATTGTGATGAAGTAAAAAAAGCCCAGGGCAAACTTTGTGTGGGGTTGGGTAAAGATATCTCTGGCAAAGTAGTATTGGTTGATTTGGGTAAAATGCCGCATTTATTGGTAGCCGGCTCGACAGGTTCTGGTAAAAGTGTGTGTATTAATACTATTATTGCTAGTATTTTGTTTAAGGCGACGCCGGATGAGGTCAAACTAATTTTAGTGGATCCGAAAGTAGTGGAATTAACCAATTATAATGGTATTCCTCATCTTTTAACGCCGGTGGTTACTAATGCCAAACAAGCTGCCTCTGCTCTGCATTGGGCAGTAGCAGAGATGGAACGTCGCTATACTTTGTTTGCAGAGGCGCAGGTGCGAGAAGTTAATCGCTACAATGAAGATGCCGAAGAAAAATTACCTTTTATTGTGATTATCATAGATGAATTAGCTGATTTAATGATGGTAGCTGCTGTCGATGTGGAAGATGCTATTTTGCGTCTGGCACAAAAAGCAAGGGCGGCCGGTATTCATTTAATCTTGGCGACGCAAAGACCATCGGTAGATGTTATTACTGGCATTATTAAGGCCAATATCCCTTCGCGGATTGCTTTTGCGGTTTCCTCGCAAACTGATTCTAGAACTATCCTGGATATGGGTGGCGCTGAAAAACTTTTAGGAAAAGGCGATATGCTTTTTTATCCAATTGGTGCCAATAAACCACAACGTTTGCAAGGGGCTTTTGTTTCAGATGCTGAACTAGAAAGCATCGTGGAATTTATTAAGTCTCAAGCTATACCGGTGGAATACTCCAAGGAAGTAACAACGCAAGAATTAGGTAGCGATGCTAAGAAAAATTATAATAATGATAATGAAGAGCTCTATGAAGATGCATTGTTTGAAGATGCTGTGCGTCTAGTAATGGATACTGGTCAAGCTTCTTCTTCCATGTTACAACGTAAATTCAGAGTGGGTTATACTAGAGCTGCACGCTTGGTAGATACCATGGAAGAGTTAGGAATTGTAGGACCGGCAATGGGGAGTAAACCTAGGGAACTAATTATGAGCCATGCCGATATTGAAGCTAGATTTTTTACCAGGAATTAACAAGCCGGGAGGATTAAAAATGACTAGTGTTGGCGAAACCTTAAAAACTGCTCGTGAGAAAAAAAATCTAAGCCTCAAGCAAGTAGCTACTTGCACCAGTATTAGACAATATTACTTGGAAGCTCTTGAGAACGGTCAATTTGAACTCGTTCCCGGTGAAGTTTATGTTAAAGGCTTTATTAGTAACTATGGTAATTATTTAGGGTTAGACGGGGCGCAATTAGTCTGTCAATACAAGGCAGAGCAGGCAACGCTGGCACAAGCACAAGCAAATAAGGAAGCAGCGATTTTAGCTACTCAAGCAGAAACTAAGGCAAAAAGTGGAAATAAAGTTCCAACTACTACTCACACTAAAGCTCAAGTTGAACCAAAACGACCTAACTTTTTGCAAAGCAAGCCGTTGATTATTGCCGGTGTAGCGGTCGTAGCAGTAGGGCTAATTGCACAGCTTTTTAGTGGTGGGAAGGCACAGATAGTTAGTTCAGAGCAAACTGCCGAGGTTCAAAAAGCGACACAAAGCACACCTACTACAAAAAAAATGCCGGTACCGAATACTTCGGTTACGGAAAAAACACCTGCTCTCGGTGCAGGACAAGAGCAGGTGCCAATAGCTACCGATATTGCTCAAGATATCGATGGTGCCTTTGTTGATAAAAAGGCTAGGACAGTTCAGGTTGCAGTAACTGCCACAGATGCTTGCTGGGTGGAGGCTTATGCTGATGGAAAAACTTTATTTAAAGGTCATTTGCAAAAAGGCGCTCAACAAAGCTGGAACGGTGATGCAGAATTAGTTTTGAGAATAGAAAATCTGCCTAATGCGCAGGTTACTTTTAATGGAAAAACAGTGCCACATACCAGCAAGGATAATGTTGTGATTTGGTACTTTAGACGGTAGTGGTATGGAGGATGTGGCATGAGTGAATTTCTGCCAATTACGCAGGAGGATATACAAGAACGCGGTTGGGAACAAGTAGATTTTTTATTTGTTAGTGGTGATGCTTATGTTGATCACCCTTCTTTTGGACCAGCGGTAATTTGTCGTGTTTTAGAAGCCCAAGGCTACAAGGTAGCATTATTATGTCAACCTAACTGGAAAAATCCCAAAAGCATTGCGGCTTTGGGTAAACCACGTTTAGGAGTTTTGGTTTCGGGTGGTAATTTAGATTCCATGTTATGCCACTATACGGCAGCAAGAAAACCGCGTAGTAAGGATAACTATACTCCTGGTGGAGCGATTGGTAGAAGACCTGACCACGCTACGGCTGTCTATAGTAGAATGGCAAAAAAAATATGGCCTGAACTGCCAGTTATTATTGGTGGCATTGAAGCCAGTTTACGCAGATTTGCTCATTATGATTATTGGGAAAATAAAATTTTGCCTTCAATCTTGATTGATAGCGGCGCAGATTTGCTGGTTTATGGTATGGGTGAAAAACAAATTGTGGAAATTGCGGATTATCTGGCTGGCGGTATAGATATTACGGCAATCCATTATGTGCGCGGTACTGCGTATGTGACGAATAAGTTAGATGAACTTAATAATTATGTGCTTTTACCGTCGCAAGAAGACATTTTGAAAGACCGAGTTTTTTTCGCTAAAGCTTTTAAGCTGCAAAGTAAAGAACAAGATCCTTTTTACGGCAAAACATTAGTACAAAAGCATGGCAAAAAGTTTGTCGTGCAGAATGTAACAACAATGCCGCTCACTGTAGCGGAAATGGATGCTATCTATGATTTACCCTACTGCCGCACGTACCATCCTGATTATGAAGTTTTAGGTGGTGTACCTGCAATTGAAGAGGTTAAGTTTAGTATTATTAGCCACCGTGGTTGCTTTGGCAGTTGTTCTTTTTGTGCTATCCATTCTCATCAAGGCAGGATTATCCAGGCACGTAGCCATGTATCCATTGTACGAGAAGCTAAAATTATTACAGGCTTTGCAGATTTCAAAGGTTATATTCATGATGTGGGAGGGCCAACGGCTAATTTTAGACACCCGGCTTGTGCTAAACAATTAAAAGTAGGGACTTGCAAAGATCGACAATGCTTGTTTCCTAGACCTTGTCCCAATCTTGATGCTGACCACAGCGATTATATTGCTTTACTAAAAGAAGTAAGAGCGTTACCGGGGGTTAAAAAAGTCTTTATTCGTTCCGGTATTCGTTATGATTACTTACTAGCGGATAAATCCAAAGTCTTTATGGATGAATTGTGCCGCTATCATGTGAGTGGTCAATTAAAAATAGCACCGGAGCATATTAGCGTTAATGCTTTGAAATATATGAGAAAACCGGGCAAAGAGGTCTTTCTAAAGTTTCTGCGTGAATTTGATAATAAAAATCAAGAAATTGGTTTGAAACAATATGTGGTCCCGTACTTTATTTCCAGTCATCCCGGCTGCTCGTTACAGGATGCTATTGAGTTAGCTGAGTTTTTGCGTGACCAAGGTCATCAACCGGAACAGGTGCAGGATTTCATACCAACGCCGGGAAGTTATTCGACGGCGATGTACTATTCTGGTGTAGATCCGGAAACTGGAGAAAAAGTTTTTGTTACACAAAATCCCCATGAAAAAGCCATGCAAAGGGCTTTGATGCAGTATAAAAATCCTAAAAATAGACTATTAATCAAAGAAGCGTTGCAATTAGCAGAGCGCACTGATTTAATTGGGAATAATAGTAAATGTTTGTTACATTTAGCTCCGGGTTCACCGGTGCAAAATAGGCCTGTGACCAGAAAAAAAGTAACGGGTCTAAAACCGGAAGACCTTAAAGCAAAACACAAATTGTCTGATAAAAAAAGAGCTAAACGTCGTAAATAATTTTTGGGAGGGACAGGTATGCCCAAGAAAATTAGTGCCGCTTTAGTCTTATGCGGACTGTTGCTTATTGGGACCTTAGGGCTACTTGCCAAATCTTTCTATCCTACGAATGTGGGTAAGGATCAAGTTATTTTAAAAGTTTATTCGGTATTACCGGAAGATTTGACGAGAGCCTTGCTAGATGAGTATTGTAAGCAAACTAAAACTAAGCTAGAATATACCATTCTGGAAAAAAATACCGAATTGAAACAGTTAACCGCAGCAAACGCACCGGATATTTATTTGGCTACACGCGAAACTTTAATTGAGCTAGCGGCAGAGGGTAAGTTACAAGCTAGTACTACCGCAGTGACAGATTTAGTACCGTCAACCTTGTGCGATCAAGAGGGCTTGTGGTTTGGGTTGTGTTATAATCCTTACGTTTTGTTTATTAATCATGCTTATAGCCGTAAGGTGGGTCAAATCTCCTTGCAGTCTTGGGCTGATGTGGTAAAATATGAAGATGTTATACTTAGTATTGAGGAGCTGGGTTCTTCGGCAGAGATGAAGAACTTTTTAACAGCTTTTGCCAGTACACAAGGTGAAACGGAAACTTTTCGCTTTTTGTCGGCTCTGCACAAGCGGGTGCCACAATATTCCAAATTTGCTATTAGTCCTATTCGGTTAACAACGATTGGCGAAGCCGATATTGCCATCACGTCCCGCAATAAAGTGATGAAGTATATTGAAGGTGATTTCCCTGCCTATATTTTAACCCCAGTTGAGGGTACGCCTGTGCAATTATTTGCTGTGGGTATGAGTAAAAGCTCTAAGCAGCGAGTTGCTGGTTTACGTTTGCTCGATTGGTTATATACGGCGGAGGAACCGCAAGCAATCACAGAGGTTTTGCATTATGGGTATATTTTCCACTTAACAGACTTAACCCAGGGTGCTAACGGTAGTAATGAGTTATGGTTAAACCGTAATTATTTAACTGCTCAAGCGCAAGCGACCCTCGTTAATAAATGGTTACAAACGATTAGATTTGCCGATAAATAAGTGAAAGGGTGGTAGCTTCGTGAAAATAGGTTTAGTAAGCCTAGGATGTCCTAAAAACTTAATCGATTCAGAAAATATGCTAGGTTTGATTGCGGAAAAACACTGGACCATTACCAATCAACCGGAAGAAGCAGAATTAATTATAGTGAACACTTGCGGCTTTATTGAGTCTGCCAAGGAAGAATCTATTAATACAGTATTACAAATGGCTGCTTATAAAACGACGGCACACTGTAAATATTTAATTTTAGCCGGATGTTTGGGACAGCGTTATGCTACTGAATTATTAGCAGATATTCCTGAAGTTGATGCAGTGATGGGCACGGAGTGTTACACTGAGATTGCAACTATTATTGAACGCGTAGTTAGAGGGGAACGCTTTAGTTGCTTAGAACCTACCAAAGTGGCGATAGCGGCAACGCTACCAGCACCACGAGTTTTAACTACTCCTAAATATACTGCTTATCTTAAAATAGCTGAAGGCTGTGATAATTGTTGCTCATACTGTGTAATTCCGCAAATACGCGGACCGTACCGTAGTAGAAAGTTTGAAGATATTATTGCGGAAGCGGAAGCCCTCGTAGCCAATGGAGTGAGAGAATTAATTTTGGTGGCACAGGATACTACGCGCTATGGTGAAGAATTATATGGTCGTTTACGTTTAGCAGAATTATTGCAAGCTTTAAATAAAATCACTGATTTACATTGGTTACGAGTGTTATATTGTTATCCTCAGTATTTTACTGATGAACTCATTGAAACCTTTGCGACTTGTGATAAAATTTGCAAATATGTTGATATACCGCTTCAACATGCCAGTGATACACTTCTAGCCAGTATGAATCGCTATGATACCAAGGATGAAGTTAGAAGCCTGCTTGCTAAAATGCGGACACGTATTCCTGGTATTTGCATTAGAACTACCTTTATTGTGGGCTTTCCCGGTGAAACAGAGGAACAGTTCCAAGAACTTAAAACATTTGTCGAAGAGCAAAAATTTGATTGCGCGGGTGTTTTCCCTTATTCCCAGGAAGAAGGAACAGTAGCTGGTCAGATGCCTAACCAAATACCAGAAGCAACGAAGCAGGATAGATATCATGAATTAATGGCAGTCCAAGCTGGTATTTCAGAAGAGTTGCACCAAGCTTTGGAAAACCAAACCTTGGAAGTATTAGTAGAAGGCTTTGATGAAGAAAATTCGGAACTGGCCAGTGGCCGTTCGTATCGGGAAGCACCGGAGATTGATGGTTGTGTCTATATTGAAAAAGCCGTGGGAGTTAAACCGGGGGATTTTGTCCAGGTCAAAGTGGCACAGGGTTTTACTTATGAAGTAGTAGGAGAATTACAATAAGTACTCTGGAAGTTTTAACAATAATTATTAAGCCTATGTGAGTTGCAAGAGAAAGAAGTGGGTACGTATGGTTGTAGAAGTCATTAATACAGGGACTGAGCTTTTATTAGGAGATATTTTAAATACGAATTTTCAATATTTATCCCAAGAGCTTAACCAAATGGGTTTTGACGTTTTATACCAAACTACGGTTGGCGATAATGAGCAAAGGCTGACCGAGGTCTTGCAAATAGCTTTGACTAGGGCAGACATAGTGGTCACAACCGGTGGCCTAGGGCCAACGCGTGGCGATATTACTAAAGAAATGGTAGCTCAAGTACTCGCTTTACCGTTGGAGCTAGATCAACCAACTTTAGATAAAATTAACAACTTTTTTATTCATAAAGGGATTTGTATGCCGGAGAATAATGTAAAACAGGCACTTGTTCCGCAGGGAGCAACTATTTTACATAATGAAACCGGTACGGCACCGGGCATCGCAGTAGAGGTAGAGGACAAAGTAATTATTCTTTTACCTGGACCGCCCAATGAAATGAAACATGTATGTAGCAAGCAAATGTTGCCGTTTTTACGTGCACATTATGCTAAACAAGGAATTATCCATTCCAAGGTTTTACGCCTTAAAGGCATTGGAGAATCAACAGTTGCTGAAAAACTTGATGATATTATTATTACGCAAAGTAATCCAACGATTGCTATTTATGCTAGACGTGGTGAAATCATTATTAGAATTACGGCAAAGGGTTCTGATCTAGCTAGTGCTGAAGCTATGATCGCCAACATGGAAGCCAAAGTGCGTAAGAGATTGGCAGATAAGATATATGGCGTTGACAGTGATTCTTTAGCTCAAAAACTAGGGGAAGTCCTCCTCGAACACCAAGGGACCATTGCTTTTGCAGAATCCTGTACGGGTGGGCTGGCAAGTAGTATGCTTACCGATGTCCCGGGCAGTTCTGAATACCTAGTGGGTTCGGTTGTTTCCTATAGTAATAAGGCAAAGAGGAACGTAATCAACGTGTCTAAAGCGAGTTTGGAGCAATATGGAGCTGTGAGCGAACAAGTGGCCCTAGAAATGGCCAGTGGTGTGCGCAAACTGTTTGGTACTACTTTAGGAGTGGGTATCACAGGCATTGCGGGCCCCGGTGGCGGTTCCGAGGAGAAACCTGTTGGCTTGGTATATATGGCTGTAGCAAGTGAAAAAGGACTTGTGTGTCAAAAACATATGTTTTCGGGCTCACGAACCGATAACAAATTGCGTAGTGTATTAGCCGCTTTTTCGCTGGCTTTGGACAAACTAAATAAAGAATTTAAAGAAAATTAGGAGGAGTTAAAAATTTATGACAATTAACACAAAAGAAATGTTTGGGGAATTAGAATTAGACAAAAAAATAGTAGCAGCACTAACCGATATGGGGTTTGAAGAGCCATCTCCAATTCAATTGGAAACCATTCCACTAGCTTTAGCCGGTGATGACGTGATTGGACAAGCACAAACAGGTACAGGTAAAACTGCAGCGTTTGCTATTCCAATTATTCAAAACATTACTGACCATCGTTACTTGCAAGCCTTGATTATGACACCAACCAGAGAGCTTGCTATTCAGGTAGCAGAAGAAGTGGGCAAAATCGGTAGAACTAATCGTATTAAAGCTTTGCCTGTTTATGGCGGACAGCCAATTGACCGTCAAATTAGAGCCTTGCACAGTGGTGTACAAATCGTTATTGGTACGCCGGGACGTTTATTAGACCATATTAGCAGAAACACGATTAAATTAGATCATATTAAATTTTTAGTTTTAGATGAAGCTGATGAAATGCTAGATATGGGTTTTGTTGACGATATTGAAGAAATCATGAAAAATTTGCCTACAGAAAGACAAACCATGCTATTCTCTGCAACAATGCCTCGTGCAATTTTAAGCTTAACTAAAAAATATATGAAAGCTCCTAAAATCGTAGCTATTCATAAAGAAGAAGTTACAGCTCCTCTCATTGAGCAATATTACTATGAAACTAAGGACAAGGTCGATGGTTTAAGCCGTTTACTGGATGTTGAAGTTAATGGTAAATTAATCATTTTCTGCCGCACCAAAAAAGGCGTGGATGAGCTGGTTATCGGACTGAACTCCCGTGGTTATTTAGCAGAAGGTTTGCATGGCGATTTAAGCCAAAATCAACGTGACCGCGTAATGAAAAAATTCCGTGCCGGTCGTTGTGATATCCTCATCGCTACTGATGTAGCAGCTCGTGGTCTAGATATTGAGAGCATTACTCATGTTGTTAACTTTGATATTCCACAGGATCCGGAAAGCTATGTGCATCGTATTGGTAGAACTGGTCGTGCTGGTAATACTGGTATTGCTATTACCTTTATTACACCACGCGAATTCCGTCAAATGAAATTGATTGAACGTGCTGTTAAAACCAAAATTGTTCGTCGTCAATTACCAACAGATGCTAACGTTTTGGAAAGACAAAGAGAAATGATTGTTTCTAAAATGCAAAGCGTGCTTGACCAAAACAACTATAACGATTACGAACCAATCGTTTCTGCTTTAATGAAAGACTACAATGCTGAAGAAATCGCTGCGGCAGCGCTTAAATTAATGCAAGAAGGTAATAAAGCACTGGAAGCTCCGGCTGAAAGTAATGTTAATACTGATTTGGGCAACACCGGTGGTCGTCCAGGTATGGTAAGAATGTTCATGAATATTGGACGTAGCCAAAAAATAACTGTCAAAGATATCGTGCAAAGTATTGCTATTGAAGCCGATATCCCGGGTAGTGAAATTGGGCTAGTTAACATTTATGATAAATTTACTTTTATCGAAGTGCCTGAAGAAATTGCGGAAAAAGTTTTGTCCGTAATGCATCGTAATACAATTAAAGGCTACAAAGTAAACATTGAGCCAGCAAAAGCTAAATAAATAATGCTTAAGCGGTTAGTTCATAATTGAACTAACCGCTTTTGTTCTGCTGTACGCCAGGTTAAGAAAAATGCTATAATTAACTGCGGTAGCAGTAAAGGATGGTGAAAAGCATGAATGAAATACATGGTAATAAAAAAGGTATTAAAAATGCTGTTTTGTTAGAATTAGAAAAATTATATGCCATGCAAGTACCTTTGGGTCAAATTATTTCCGCTGAGCTAGCTTGCAAATTAGCCGATATTTCGGAGTTTATTAACCGCGAAATATCGCTTTATATCACGCGTAGCGGTCAGGTGACAGATATATCTATCGGCACCCAAGAAACGGTCGAATTGCCGGATTTTGAAGGCCGTAGGGGCACGAGCAGGTTGAGCGGCATTCGCTGCGTACATACACATCTCAATGGTAATTCCATGTTAAGCGGCGTGGATTACGCTGCGCTTAAAAATACTAAGTTTGATGCGATGATTACAATCGGGGTCATAGGTCCTGATTATACTCAATCAGTGCTTTCTTTTGGCATGATTACCAGTATTGACGAGAACGGTCAATATCAGTGTGAGGAGTATGGCCCGCTGAGCCTAAGTGATGCTGAACAATTGTACTTTCCAAATATTGTGACGATGATCGAACGTATTTTGGAAAAACAAAGTGGTGGTAACGACTTAGCGACTATGGCAGAACGTGCTATATTGGTAGCTATGGAATGGAACGGCAGTAAATCCTTGTGGACGATGGAAGATTCTCTAGAAGAGCTGAAACAATTGGCAGATACAGCCGGAGCTCTTGTCATCGCTAAATTTACGCAAAAACGGCCGAAGCCGGATCCGGCATTTTTTGTTGGCAAGGGTAAGGCCCAAGAATTAGCCCTCTACGTGCAACAAGAAAATATTGATATTTGTATTTTCGATGATGAATTATCTCCGGCTCAACAAAGAAATCTTGAGCAAGTGATGGGGATCCGTATTCTTGACCGAACTGGTTTAATTCTCGATATTTTTGCCCAAAGAGCACGTACTAATGAAGGTAAACTTCAGGTAGAATTGGCACAATTACAATATAATTTGCCACGCATGGCCGGTAAAGGGATGAGCCTTTCTCGCTTAGGCGGTGGTATTGGCACGAGAGGACCGGGCGAAACCAAGTTAGAAGTAGATCGCCGGCGCATTCGTGATCGCATCACTTTTATTAAAGAATCTATTGATAAGGTTAAATCTGTGCGCACCTTGCATCGTAGTAACCGCAATAAGAATCAAGTACCAACAGTGAGTTTGGTTGGTTATACTAATGCTGGAAAATCTACGCTACTGAATATTTTAACAGCGTCGGATATCTATGCTCAGGATCAATTATTTGCAACGTTAGACCCTACCACCAGACAATTAAGCTTGCCGGATAAACAAGAGGCGATTTTAACCGATACTGTGGGCTTTATCCAAAGATTACCACATCAATTGGTTGCAGCTTTTAGGTCAACCCTAGAAGAAGTTGTGGAATCAGATATTCTCTTGCACGTGGTAGATGTTAGTCATGCTTTGTATAACGAACAAAGCGAAGCCGTTTACACAGTGCTTAAGGAAATTGGTGCAGTAGATAAAACAACAATCACCGTTTTTAATAAAATAGATAAACTACCGGCTGATAGCGAGCTACTAACCAGGCTTACCCAAGTAGAAAACAGTGTGTGCATCTCCGCTAAAACTGGTACAGGCTTAGGACAATTACTAGAGTTGATTGTAGAAAATCTCAACCTTAAATCCGCAGAAGTGACGCTACTCATACCCTACGCCGAAACTGATAAAGCGGCTAAACTGCATGAAATAAGTACTGTTTTGGAGCAAGAATATATGGATACTGGTGTTCGGATCAAAGCTCGAGTCGCAGCTACAGTAGCCACAGAATATGCTAACTATATTATTATTTAAGCTTAAAATTAAAAAAATAACAACCAACGATGAGGAGAGATGAAAGTAGTATGATTGATTTTGTAGCAGTGGAACGTAAAGCCTTACAAGTAGTTTTAGAGCAAAGCTTAAGCCACGAGGAAGCGGCTTTATTTAATACGAAAAAAGTGATGCAAGCGTTTCGTAATCAAAAAGTTGCAGACTATTATCTCAAGTCGACAACGGGTTATGCCTATGCCGATGTAGGTCGTGATACTTTGGATTTAATTTATGCGGAGATTTTTAAAACAGAAGCAGCCTTAGTACGCTCACAATTTGTTTCTGGTACTCATGCTCTGGCGGTGGCTTTACTGGGTGTATTAAAACCAGGCGACGAAATTGTTGCCGCTACAGGCGCACCCTATGATACCATGCAAACGATTATTGGCTATCCTGTATGTACCACGGGTTCTTTAGTAGATCTCGGTGTACATTATCAAGAAGTACCGATGAGTGGTAATGTTCCTGATTTAGCTGGTATTTGTAGTGCGATGACCCCGACTACTAAACTTGTGCATATTCAACGCTCATGCGGTTATAGCAGCATTCGTAAAACTTTGACTGTACAGGAAATTGGTACCATCTGCCAAGCGGTGAAAAAGATAAACCCCCAATGTATTTGTTTTGTGGATAATTGCTACGGCGAATTTATGGAAATACAAGAACCAACAGAAGTGGGGGCAGATTTAATTGCTGGCTCCTTGATCAAAAATCTAGGTGGTGGGCTCGCCCCTACCGGCGGTTATATTGCCGGTAGAGCTGATTTAGTAGAACTTGCTTCTTACCGCTTAACCGCACCAGGTTTAGGCGGTGAAATGGGTGCTACCCTAGGTGATACGGCGCGCGCTTTTTATCAGGGACTATTTTTAGCACCCCATATTGTTTTGCAAGCGGTTAAAACTTCAATTTTTGCTGCCGCTGTTTTTGCAGAATTAGGTTATGTTGTTTCGCCTAGCTCTCAAGCTGTACGCAGTGATATTATCCAAGCCATCACTTTAAATTCACGTCAAAAACTTTGCGCTTTTTGTGAAGCTATCCAGGCTAACTCACCGGTAGATGCACATGTTACACCTGTGCCATCTGCTATTCCTGGTTACCAAGATGAAATTATTATGGCTGCTGGTACTTTTGTTCAGGGAGCATCTATTGAGCTAAGCTGTGATGGACCTTTGCGAGAACCCTATAATGTCTACTTTCAAGGCGGCTTAACCTTTGAACATGGACGAATTGCTATTATTGAAGCCGCAAAATTAGTGGGAATGGCAGATTAAAACAGGCATAATGACAGATATATGACATCATTTATACGCTACTATGCCTGTAAGCTAAATTAAACAATTTAAAGCTAAACCTAAAAGTACGCTCATTCATTTATTGAATGAGCGTACTTTTAGGTTTCTATATGAGGAGTTGTGAGGTTGCTCTTGATTATAGAGTTGCTAGCGCTAATTGCTACAGTTAAAGTGGTGGTAATTGTCGAAACAAATAAAATGTTCTGTGCGTAGCAATTTAAGTAGTTTCAAAAGCTTTTTAACCGCTGTTGGTTAGTTCATAAACTTTCAGGCAGGAGAACGCAAAGCATACCTTTAAATTTACGTTATAAGCGATTATAAGCAATGGTCGCTTATAGTTGGTCATGAAATGGCACAGAAGTCATTAAAAGGGGAAATTAGCCTTATGGGGAGATAGTTTGCTTTTTGTAGGTTAAAGCATTCGAAAAACAGCAATTACCTTGCCCATAACTTGAATATTGGTACCGGTAATTGGTTTATAGGCATCATTTTCCGGTTGTAGGCGAATATGGGTCAATTCTCGAAAGTATCTTTTAACAGTTGTTTCTTCACCGTCAATTAAAGCAATAACGATATCACCATTGTTCGCATAATCTTGTTTGCGAGCTACGATATAATCATGGTCTAAAATACCAGCTTTAATCATACTGTCACCAGAAACGGAAAGCATAAAAACATCTTCTTGACAGCCGAGTAAATCAAAGGGAATAGGGTAGGTTTCTTCAATATTTTCTACGGCTAAAATAGGAATGCCAGCGGTAACTTTGCCCAGCAAAGGTACCGGAACCATTGTTTTTTGACGCCAGGAAGATTCTTGTGTCAGTTCCAAAGCTCGTGGTTTAGCAGGATCACGCTGCAAAAAGCCGTACTCTTCTAATTTATGGAGGTGGGAATGAACACTGGCACTGGAGGATAAACCTACTGCTTTGCCGATTTCACGTACAGCAGGAGGGTAGCCTTTGGTATAGACACATTCACGAATGTAGGCTAGGATTTGCTTTTGACGCTCTGAGAGCATAGTTTCAGACTCATCGGTATTAGTAAAAGACTTTTTCATTATTGTGCCCATAGTAAAATAACCTCCATTATGGATTTTTCTTAACTTATTATAACAAGCACCGATAAAAGTGTCAAACGTTCGTTCGCAATAACGTCCGATAATATATATTATGTAAAATAGCTAGAGAAAATAAGCGCGAATACCGTACGAACGTTTGGTATT
>JAVXCQ010000005.1:0-83180 GCA_036659415.1 Acidaminococcaceae bacterium
CACCACCATTACCGGCGTTACCGCCATTTTTACCAGCCCCACCAGCCCCACCTGCGCCACCAGTGTTACCACCGGTACCAGAGCCACCAGTGGCACCTGGGGCACCAGGGTTACCAGGGGCACCAGGGGCACCAGGGGCACCTGGGGTACCTGGGGTACCCTCGATACCAGCGATACCATCCTGACCACCCAACCCAGCGCCAGCATTACCACCGGTACCAGTCACGGTAACCGTGGTTACATAGATTTGTTCCGTCCCCGGCGCTGTCGCATCAGTAATACCACTGGCATTAGCGTCTTGCCCACCAGCACTGCCGCTGGAGCCGTCTGCACCCTTGACATTTTCAGTAATCGTAATCGTCTTAGCCACGCTGGTAGCTGCATACACATCGACTGTCCCCACGTAAAGACTGGAACAGAGAGCTAAAGTTACTGCTGCTACTAAGTGTTTGTTTGTAATTTTTTTCATGTTTATTCCTTCCTTTCTTGACCACTTTTGTTATTGTCTTGCCGTTTGCTCAATTACAAATACCATCCCATCGCTTACCTTGACATCAAGCTGCTAACCTTTGCCTCCTTATTCAACCTAATCTTATTTTAAGTTTAGCAAATATTCTGCGCCCCTACACCCAACCAGTGAAAAAAAGCCTAGTTTGCGTGATAATTGTCCGGTTTTTACTAGGCATTACCACTGGGTGTCCACGCCTGCCCTCACTTGTTCTTTTGCCTCTTTGCTCCCCCCTTGCAAAAACAAAAAAAAGCTGTGTGCGCCACCCCCTTTCGGGAGCACCGCTCACAACTTTTAATTCTACGCTACCTACTGCACCCCTAAGGACGGCAGTTTGAGGTCAACTTCCGTAGTAAAAATGCCCTCCTGGGCGTAGACTCTTAGTTCTCCTTCATATTTATGTGCCAATAGCTCCACGCTGGCTAACCCCTGACCCAGCCGGCCCTCCTGTTTAGAAGAAAGAAAACCGCCGGAACGTCGTTGCACCTGGTGCACACAGCTATTTTTGAGCGTTAACGCCACATAGCCGTGAGTAAGCTGCACGCACAGCTTAATGGTGCGGGGGTGTCCCTCCCCCACTAGTCGACACGCTTCAATGGCATTTTCCAAACAGTTGCCAATAATCACGCACAAATCCAGATTGTCGATGCCGGGCACTTCCGGTAGTGCCAGCTGCAAAGTAAGGCGGAGCTGTTCTTGCCGGGCAATTTGGTAATAATTAGCAACAACGGCGTCCACATACTGATTAGCACAAAACCGGGGTACCACACTGGTATCATACTGCTGATTAAGACCTGCCAAATAGTCCTCGGTCGCTCCCAGTGCTTCCTGTTGCAGGAGTTTTGCCACCCCTGCCAAATGGCAGCGAATATCTCGCCGGTAGTTCTGACTTTGCTCAATACTAGTGGTCAGTCTTTTGTAATGCTCCACTTGGAGTGCTAGATTGCTTTCCAAACAACTTTGGCGTTCTAAGAGCTGCCTGGTCAGCTGTAGCAAAGACACTGCCGCTAGCATAATGCCGGTGAGCAAAATAGCTAGGACTAAGGAATACAGGTCAAAGGCGTTTTTCAAACGAATTAAAGCGAGGACACTGCAAGCACCCAGGGGTAAGAGCAGGAATTTGCTGCCACCAGCGACTACTAGGGGCAAGAGCGCACGCAAACCACGCAAAAAATAAAAATAGAAGCCGAGCAAGGTGGCAATTTGCAGACCCATCCACCACAACTGCCAGGTCAGGGTTTCCCCACCACTCCCCCAATACTGCTGACTGTACTGCCGCAAAAACATAAAAATCAAGCCGAAGTACTGGGCGCTGGTAAAAATCATCAAAAAGACAAAGCTTTTCACCTGCCACGACTCTCGAAATAAACACAGCGTAGGCACTAAAAAAATATACCCTAAGAGCAGGGACACAAGCGAGGCTGGCTCCACCCACTGGCGCAAAAGCTTCCCTAGCGGCAGAGCTACTGCTAGCGTGAGAGCAAACCCTGCCACACTAAGAGGCCACCACCGCTTGCGAGTTAAAAGGCTGTACAAAGCCAGCACATTGATGACTAAAATTATTAAGGGCAACAGCCGCCCGATATTCAAGCTCATAACTTCTCCTTTAGCGTAGCCCTATTGGCGTAGCACCAATGTTCCCGCAAATAGTAATTTAACAAATTTTGTGGTATATTGTAGACAGTTAATTGAATATTAAATTCAACAGAAAGTGTAGGATATGCTTATGCTGAAAATTGCCATCTGTGAAGACGATAAAAAAGCAGGTTCAGATTTACTGGCCATGATTGACGACTATACCCGCCGCCACAATTTGGCCGCCACAATCCTGTTTTACCATAGTGCCGAAGCTTTGGAAGAAGACTGGAGTGAGCACGGTTCTGAATTTGATTTGATTTTTTTTGATATTATGATGCCGGAGCTAGACGGTTTTACTTGTGCCCGCCATCTCCGTCAACATTCCCAGCTAACGAGGTTTGTTTTTGTCACCAGTTCCCGTGAATATGTTTTTGCCGGCTATGAGGTCAATGCTTCCGGCTATCTACTCAAACCGTTCACCTGCGAACAAATAAACGCCACCTTAGAGCGGGTGCTACAGGAAATATCCGACATTAGAAGTCGTACTGTGGACGTCAAATCCCATGGCAAAGTCCATCGTCTGGCACTAGAAGACATTATGCAGGTGGAAATTGACACCAATGCCATTACGCTCCTTTTGTCCAACAATGCCCGTCCTCTCACCCTCTATGAAAAGCTTGATGATTTTTTGGTGCGGGCTCATTACGACTTTTTTATCCGTGTCCACAAAAGCTATGCGGTTAATTTTCTCTATGTAGATACCTTTAAAACAGATAAAGTCTTGTTAAAAAATGGTGTTCTGCTCCCCATTAGTCGTACCTATAAAAATAGTGCCCGGGAGCATTTTTTCAGTTTGCTCCACCGCATCGACTAGATAAGTTTCTCTGGGGTCACTAGGTCACTGGCAGTGTCACCACCGTAGTGACGATATTGTGTGCTTGCGAGCTGTGCAGCTCGCCGTTGTATTTCTTGACCAATAAACGCACACTTTCCAGCCACTCCTCGGTATTTCGTGTTCGGTTTAACAGCAGCTTTTTGGCTACCAGCGTCTGGCGCAAGGTAAGGACTAGGTCGTTGGCTTCAATTACTCCCTCCAGACTTAAGACACTCTCGGCGGGAACGTCCTGCCCCAGAGCGGCTAAGCCCTGTTCCAAAAAGTTACCAAGAATGACGCATACATCCAAGGGCAGTAGCTGCGTTGTCAGCGGCCACTGCACAGCCAGCTTGACCACTAGGCCTCGTTGACTGGCGATTTTAAAATAGTGAGCCAAAACGGCATCTAGGTATTTATTGGTGCAAAACTCCGCTGTCTGACCGGCGCTATAAAAAACCTCTAAACTCTGCAAATAGGCTTGGGCTGCCGCCAAATCCCGTTTTTGCACAAAAGCGGCAATGCCGGCTAAATGGTGGCGCAGGTCATGCCGATCCCGCCGACTTTGTTCAATACTATGGGTCAGACTTTGGTAATGGGCCATTTGCAGTAAGAGCTGACTTTCTAGGGTGTTTTTGCGCTGGGTCATTTGCAAGGTGAGTTTGAGTAAATGCAGAACCGCCGCCAAAATCAAAGTGATGCCCAGAGTGCTGAATAAGGTGTACCAATCAAAAACACCATTAATTCGTATCACCGCCAGCGAAAAGCAAATAATCACTGGGGCGACGCCTAAGAGCACATTCCCACTTTTAAAAACGACCAACAAATCCGTGCTTTTTCGCAACAAAAAATAATAACAAACTAGAAGCATAACTAATTCTACAACTAATACCAACACATAGCTAAAAACCGGTGGCACTAGTGGGCTATAGGCGAGGAGCAAGGCCGCCTTGGCAAAAGAAAAAAACAAACGTACATATTGAATCGTGGCAAAAACTAGAAAAAAAACAAAGAGTTTCTTCGTCCAGCGTTCGGCAAAAACATAAAGCACCGGCAGGCAAAATAAAAAACCGGACAAAAAGTTTGCCAGTTGTACATTAGCGGTCAGCCGCCAAAGTAACGGTTGCACCACCCACACCAACAACAAAGTTATTGCCACCGCAGCCAGTGTCTGCCACCTAGAACGTCGCCGGGTCAAAAACAAGCTGACGATAAAAAAATTAAAGACGAGCATCAAATAAAGTAGTAGCTTAATTATCTCCCCATTCAGACTGAACACCACCCTCTGCGTTTTTATTGACGGAACTAGGTCACCTAAGCCTACCTAGGGTTAGCACTAAGAACAAAGCTAGGTTGCCGTATGCTAAATCATTACCACAAGGAACATTCCTTACTTTACTTAAGGCTATTATAGCAAGTAGTATAACCTTTTGTCACACTTTTTAGGTTTTTTTCACTGAACTACTTGACAAATAAACAGCGACCGACTCCTTAGAGTCGGTCGCTGTTTATTTATTGGCTTTCTTCTTGGTTGTTCAAAGTCGTAGTCAAATACTCAAGAGCAGCTTCCAGTTGGTTATCGCTGCCTTCCTGTGCTTCTACTACTACGTCCGGTTCAATACCCACGCCATTAATAGAACGACCACTAGGCGTGAAATAGTGGGCAATGGTGAGTTTAACGCCAGTATCCTTGCTCAGTCTGCTCACAGATTGCACAGAGCCTTTGCCAAAGGTTTTCGTGCCAAAGAGCTTGCCGGCTTTGCTGTCCTGCAAGGCTCCTGCCACAATTTCTGCGGCACTGGCGCTGCCTTGATTAACGAGCACCGCTACCGGATACTTGGCTTGTGCTAGAGTTGAATACTCTGTTTGTGTTTTACCGCTTTTTTCAGTAACGGATACGATGGGACCTTTGGGTACTAAAAGCTGTGCCACCCGTACGCTAGTACTTAAGAGACCTCCGGGATTTTCCCGCAAATCCAGCACTAGACCTCGCATACCTTGAGCTTCCAGCTCGTGAAATTGCTGCACAAAATCTCTGCCGGTATCTTCATTGAACATTCTAATTCTAATATAGCCCAGCTTGTCGTCTTTAAGCTCACTTTTAACTGATTCTAGTTTAATATCGGAACGCACAACCCGCACAACTCGTGCTTCGTCCTTGCCATTTTGTAGGTTCAATTCTAACGTTGTCCCCACCTCGCCCCGAATAAGGGCGGCTACTTCTTCCAGTTGCTGCCCAGCGGTATCTTGACCGTTAATGGCGAGAATTTTATCACCACTTTTAATACCGGCTCGATAGCCAGGAGTGTCGTCTAGGGTAGCAATAATCACAAAAGCATTTTCTTTACTGCCAATCACTACGCCGATGCCGCCAAAATGACCTTCGGTACTGGTAGTCAAGGAAGAAAAATTGCGTTCATCCAAATACACCGAATAGGGGTCGTCTAAAGCTGCAACCATGCCTTTTAAAGCCCCCTCATAGAGCTGCTTTTCCGTAACGTCCCCAATATAGTTTGTCTGCAAGAAGGTCATGGTTTGCCAAATTTTGCCGAGGGATACCACCTCCCCGGGGTGAGTGCGTAAACTATAGAGTATACCGCCAGCTGTAAGTAGGCAGGAGCCCATACAGACAAGTAGGATTGTAACTAGATTAAACTTTTTTGCAAACATCTTGTGCTCCTTCTGTGCCGTTACGGCAAGTAATTCAAAGGTTCCGTCACTTCACCGTTTAAACGTACTTCAAAATGACAATGGGGTCCGGTGGAATAGCCGGTACTGCCGGCGTAAGCAATTACTTGCCCCTGTCCGACTTGCTGTCCTTCTGACACCGCCAGAGAATTGTTGTGTCCATACAGGGTAACCAGTCCACCACCGTGGTCAATCATTACCGCATTGCCATAGCCACCCATCCAGTCGGCAAAAATCACTGTGCCGGAATCAGCAGCTACAATCAGGTCGTCATAGTCGGCGGCAATGTCCATACCTGAATGGTACTTAGTCGTACCAAAAATTGGGTGTGTTCGCCAACCAAAATAAGAGGTGATTTCTCCTCTAATCGGCCAAATAAAGCGTCCCGTCCCTACGGCGCTGGTGTTACCACCACGGTTTTGAAGCATTCGTGTAATATTATCAGAAATCGCCATCAATTCATTATATTCTTCGTCCAAGCGGTCTTGCTCTGCCACTGCATCATTATAAACAGCGGCTCTTTGGGCGGTTTTAGCTGCGACTTTTTGGCGTCTGCCATCAACTTCGTTTTTAACTTTTTGGATACTGGCTACATTAACCCGCAACAGTTCTTGTTCTGCTTCCAAGGCTTGCTTTTGTGCTGCGATTTTATCCATCAGCTTGACATCGCCGGCGATAATTTTTTGCAACAAATACATCCGTGAAGAAAAATCAGAAAAGTCTTTGGCACCTAGCAAAACATCCAAATAATTAATCTGTCCATTAATGTAAATATCCCGCAAGCGGGTTCGATAGGCTTTAAGCTGGTGGTTAAATTTAGCTTGCTGCACGCCAATGATTTCATTATTTTCGTCAATTTGCGTTTGCAGGTTGCTTTCTTCTGCCACCACCACCTCCAACTCGTTTTGGGCTTGGCCTAGCTGGTTTTGCGCTTCCACCAGTTTATCAGTAGCGGACTCTACCACTTGCTTAGCATTGTCCCGTTCAACCTCTTTGTTATACAGTTGCTGCTGAATCGTTTCTAAACGTGCTTGATTTTCTTCATCAGTGGCCGCCAGCACCGCCGGAGCCAGTAATAAAAAGAGCAGGACGGTGATTAAAAACACGGCAAGAGGCTTTTTGGTGTGCATAACTGACTCCCTCCTTTTAGACTTTCAAGAATTTGCGTAAAGAAACCATACTGCCTGCCGCACCAATAGCGGTACCGGCCATCAGCAGAAACAAATTAACGTAAACTAGTAGTGGCCACACCGGCAGCACGGGGAAAAAGGCTAACGTGGCGTGGACACGTGCCACCATGGTGCCGTAAATCTGTGTAATAATCACCGTGGCAATCAGCGCACCCACAAAACCTAAAAACATACCTTCAATCATAAACGGCCACCGGATAAACCAATCGGTAGCACCTACGTATTTCATAATCAACACTTCTTTGCGCCTGGCAAAGACAGTAATTCTAATCGTATTGGAAATAATGAAAACTGTTGCCAGGGCTAACATTAAAACTAAAATAGAGCCGCCCCAACGGAGCATTTTGGTCATTTGAAAAATATGTTCTACCACTTCTTGACCAAACTTAGCAGTTTCTACGCCGCTTAGTTCATCAATCTTGGGTGCTAATTCTTTAATGCGTTCCGGCTTATCTACGTGTACCTCAAAAGAATAGGGAAAAGGGTTTTCGCTGCCAATGGAGTCCAGCAATTTTTCTTGCTCACCCAGACGGTCTTTAAATTTGGCCAAGGCTTCCTCTTTAGTAATAGCCACTACTTGCGTCACTCCCGGCATTTCCACCAAAGTTTTTTTGGTAGCTAGCAATTGTTCGGCGCTGCTAGTTTCTTTCATGTAGACGGAAATTTGCACCTGGGTTTCCAAAAACTTGGCCACGTGATTGGTATTCAAAACTACCAACAAGAAAATGCCTAATACTAATAGGGAAAGTGCTACTGTGGAAACAGCAGCAAAGCTCATTAATTGATTACGTTTAATTGATTTGACCGTTTCACGGACAAAATATTCTTTGCTACTAAGACTCATAGCCATAAACTCCTTTGGCTTCATCACGAACAATGGAACCACCCTCCATGGCAATTACTCGTTTGCCCATGGAATCCACGATGTCCTTATCATGTGTCGCCATCACAATAGTAGTACCGGTTTTATTAATTTCCGTAAAAATGCGCATAATATCCCTACTGGTTTCGGGATCCAGGTTACCGGTAGGTTCATCGGCAATCACCAAAATAGGGTCATTAACAATAGCCCGGGCAATGGCAATCCGTTGTTGCTCGCCGCCGGAAAGTTCCCCCGGATAGGCGTTTACCTTGTGTTTAAGGCCTACAAGCTCCAAAACAATCATAACCCGCCGCTTCACCTTGCGGGACGGGGCTTCAATCACCTGCATGGCAAAAGCCACATTATCATACACTGTGCGATCTGGTAGGAGGCGATAATCTTGGAAAATAATACCCAGTTGTCGCCGTAAAAAAGGCACTTCCTCTGCCGTTAAAGCGAGTACATCAACGCCGTCCACATAGAGTCTACCCGTTGTTGGTATCACTTCTTTGAATAACATTTTAATAAAAGTGGACTTGCCTGCTCCACTGGGTCCCACCACAAAGACAAATTCACCGGCTTTGATATGGATATCAATATTGCGTAAAGCGGTGGTGCCATTGGGATAGGTCTTACTAATTCCTGTCATCAAAAGCAAAATAGGCGCCCCCCTTCTTTTTGTTTTAGGTTTCTAACAAGGCAATTGCCCGTCCAGCATTTTGGTGTGCTTCCGTGCGCAATTGTTTAATTTTTGCATTTTGTTGCGTGGGTATTTGCTGCCACAAGGTGGCTGCCGCTTGCACAATATCGGCGGCGGTAATCGTGGCAATTTGACCGGCAATAACGCCCTCCATGCCCTGGACAAATCTATCCACCTTGGGGTCATAGGAAACTGCCAAAAAAGGTGTCCCGGTTAAAGCAGCAAAAACTAAAGCGTGCAAACGCATACCTATCAAAAGGTCAAAACCACTGCTTAACGCTAAATACTCTTCCGTCGTAAAGGCCTGCTCTAAAATGGTCACCCCGGTCTTATCCGGCAATAAAGCAAGGATTGCTTGTGCTACTTGCACATCTTGGGGTATTTGGAGGGGAACAAAAACAATCTCTGCTTGGTAGGTTTGCCGCAATTTAGTAATAGCTTCGGCAAACACACGACAAAATCCTGCTTCTCCGGTCCAATGTCTAACGGCAAGGCCAATGAGTGGGCGCTTTGCCGCTAAACCTTGCTGCTCCAAAAATTGTTGACCAGCCCCCGGGTTTAACTCCGGCAACGCAAAAACTGCATCGGCGGTCACAATAATTTTGGTAGCGTCTAGCCCCATCTTCCGCAATTCCTCAAAAGAACCATCATCACGCACGGTTATTAAATCCGCCTGCCCACAAACCCATTTAGTCAAACGACCGGCACTATGAGAGCGAATAGGGCCAATACCCTGGGCATAGAGCATGACTTTTTTGCCCAAAAGTTTAGCTAAGAGTAAGATACTCAAATAGTAGAATAAGCTTCGTTTGCTAGTGACGTCCTGAAGTAAACTGCCACCACCGGAAAGCAAAAGGTCCATGGACAGCATAGCTCGCACAATGGAGCAAAAGCCAAAACGGTGCAAAGAACGAACCTGATGTTTAGCAGCGGTAACTTCCGGATTCCCGGATAAAACAGTTATTTCAAGGTTTTGCCGTTGTGCTCGCAAAGCTTCAATAATTGCCGTCAGCATTGCTTCATCACCGGCATTAGCAAAACCGTAGTAACCGGAAATCAAGATTTTACTCATGCTTTAAATATCTCCTTTGCCATTTTTGCCAAGCGGGGTAAAGTAAAGCAAAAACTAAAACTGCACTAATGCCCAGGATTGCTCCCAATAAATAACCGTCCAAAGCACGAACATAGGACATGACAATCGGCGTTCTCATATGGGCAAAAGTCTGCACCAAGGAACCTTGACCGATGGTTGCTGCCAGCACCAAGGCTAATTGCAATAAATGGGGCAGGTTCCGATAAGCAGCAAAAGCCGCCAAATAAAAGGCAGGGTGTCCCACCAAAAACTCTTTTTCCCGTGGGCGAGCATACATGACTTGTTCCAAAAATAAGCGGAGTTTAACTTCCAGCGCCGGCACTGGTACACCGGCAGTATGCCCAGAACGTCCAATAAAGACCCAGGCGATGAAGCCCAAAATGCCTAGCCCGATAATCATTTGCACGGTAATCGGCTTGGTAATAATCTTTTGCAAGCGTGCAATGATACCGCTGTGGTCGTCATCACCCTCAAACAAAGAATATTTTTTAATATACAGGATTGCCATCAAAACGACCGGCAAAATAAAGGTCAGCTTAACACCTTTATAGATTTCAATTTCCAAGAAAAAGCGAATATCGCCTAAAATTGCCCCCACATAAGAAGCTCCTACTAGGGATAAAGCAACCGCTAGTGCTAATTGCCAGGTAGCGGTCATAGCCACATTAAGTGCCGATTTCGGGGTCTGCGGTCTTTGTTCCCACAATTGGAGAATATAGCTCATGGACAAAACTGGCAAAATAGTAGCGGCCATAAGTGCTACCATTTGTCTAGCCAAAAGTGCATTGGTGCCCACGATAAGCCCACTTAAAAACACCCCTGCCACCACCAGCAGGCTATAGAGAGTTTTGCTGCTCAGGGTAAAAAGCTGGGTTAAATACAGCAGTACTGCTGCCAATGCCCCAAATACTACGGGTACCAAACAAAACCGGCTAGGCGTATAGGGTGCAAAAACGCCGGCACGGTCAATCTGATAGCCACGTGCTTCTACGCTACGTGTAATATCATCCACGTAATCCAAATTAGTTTGGAGTAACGTTTTTTCATCTTGAGGGGTTAAAAAGGTTTTTACATAGTTAATCCGCACATTGCGTTCTTCATCAGTTAAAGCCCAGCGTCTAGTAGCGTCGGCTACTTTGAGCTTTTTTTGTTCGGCTTTATCAATGACATAGGTACGAGCCACCTGATAATCCATCAGCTCCGCCATCTTGACTAATCCGTCTAACGGGGCAAATTGCAATTGCACCACGTTTTCCACCATACCCAGGGTAATATGGCGCTGCAATAAATTATCTGCGACTTCCTGCATTTGTCCTTTGTAGCCAAGAATCGTCTTGCCACTGCCAATAAAGGCTGTAATCCGTGCTCCGGATTGGTCTAAACGGTGGAAAAATGCTGCGATTTGTTCTGTAGCCGGCGCCGAGTGGGCACTATATAAGTGCGCATAATTCACCGGGCGGACAATGACATTGAAACCTTCGGCTTTAGCCAAGGCCAGTTCTGTACTTGACAAGCCTAAATCCAGCTGCATAATCCCCCGTTGCTCACCATAGGCGCTAAGGTCGTCAATAACGGTCGGATCGCCTCTGACCTCGAGAATTTGAGGATTTTGCGCCACTACCCGCAGTTTTTCTGCTCCAAAACGCAGGGCTAAATCGGCTGCTACGTCTTGAAAAGTCGCCGGGGAAGTACCCTCCGTCACGTAGACGGCTCCGCTCACGATTTCGCCGCCATCAGCCAGTTGCTGCCAAATATCATTGTGCAGCTGTCTGGTGTGATAAGCATGAAGCAAGTCTGGCCCTGTGACCACCGTGATAAGGCCTTTGCCTGCCAATTTTTGCAAAGTAGTATCAAACAGCACCAAGCTATTAATGCCGTGTGCTTTAAATTCTTGTAAAACTGCTGTTTCAGTCAGACCTTCTGCCCGTGCCATGCGTGCCAGGCTTTCGTATTCCATCGCCATTTCGACAGTATTATTGGCCTGTTCGACTTGATGCCGTTGCCAATTAAGAAACAACGAAAACCCTAGCCCCAAGATCATAATACCGATTAATATGGGATTATAACGACTATTTTTCAACGAACTCTCCACCTATCTCTACTCAGCGCCAGCTTAAATTGTTGTTTGCAAACTGCGTAAATAAGCCTCTACAAAAGGCTCTAAATCGCCGTCCATAACGGCTTGAACATTGCCTGTTTCTTCATTGGTGCGATGGTCTTTGACCATGCAATAGGGTTGGAACACATAGGAACGAATTTGACTGCCCCACTCAATCGCCTGATAATCACCGGCAATATCGGATTTGAGCTGTTCCTGTTTTTGTTTTTCATATTCAAATAACTTGGCTCGTAACAACTGCATACAACGTTCTCTATTTTGAATTTGAGAGCGTTGGTTTTGGCACTGAACGATAATACCGGTTGGTAAATGAGTCATCCGCACTGCCGAGTCGGTTTTATTGATATGCTGACCACCGGCGCCACTGGCACGATAGGTATCTACCTTCAAATCGGCGGTATTAATATTAATTTCCACATTGTCGTCAATCTCCGGCATCACGTCTACCGCAGAAAAAGAGGTATGACGGCGAGCATTGGAGTCAAAAGGTGAAATGCGCACCAAACGGTGGACGCCTTTTTCCGACTTGAGATAACCATAGGCATTGTGTCCACTGATTTGGAGGGTAGCACTTTTTACACCGGCTTCATCGCCGGGCAGATAATCCAGCATTTCTACGCTATAGCCTTCACGCTCGGCAAAACGGCTAAACATCCGCAGCAACATGGAGGTCCAATCCTGTGCTTCGGTACCACCGGCACCGGCATGGAGGGTTAAAATAGCATTATTGGCGTCATATTCACCGGATAGGAGCATACCTAGCTCTAGGTGCTCTACATCGGCACGAGCCTTGACCAAAGACGCTTCCATTTCTTCTTGCAGGCTGGCGTCCTCTTCTTCCATGGCCATTTCCCACAATACTTCCAAATCTTCTACTCTGCTTTCGAGCGAACGGAAAATCCCCACTTCGTCTTTGAGCTGGGTTACAGCTTGCGCCGTTTTTTGAGCGGCATCCGGGTTATCCCAAAAAGTCTGCTCGCCCATTTTATGTTCTAGTTCTGCAATGCGGTCCTCTTTGCGAACGACGTCAAAGAGATCCCCTCATTTCAATCAACTTTTGCTTTAAATTAGCTATTTCTGGTCTATATTCTTCAATTAGCAATTGCTTCACGCCCCTTCAACTGATTAGTAGTTACATAACCCAAAGGAAGTTGAAACCGCAAGCAGCTTCAACTTCATGGGAACAGCCTATTTTTCTTGTCCGCAACAATTTTTGTACTTCTTCCCACTGCCGCAAGGGCAAGGTTCGTTACGGCCAATTTCTTCATCTTTAACTATGGGTTTTTTGCTTTCAGCTTCGCTGTCGCCACTAGGGTTATTGACTTTGGCATATTTCAAATGATCGGCGACTTTGGGCTGAGTAACCACATTAACACGATACATATAGCGGACAACGTCATCTTGAATAGCGTCTTTCATCGCTTCAAACATATCGTAAGCTTCGATTTTGTATTCAATGAGTGGGTCTCTTTGGCCATAGGCACGCAGACCCACGCCCTCACGGAGCATATCCATGGCGTCCAAATGTTCCATCCACTGGCTATCCACGATTTTGAGCATTACCAAATTCTCTAGCTCACGCATTACTGGTGCGCTCACCATCTCTTCACGTTCAGCATAATAGTCAAAAGCCAATTTATGCAAATATTCGTCCATTTCTTCACGACTAATCGTTTGCAAATATTCCACTGTTAAAACACCTGGTGGGGCATAGAATTCTTCGGCGTAAGCAATCAGTGCCGGCAAATCCCATTCTTCGGAATAAACTTCCGGTGGTGCATACATGGCGAGAGTTCTATTCACAATCCGTTCTACCATATCCATGACATTGTCACGCAAATTGGTTTCTACCAAAATGCGGCGACGTTGAGCGTAAATAACTTCACGCTGTTGGTTCATAACATCATCGTATTCCAGCACGTGTTTACGAATATCAAAGTTTCGTGATTCAACTTTCTTTTGTGCTGATTCAATTGAACGAGTAACCAGTGCGTGTTCAATAGGTTCGTCCTCGTCCATACCCAATTTATCCATAATGCCGGAAATATTATCCGAACCAAACAGGCGCATTAATTCATCTTCCAAAGAAAGGAAGAAGCGGGTAGAACCGGGGTCGCCCTGCCTAGCACAACGGCCACGCAATTGATTGTCGATGCGGCGACTTTCGTGCCGTTCGGTACCAACGATGTGTAAGCCGCCCAAAGCGGGTACGCCTTCACCCAGCACAATATCCGTACCACGCCCTGCCATATTGGTAGCAATGGTAACAGCCCCATACTGACCAGCAGCGGCAATAATTTCAGCTTCTTTTTCATGGAATTTAGCATTAAGCACGGTATGGGCAATGCCGCGTTTTTTCAAGGTTTCGGACAGTTCTTCCGATTGTTGAATGGAGGTCGTACCTACCAGTACCGGCCGGCCTGTTTTGTGACATTCTTCAATTTCATTGGCGGCAGCTCGATATTTAGCGACCTTGGTTTTGTAAATAACGTCAGGATAATCAATACGGCAAATAGGTTTATTCGTCGGAATGACAATAACGTCTAAGCCGTAAATTTTTTGGAACTCTTGTTCCTCTGTTTTGGCAGTACCGGTCATACCGGCCAGCTTTTTGTACATACGGAAATAGTTCTGGAAGGTAACGGTAGCGAGAGTTTGACTTTCACGCTCGACCTTGACGCCTTCTTTAGCTTCAATGGCTTGGTGCAAGCCTTCAGAAAAACGACGCCCAAACATTAAACGCCCGGTAAATTCATCGACGATAATAACTTCGCCGTCTTTAACTACATAATCACGATCTCGGTGCATAATGGCTTTGGCTTTCAGTGCCTGCATTAGCTGGTGAGAAAAGTCAATGCTGGCTTCTCCCTCATACATATTGGCAACACCCAGCATTTTTTCAGCTTTGGCAACGCCACCCTCAGTTGGGGCTACCGTTTTTTGTTTCTCATCTACGGTATAGTCTTCTTCTTCTTTCAATTGGGAAACTACCCGAGCCAAAATTTTGTACAAGTCGGTAGATTTTTCCCCTGGTCCAGAAATAATCAAAGGTGTTCTTGCTTCATCAATTAAAATACTATCTACTTCATCCACTACGGCGAAGTTCAGTGGTCTTTGCACCATTTGGTCTTCAGAAACTACCATATTATCACGCAAGTAGTCAAAACCAAATTCGTTATTAGTACCATAGGTAATATCGGCAGCATAAGCAGCCTTACGTTCCGGAAAATCCAGTCCGTGCACAATCAAACCAACGGTCAAGCCCAAAAAGTTGTAGACTCTACCCATGTCCAGACTATCACGATGTGCCAAGTATTCATTGACGGTAACAACGTGTACACCTTTGCCAGTTAAGGCATTAAGGTAAACCGGCAACGTGGCGACAAGGGTTTTACCTTCGCCTGTACGCATTTCGGCAATTTTACCACGATGCAAAACACAACCACCAATTAGCTGCACGTCAAAATGCCGCAAACCGAGAACGCGTTTGGAAGCTTCCCGTACCACGGCAAAGGCTTCCGGCAAAATATCCTCTAGCGTTGCGCCCTGCATTAATCTGACTTTAAAATCAGCGGTCATGCCAGATAAACTGGCGTCACTTTTATTGGCCATGGTTTTTTCTAACGCATTTATCGCATCAATATACGGTTGTAAACTCTTTAATTCTTTTTCATTCGGGTCCCCGAATATTTTTTTCATTAAGCCCTCGAGCAAAACAATCACTCCTCATATTTTAACTGCGTAAACTTACACTATGCCTAATATAAAATTTTATCAGAATAGGTGGAAAAAGTCAAAAAACCTAGGGCTAAGCCCTAGGTTTTTTGTAACTTTTTTATAACATTATTTCAGTTCCGGTGCCAACAGTCCGTAATTACCATCTTTACGGCGGTATACTACGTTCACTGCTTCCAGTTCATCATCAAAGAAAACAAAGAAATCATGGTTCAAAAGGTTCATTTGCATTACGGCTTCTTCTGCACACATTGGACGCAACACAAATCTCTTATTCCTAACAATGTTAAACTCATTTTCATCTTCTACGGCAGTGCTAGCAGGAACAAATTCATCACGGAAGTTATTATATTTACGGCGCATTAATCTGGTTTTATATTTATGGATTTGACGCTCAATCTTATCTACTACCAGGTCAATGGAGGAATACATATCTTTAGTGGTTTCTTGTGCTCTAAGCACGATACCGTTAGCCGGTACTGTAATCTCAACAATATGATTACCTTTTTCAACTTTTAACGTAGCGGAAATATCACCAACAACCTTAAACTGCTTGGTAATCGTATTGACCTTTTTTTCTACATACTCTTTTAAAGCCTGTGTTACTTCGATGTTTTTACCGCGTACATTTACTGTCATGATCAAAAGCCCCCTTTATCACAAGCAAGAAATATAATGCTCTTGCTTTATGTCCTTATTACAATAATTCTAGCTTTATCGCCATTTTCCTGCTAAAATTGTAAAAAAAAAATGTATTCGTCAAAATTCAACGAATACATGGAAATTTTTGCAACAATTGAAACAAAGCTTTTGAGTTAGAGGATTTTGGAAAGAAAACTTTGCGTCCGTTCTTCCTTAGCCTGAGAGAAAATCTCCTCCGGCTTGCCTTCTTCCACGATTTTACCTTCGTCCATAAAGATGACACGGTCGCCCACTTCTCTGGCAAAACCCATTTCATGTGTTACTACAATCATGGTCATACCTTCTTGGGCTAAGCCTTTCATCACGTCCAGCACTTCATTAATCATTTCCGGATCCAGCGCTGAGGTTGGCTCGTCAAACAACAAAGCTTTGGGCTTCATGGCTAAGGCTCTAGCAATAGCCACCCGCTGCTGTTGTCCCCCGGAAAGTTGTTCCGGATAGGCAGCGGCCTTGTTTTCCAAGCCCACCTTGTGCAATAAGCTCATGGCTTCAGCAACGGCATCGGCTTTAGGCGTTTGGCGCACTTTCATCGGTGCTAACAAGACGTTATCTAAAACTGTCATATGGGGAAATAAATTAAAGCGTTGGAAAACCATGCCTACTTCTCGGCGTACTGCATTAATATTCGCTTCACCACTCAGCACAATGCCGTCCACTTCAATGGAACCGCTGGTGGGTTCTTCCAAATAGTTAATACAGCGTAACAGTGTGCTTTTGCCGGAACCGGAAGGGCCGATAATAACTACCACTTCACGTTCGGCGATTTCCAAATCAATCCCTAAGAGCACTTCCAGGTCACCAAAGCTTTTATGCAAATTAGTAATTTTAATCATTTTACGCTGTACCTCCTTTCCAATCTCGCAACTAAGCGGGCAATGGTAAAGGTCATAATTAAATAAATAAAGGCTACCGCCAACCAAATTTCAAAGGAAGCATAGGTGCGGGCGATAATTAGCTGCCCCCGTCTGGTTAATTCTTCAAAACCAATGACAGAAACCAAGGAGGAATCTTTGAGCATCGCAATAAATTCGTTGCCCAAAGGTGGGATAATCCTTTTGAAGGCTTGGGGCATAATTACATACCGCATGGTTTGTACCCAAGTTAACCCCAGCGACCGACCGGCCTCCATCTGCCCCGGGTCAATGGATTGAATGCCGCCGCGAAAAATCTCGGCTACATAGGCACCACTGTTAATGGAACAAGCAGAAATAGCGGCAATAAAAGGGTCAATACGAGAGCCGGTAATTAGGGGTAGAGCAAAATACACGAGGAAAATTTGCACCAACAGCGGTGTACCACGAATGAAATCTACATAGACGTTGGCTGCATATCTCACCAGTTTCATGGAAGACAGCCTTGCCACACCTACGAACATACCAATCAGTAAACCAAAGCCCACGCTCAAAGCACTGATTTCCAAAGTAATGCCTGCACCCTGTAATAACAGCGGTAGCGCATTAATAACCAAGTCCAAATCTAAATCCACCCTAGCACCTGCTTTCGTTCCAAATAGTCTTTGCTCCCTGCTACTACAAAATAAAAGCGGAGTACATCTTGGCCGCTTTCGCTACGATGCACTCCGTTTTTACAAAAAACGTGGTGTAATTATTTTACTTGTTCGCCAAACCAAGTTTTATAGATTTTGTCATATTCGCCATTTTTCTTCAAAGTTGCTAGGGCTTGATCCATCTCGCTGACTAATTTGTCATTACCTTTTTTTGCAGCCAGACCATATTTTTCAGAAGTAACAACTTTGCCCGTCATTTTGGCATAAGCTTTACCGCCGCCTTGTTCTAAGAAATAAGCAACTACCGGCAAGTCATTGACGACAGCATCCACGCCGCCATTTTTAAGTTCTAAGGCTGCTTCTGGATTGGTATTAAATTCAATGACCGTAGCACCTTGGATTTTATGTGCTTCCATGGCGCCTGTCGTACCAATTTGCACAGCAATTCTTTTGCCTTTTAAATCTTCAATCCCTTTAATAGTGCTATTGGCTTTTTGCACCATAACAGTTAAACCGGATTGATAATAATCTTTAGTGAAAGCAACTTTTTGAGCACGTTCCGGAGTAATAGTCATACCGGCCGCTACTACGTCGATGTTGCCGGCATTTAAAGCCGGAATTAAACCATCAAAACCCATATTGACGATTTCTACTTTCATCCCCATTTGTTTGCCTAGTGCTCTAGCCAAATCCATGTCAAAGCCTGTGTATTCTTTGCTACCTTCTTTTTGAAATTCAAAAGGTGCGAAAGTTGGTTCCGTACCTACACGCAATACTTTTTCTGCAGCTTTCTTTTCGCCGCCGCAACCTGTCAATAAGCCTAAAGCAATGGCTAGTACCATTGTCAACAAAAATATTTTTTTCATGATATGTCCCCCTAATTTATACACTTTTATGATATATTATACAACCAAAATGAAGTAGAACGCAATCCTTATTTATTAATTTTTGCTAAGTTTTTTACAATCTTATTTATTCTCTGCCTTGCTGCCAAACCAGTGTTGATAAATTTTGTCATATTCCCCATTTTTTTTGAGAGCAGTTAAGGCCTGATCCAAAGCTTTGGCCAATTGCGGATTGTTTTTGGCAACGGCCATGCCGTAGTCTTCGGAAGTAATGGTCTGCCCCACGATTTGAGCATAACGGCTACCGCCTTGCTTCAAAAAATAAGCTTCTACCGGTAAATCACCAATCACCGCATCCACAGCTTTATTTTTTAGTTCTAAGCAAGCCTCGCCATTAGTATTGAACGAAGTAATAATCGCTCCCGGTATTTTGGCGGCTTCCATGGCACCAGTGGTACCAATCTGTACCGCTATTTTTTTGTTTTGCAAATCGCTTAAGCCTTGAACAGTCTGATTGTCCTTGTGCACCACAATAGCAAGACCTGATTTATAGTAGGCTTGAGAAAAAGTAACCTTTTCTCCACGTTCCGGCGTAATGGTCATGCCGGCAATGGCGACATCAATATTTTTGGCTTCTAGCGCCGGAATTAAAGCATCAAAGCCCATATTAAGAATGGTGCATTTTTCATAGCCTAGATTTTTGGCGACGGCACGAATTAAATCCATATCAAAGCCGGTTAATTCTTGCGAATTTTCTTTTTGAAATTCAAAAGGTGCAAAAGCCGGTTCTGTACCTACCACCAGTTCTTTTTTGGCTTTGGCACTGCCCCCGCACCCTGCGGTTAAAGTCCCCACCACCACTAAGAACACACATAATACTTGTATTAATTTTTTCATTACTACCCCTCCAAATTTATGTTTATTCTCAAGATTGTTTATAATTATACATCAATCGTGAAAAAAAACAAGACTTTCCGTATGTATACACAAAAGTCTTGCTTGCTTTACTACTATAAAAAAGAAAACAACTCAGCTGACCTGGTCTTCGCCCCCACACTCGCCTGCTGGAAGGTTCGCTCCTAAGCGTTTTTGCTCCCCACTACTACCTCTCTCGCTTTTCGCGGCAGGACTAACTTCTAAGCTGCACCGTGCTCACAATACTTTGATTGCTTACGTGGATCGTTTTGCCTGCAACTGGCATCGACTTGCAACCACAGACCTGAGTTGTGTTTCTGCTCTTTATTATAGAGATATAAAAAATATTTAGCAAGAAGAAGATTTTTTACTTCCCACTTCGGGTTTTTTTGTAGTATACTTATCATACTAAATACGATAGCTTAATCGTAATAAGGGCGGATTAATTATGTTAACTATACCCCAGTTTCTCGACTTCCCTAGTGATGGGCAGGCGCGAGAGCTTTGTGATTTCTTTTTAAAAATGCTTGAGCAAAAAAACACGGCTTTATACTTGCACAGTCAACAAGTCGCCAACTACGCAGTCAGCATTGCGGCGAAAATGGGTTTACCGTTTGATGAAGTTGCTTGTATTAGAACGGCTGCTTTGCTGCACGATATCGGTCATTTGGCCGTACCTAATACCATTCTAGCCAAATTTCCTTATTTAAGCACTAGAGAATTGTCTACGTACAAAAATCATTGTCTGTCCGGAGCTAGTATGCTAGAAAATATTCCGGAATTCAGTCATATCATTAAAATCATTTTTGCACATCATGAAAACTGGGACGGGACCGGCTATCCCAAGCGGCTCAAGGGCGTTAATATTCCTTTAGGTGCCCGTATTATTGCCGTGGCTAACCACTATGACCGCATCATTAATCCCTGCACCCAGCATTGGCAAAAAACGCATACCTTAGCCACACGGGAACTGCGTGATCTCTCTGGGGTACTGTTTGATCCGGAAGTCGTCCAAGCGTTCCTCTACTCCGTCGTCCCCACTAAAAAACATTAAAGCTTACCCGATCTACAGTTTTGTAGTAAGGTAAGCTTTTGCTTTTGCTCGAACTAATCTGCTCCGCCGGCTAGAGCCAGCCCCCAAATCTGGTGGGCGCCTTGTTGGTGTAAGACCCGAGCGGCGGCCTCCATCGTTGCTCCGCTAGTAAAAATATCGTCCACCAGTAAAATATCCTCGCCCTGCACGCTACCCGTAACAGCAAAACAATTGCTAACGTTACGGCGGCGTGCCTTTTTATTAAGTCCATACTGGGGCTGGGTACTCCGCACTCTAGTTAGACTATTTTGCCACCTGTAGCCCTTGTGAGTGGCCCACTTATAAAAAATACCGGTAGGTACCTCGTAGCCCCGTCTTTTTTGCCGCTCCGGATCAGTCGCTATCGGGATCACCACCAAGGTAGCCGGCAACTGGCACGTAGCGGTGAAGATTTGTTCTGGAGCTGCGACTAGCACCTCTTGCGCCAGTAGCGGCAAGAGCCGTTGCCGGCCGCTAAACTTAATGCGGTGCAAAGCTTTTCTCATGCCCCCCGTATAATGAAAACACAGGCCGATACTCTCCAAATCTGGACAGTCATAGGCCTGTGGTGCTAACTTGCGTAAAGCAAGTAAACGCTGCCGACAAGGGTTACACCACAAGCCGCTATCAATCGTGGTCTGACAATCTAAACAACGAGTGGGGAAAAACACTGCTAGCAGTAACTGTAAAAATTCTTTCATGCTTGCTCGCCTCTAAGTTTTAACATAAAGCTCGTTCATCTTGTAAGCGTTCTGCCAATAAGGAATACCGCTTGCGAGTTTTATCATTGCTGACGGCCGTATTCATAGCCGCCCCACTTCCTACTAAAAGCACCTGCTGTTTGGCTCTAGTAATAGCGGTGTAGAGCAAGTTACGCTGGAGTAGCATATAATGGCTACGCACTAAAGGCATAATCACAATGCCATATTCACTGCCCTGGGATTTGTGTACGCTCATAGCATAAGCCAGCTGCAATTCGTCCAGTTCCGCCGGTCCGTATTCCACTGTTTCGCCTTCTTGTCGTTCGGGATAGGCCACGGTCACATTTCGACCATTAATAAATTTGATTTTACCAATATCTCCATTAAAAACATCTTTTTCATAATTATTGCGGATTTGCATCACTTTGTCGCCCACCCGCAAAATATTACTCGGCGCTACTACTTCTGCCCGACTAACGCTGGGAGGGTTGGTGCGTTCCTGCAAGAGTTTATTGAGATTTTGTACGCCGCAGGGATTTTTGTGCATGGGGGACAGCACTTGAACAGTCTGCCATCCGTTATGCTCAATAAGCCGAGCATAGGTTTCCACAATATAGGCCGCTGCCGCCGGTTCATCTTCAAACGCTTCAAAAGCAAAATCACTCTGGGGTTGACATTCCGGCATTAGCCCCCGATTAATGCGGTGGGCATTACGAACAATGGGACTTAAAGCGGCTTGACGGAAAATATTTTCCAGTCTGACCACGGGCATTTTCTGACTTCTAATAATATCTTTCAGCACCGAGCCTGCACCCACAGAGGGCAATTGGTCCACGTCCCCCACCAAAATCAGCCGGCAACCCACCGGTACGGCTTTGAGTAAACTGTGCATGAGCACAATATCTAGCATGGAGGCTTCGTCCACAATAATAGCGTCCGCTTCCAAAGGAGTTTCTTCGTTACGACCAAAAAACATTTTTTCCCCATTAGGGGTATATTCCAAAAGACGATGCACTGTTGACGCCGGGTGACCTGCTGAGTCCGCCAAACGTCGAGCGGCTCTCCCGGTTGGTGCAGCCAAAAGAATTTTGCAGCCAGCTTTTTCCAGTACCGCCAAAATACCTTTAACGACGGTTGTTTTACCGGTACCGGGGCCACCGGTTAGCACGAAAACACCATGTTCCAAGGAAGCCCGAATGGCTTCTTTTTGAGCCTCGGCTAGGCTAATGCTTTCGGCTGCTTCCCACGTGGTAATAATGCCTTGATAATCCACGTTTAACAGGCGGTTAATCTTATCTCGTAAATACAAAAGCCGCCGAGCGACACCGGTTTCTGCCCGATATAAATACTCCGGATAAATTAAACGCAAACCGCCTACTTCTTCGGTGCGTAATAAATCTTCTGTTAATAACTGCTGAAAAACGCTATTAATTTCTTCACTATCAATTTGGAGCATTTTGGTGGTTTCTGCCAACAAGATACTCTCCGGTACGCAGGTATGACCTGCCGCCGCTGCTTGCGTCAAAGCAAATTCTAGTCCCGCCTTAATCCGCTCCGGCGCACTATAAGCTAGCCCCATAGCAAGAGCGATGCGATCGGCCGTGCGAAAGCCGATACCTGCAACCTCGGTGGCTAAGCAATAAGGATTTGCTTCAATCCGCTTCACGACCGTGGCTCCATAAACCGCTTGCAATTTGGGTGCATAGCTGGCACTAATGCCGTGTTCTTCCAAATAGAGCATGAGTTCTCGCAAATCGGAAAGTCCGGCATAGGACTCACCAATCACTGCGGCCTTTTTTTTGCCTATCCCGGCGACTTCCGCCAAACGCTCTGGGGTGGTGCTTAACACTTGTAAAGTTGTCGTGCCAAAATGGGCGACAATTCTCGCCGCCATTGCTCGCCCGATACCTTTAACCGCGCCGGAGCCCAAAAAACGTTCCATCCCTACCACCGAGGAGGGCTGAACAATTTGGCAGGTGCTAGCCTGAAACTGCCGTCCAAACTTGGGGTGCTCTCCCCAATGCCCGGTAAGCTTCACCTGCTCACCTACAAAAGGCGGTACACCGCGATAAACCACAGCGACTTTGCCTAGGCTGGAGCTTTGCACTTTGAAGACACAAAACTTGCCGTCGCCGGCTTGAAAAACCACCGTTTCTATTATTGCTTCCAGTTCATCCATTTTTACACCGCCAATACCGAACCTCTGTTTTATCCATTTATTATAGCACATTTTACGGCTCGATTTTGACATTATCCTGCCAATAAGCTATAATAGAGCGAAACTTATTATGTACCTGGTAGGAAGGGGTTCAATCGTGAAATTTAAAGGCACTCAAATAGCAATTGATATGTACGGCTGTAGCGATGAAGTCATCAGCAATCCGGAAGCAGTAGAAGCTATCCTCCGCGAAGCAATTGTGGAGTATCATATGGAAGAACGTGCTGTCCACTACAATGCAGAAGACAATGGCGAATATTCCCTAATCGTTCCTTGTAAACGTGGGCATATTAACCTGCATGTTTATCCGCAAATTGGTTTTGCCGCTGTTGATGTGTTTACCGTCAACGATGCCGCTAATCCTGATAAACTTGCTGTGTATCTGCGGGCTAAGTTTGCTCCTGATAAATCCAAAATCACGTTCTTGGAACGTGGGGATTTCGGCTCGCAAAATGATATGAAGCCACGCCGCAAATCGCAAATTAAAACCATTCGCCGGGCCAAAAATGCCGGTAATGCTTTGAAAAAATTAATGATGAGGCCCAAATCCTTATAGGCTCTCCTGTGCATAACCAAAGTATCTGTGCTTGCTGACAGATACTTTTTTTTATAGCAAAACAACAAAGTCCCTAGAAAGCTTAAATCTTAATTATTTTTATGTTACAATAGAATTGCTTTGGTAAACAACAGGAGGGACACTAATGAAATATTTATTTTGGGATATAGACGGCACGCTTTTACTAACCGGTCGTGCCGGCATTGATGCTTTGAGAGAAGCTATTCGCACCCGTTTTCACAATAATGATTTTGATTTTTCTCATGGTTTAGCAGGTTGTACTGATTCTTACATCATTAAACAAGCCATCACTGACCTCAAAGGACGCTGTACGGCAGCTGATGCAGCAGGTCTATTAATTCTCTATAACCAGCTCTTACCGGCTGCGCTCCTAACTCACCAGGGGAAGCTCATGCCCAACGTGCAAACAACCTTGGCCTATCTACAACAGACCCAGACCAACTATACTAGTGCTCTGTTAACTGGCAACTGTAGTACCGCTGCGCATCTCAAGCTTAAACACTACGGCCTTGAGCCTTATTTTGATTATCGCCTGAGTACCTTTGGCGAACTCAGCGAAGAGCGCACCCTGCTGGCACAGGCTGCCCTGCAAAAACTCTATGTACAAAATACCGCCATTAATCCGCAAACTTTGACTATTATCGGCGATACGCCCCACGATATTAAATGCGCTCAGGCCATTGGCGCTCGCTGTCTTATTATCCTTGCCGGTTCCGGCTACAGCGAAGCTGAACTCCAAGAACAACGGCCTTGGAAAATCATTAAGGAACTACCTAGTGACCCACAAGCTTTTGTGGCTTTATTAGACGAATAGGAGTTGCCATGAACAAAAAAATCTATCTACTAACCGCTTTGTTACTGTTACAACTAACAACGGCGGAAGCTTATAACGACACCGATTTAGCCACGTTACTTGCTACCGGCAATTGCCCCGCTGGCGATTTATCCGGAGCTCAACTGGTAAACCTGGACTTATCCAATGCCGACCTCGTTGGCGCCAACCTAAACTTTGCGAATCTGGAGGGTACGGCTTTGGAAAAAGCCAATCTCCATACGGCCACTTTGCGTAAGGCGAACTTAAAGAGTACCTCGCTGACACAAGCTAATTTAACTGCCACTGACCTGTCCTATGCTAATTTGCAAAAAGCGGATTGTAACCGCACCAATTTTTCCGGCAGCAATGCTTTTCGTGCCAATTTTACCACTGCGCTGTTATCTTTTGCCAATTTTCGCAACTCTAATTTGCAGGAAGCCAGCCTAGACTATATTAATGGTTATTTTACCGACTTTAGTCATGCTAATTTGGCCTATTCCTGGTTCTACCAAGCAGATTTACGCAAAGCAACCTTAACCGGAGCCAATTTATATAATGCTAAATTGCAAAAAGCAAATTTAACGGAAGCTGTTTTGCACCGGGCCAATCTTGCCTATGCCAATTTAAACCAAGCAGATTTGACCAAGGCGGATTTTGCTGCCGCCAATCTGGAAAGAACAAATTTAGTTGATGCCAAAATTCAAGATACCCGTTTAGAAACTGCTCTATTACTCAAACCCCAATTGCAATAGGACGACAAAACAGGACTTGTGCCTAGTGTTTAACACTAAGTGCAAGTCCTGTTTTATTGTCGGCAGTCAGACCGCCCGCTTAATGATGAAAGAGGCGTAGTCCCGTACAAGCCATCGTAATTTGATATTTATCGCAGGTAGCAATGACGTGGTCATCACGAATAGAGCCGCCGGCTTGAGCAATAAAATCGACGCCACTACGATGAGCTCGTTCAATATTATCACCAAAGGGGAAGAAAGCGTCAGAGCCTAGACTCACTCCGTGCAAAGTCGTAAGCCAGGCTTGCCGTTCTTCACGGGTAAGACGCTCAGGTTTTTCGGTGAAGAATAATTCCCAAGTGCCATCAGCCAAAACGTCCATATCATCCTCGGAAATATACACGTCCACCGTGTTATCCCGATCAGGACGTCTGATATCGGCTTTAAAGGGTAGCGCCAAAACTTTGGGGTTTTGTCTTAAATACCAATTGTCCACCTTGTTCCCAGCTAAACGGGTACAATGAATACGAGATTGTTGCCCCGCTCCTACGCCCACCGTTTGTCCGTCTTTGACATAACAAACAGAGTTAGATTGCGTGTATTTTAGGGTAATAAGGGCTATGAGCAAATCTCTGGTGGCTGCTGCCGTCAGCTCTTGCTTAACGGTCGGTCGATTGCAGAACAAATCCGCCGTAATTTGTACAGCATTGCGTCCCTGTTCAAAAGTAATACCAAACACGTCTTTGGTTTCCACTGGGTTTGGTACGAACTCCGGGTCAATTTGAATAACGTTGTAGGTTCCTTTACGTTTGGTTTTAAGAATGGCGAGGGCTTCCTCCGTATAACCAGGAGCAATGACGCCGTCTGAAACTTCTCGTGCCAGCATGGTGGCTGTCTGGCGGTCGCATACTTGAGAAAGGGCTACAAAATCGCCATAGGAAGACATTCTGTCCGCACCACGAGCACGAGCATAGGCCGTGGCCAAAGGCGACAGTTCTAAATCGTCTACATAATAGATTTTTTGCAGGGTTTTGCTCATCGGTAAACCCACGGCAGCGCCGGCCGGGCTTACGTGTTTAAAGGACGCTGCTGCCGGTAACCCGGTAGCCTCTTGCAATTCTTTAACCAATTGCCAGCTATTAAATGCGTCCAAAAAATTAATATAGCCGGGACGCCCATTCAAAACTACGAGGGGCAAAGCACTCCCGTCTTTCATATAAATACGTGCCGGGTCTTGATTTGGGTTACAGCCATACTTTAACTTTAATTCCTTCATGTGGTAATCCCCCTTTAATATGCAAAAAAGCCGCCACTCCGGGCTACTTCTGCCCAGACGGTCGGCTACTTACCGGTCATACTTCCATGTGGTTATCCACTTCCGTCAGTTATATGACCTACTATGTTTTGATTATACAATTCTCCGCAAATGTTGTCAATGCAGAGGTTTTGCTCTTCACTTTGTGCTAAAATAGACTTATTAAAATAAAGGAAGTGTTGTTATGACTTTATGCTACGTTTGCCCTCACCGCTGTGGCGTGGAACGCCCGCAAAGTATCCACGACGCTGGTGAGTTTGGCTCCTGCGGCTGCGGCATGCTCCCCATTGTAGCCCGTGCCGGTCTTCACCACTGGGAAGAACCCTGCATTAGCGGCACTCGGGGTAGCGGTACCGTCTTTTTTAGCGGGTGCAACCTCCACTGTGTTTTTTGTCAAAATTATGCCATTAGTTGCCACGGCGATGGACAAGAAATCTCTGTGGCTCGTCTGCGTGCCATCTATCTGGAATTAATCGCCCAAGGAGCGCACAATATTAATCTGGTTACCCCCACCCATTTTACCGAGGCTATTTTAACCAGTTTAGCTGAGCCGTTACCGGTGCCAGTCGTCTATAACACCAGTGGCTTTGAAACTTTGGATACTTTGGGCAAACTCCGGGGTAAGGTGCAAATTTATTTGCCCGACCTTAAATATGCCGACGATAAAGCCGCCATTAAATACAGTAATGCCCCTAATTATTTTCGTACCACCACCACAGCCATTTTGGAAATGTACCGCCAAGTCGGCGACTACCAGCTAGACACCCAGGGGCTGCTAACCAGTGGCGTAGTTATTCGCCATCTCATCTTACCCAATCAGATAGAAAACAGCAAAAAAGTCATTGCGTGGGTCGCCGCCAATTTTAAACCTGGACAAATCCTTTTTAGCCTTATGCACCAATACGTACCCTGTGGCGCTGCCGCTAACTATCCAGAAATTAACCGCAAAGTAACGGCAAAGGAATATCAGGAAATTGAAGACTACCTGTTTACCACGGAGATTGAAGACGGTTTCGTCCAGGAAGAAGCTGCGGCCAGCGGCGAATTTATTCCCCTTTTTGACGGCACCGGTGTCTAAAATGGCAAAGATAAAAAGACCGCTAGTTGCTAACCTCTCCAGGCTAGCAACTAGCGGTCTTTTTTTAGTGGGCTAGCGCTTTACTCTACGGTCACGCTTTTAGCCAGGTTTCTTGGTTTATCTACATCACAACCACGAGTCAAGGCCGCATAATAAGCCAATAACTGCAAAGGTAGCACCGCCAATAAAGGTGCTAGATATTTATCGGCTCGAGGGACAAAGATGACGTGGTCAGCATATTTAGCCAGGTTAGTATCACCGGTCATCCCGATGGCAATCACCACGGCATCACGGGCTTTGACTTCTTGCAGATTGCTAATCGTTTTATCATAAACGTCAGCCTGAGTTGCCAGTACAATCACCGGCACGCCCTCCACGATCAGCGCCAAAGTACCATGTTTTAATTCACCGGCAGCATAGGCTTCCGCATGAATATAAGAAATCTCTTTAAGCTTCAAGGCACCTTCCAACGCTACGGCATAATCCAAGGAACGTCCCAAGAAAAAGGCGTCCTCGCTACTGCCGTATTGGCGAGCAAATACTTTGATTTGATCTACGTCTTCCAGCATTTCATGAATTTGTTCTGGAATAGCTTTAATCCCGCAGACTAATTCCTGTGCTCGAGCTGGGGTCACCGTGCCTTTAATTTGTGCCACATACACCGCCAGCATGAGCATGACTAACAGCTGTGTAGTATAAGCTTTGGTTGAAGCAACCGCAATTTCCGGGCCGGCATAAGTATACACGACCTGATCCGCTTCCCGGGAAATAGAAGAGCCGACCACATTGGTCACCGCTAAAGTACGAGCACCTAAACGTTTAGCTTCTTTCAAGGCAGCTAAGGTATCGCTGGTTTCGCCGGATTGGCTCACCACAATGGTTAGACAATTGGCATCAATAATCGGCGAACGATAGCGGAACTCACTGGCAATATCCACTTCCACCGGAATGCGTGCCAATTGTTCCAAATAATACTTGCCTACAACACCGGCATGGTAAGCCGTGCCACAAGCAACGATAAAAATCTTGTTAATGCCGCTAAAATCTTCCGCCGTCCAGTTAAGCTCCGAAAACTCAATGCCGTGTCCATCTTTAGGAACTCGACCGCACATGGTTTCCCGCATCGCTTTTGGTTGTTCGTAGATTTCTTTGAGCATAAAATGCTCAAAACCGCCTTTTTCAGCAGCTTCTGCATTCCAATTAACTTCAAACACCTTTTTGCTGATGGGCGTACCGTTAATATCTTGAACCCACACACCGTCTTTAGTGACAGTAGCGATTTCGCCGTCGCTCATAATGAACGTACGTCTAGTTTTGGCAATAATCGCCGGAATGTCGGAGGCAATAAAGTTTTCACCATTACCTAAGCCAATCACTAAGGGATTATCTTTTTTAGTACAAATCAATTTATCCGGTTCTTTGGCACAAAGAAAAACTAAGGAATAAGAGCCATCAATCATGCGCAATACTTTTTTCACAGTGGCTTCAAAATCACCATTGTAATTTTCTTGCATTAAATGAGCAACAACTTCGGTATCAGTTTCCGAAAGGAAAACATGACCTTTAGCGATTAATTCTTCCTTCATTTGCATATAGTTTTCAATAATGCCGTTATGCACCACCACAAAGTCCCCACTACCATCGGCATGAGGGTGAGCATTGCTATCGGACGGCCGTCCGTGGGTCGCCCAACGGGTATGTCCGATACCCATGGTACCGGTAGGTAGATTAGTGCCTAATTTTTGACGCAGCGCTTCGAGGCGACCTACACATTTATTGATAGAAATTTTGCCTTTTTCATACACAGCAATACCGGCAGAGTCATAACCACGATATTCCAGTTTGCTCATACCATCTAGTAAAAAGGGAGCCGCTTGCTCCGTTCCAATATAGCCAACGATACCACACATAATAGTATCCTCCTAAAGTTTATTGCCGTTTCTGCTACAGAATTTTTGTTCTTCCCGTTACCAGGCAGTTTTGTTATCTGCTTGCGGCTGCAGCCAGCCGAGAGGTACCCGCTGACTAATCGATTAACCTCTCCCTCGTCTACCGCCGAAGCGGTACTTGCGCTTTGCTTACAAATTACTCTTATCTGTTCTCCCTTGTACAGACAATATGCCGCACAGGCTGGCGTTCCCATGCGGCACGTTTTGTAACTGTTTCCATCATACTATATCCGTCATTTAAGGTCAATGTACGCTATTTTTGATATAACATACACTATTTCTTTAGGCTAGTTCTTTAATTACTACTTCCGCAATGGCATTGGCAATTGTTTCCAAGCGAGTTTGATCCGGACCTTCTGCCATGATGCGAATTAAAGGCTCTGTGCCTGAAGCTCGCACTAGGATTTGTCCGTTTTCGCCCAACTCTTGCTGGTAATGTGCCACAATTTCTTGCAGGGCTTTTTTCTCTTCCCAGCCATGCTTATTGGCCACCCGTACATTGAGCAGAATTTGAGGGTATTTAGTCATCAGCTCGCCCAATTCCGATAAAGCTTTATTGTTTTTGACCATAGCACCCAAAAGTTTTACGGCTGTCAAAATACCGTCCCCAGTTTTGGCGTATTCGGAGAAAATAATATGACCGGATTGTTCGCCGCCTAATTGGTAGCCTTTTTTCGTCATTTCTTCCAGCACATAACGGTCACCAACTGCAGTTTTGACGCAACGACCGCCGTGTTCTTTCATGGCTTGGTGTAAACCTACGTTACTCATCACTGTCGTTACCAGCACGTTATCTTTTAACTGGTGCTTTTTCATTAATTCCAATGCGCAAATCAGCATCATTTGGTCGCCGTCAAAGGCTTTGCCTTGCTCGTCCACTGCTAAACAGCGGTCAGCGTCACCGTCGTTGGCAATACCGGCATCGGCGCCCACTTCCAGCACTTTGGCTTGAAGGGCTTCTAAATGGGTAGAACCACAACCATTATTAATATTAATCCCATTCGGGCTGTCAAAAAGACTAACTACCTCGGCACCCAAGGCTCGTAAAATCATCGGTGCAATTTCGCTATTAGCACCATTAGCACAATCCATGACGACTTTAAGACCGTTAAGCTTGGTATCGGCGCTTTGCACAATATGGTTCACATACTGGCTAGCCATGCCAGCTTCCACAATTACTTGTCCAATGGAAGAACCGGTAGGAGTTTTTTGATAATCCACCGGGGTACTAACGATATTTTCAATTTCATCTTCCACAGAGTCCGGCAATTTATGCCCCGTGCGTGAAAAGAATTTAATGCCATTATCTTCAAAAGGATTATGGGAAGCGGAAATCACCACGCCGGCATTTGCTTTCATTTGTGCTGTCAAAAAGGATACCGCCGGTGTAGGCACTACTCCCAAAAGATGTGCATTACCGCCTGCAGAGCAGATACCTGCCGCTAACGCTGCTTCCAGCATTGTTCCGGAAAGTCTGGTATCACGGCCAATAATGATTTTAGGCACCGTTGTTTCTCTGCCAAAATAAACAGCTGCCGCCCGTCCCAGTTTAAAGGCCAATTCCGGGGTTAATTCCGCATTGGCAACCCCTCTCACGCCATCTGTCCCAAATAGTCTACTCATCAACTACCAACCTCCCACTAGTTTATGCTACGAACATTATAGCTTGTTTAGCTTCAAAATAACACTAGGTCTTAATCCAATCGAAAGCGGCTAATAATGGCTTCCGCTACGTGGTAGCCGTCTAATGCCGCACTCATAATACCACCGGCATAGCCGGCTCCTTCACCAGTCGGATATAATCCCGCATGAGAAAGCGATTGTTTGTCTTCTTCACGGCGCAAAATTCTGACCGGGGCAGAAGTTCTAGTTTCCAGTCCGGTCAAACAACCGGTTTCAGCAAAACCTTTAATTTTTTTGCCAAATTCTTGGAGTCCACTGCGCAAAGTAGCTGCCACATAAGGTGGCAACAATTCGGCCAAAGCATAGGGTACTAAGCCAGGAGTATAAGTCGGTGCCGGTACTCCGTCCAAAGTAGGTGTGCTGCCTTGAACAAAGCTGACCACACTTTGAGCCGGTGCCTTGTAGCTACTACCGCCGGCAGCAAAGGCCAATTGTTCATAATGTCTTTGGAAGCTAATGCCCCCTAAAGGACCCGGCTCAAAATCTGCCGGAGTCACATTGACCACCAGGGCACTATTGGCCACACCGGAATTACGCAAATGCCCACTCATACCGTTGGTTACTACACCCCCCGCTTCCGAAGCGGCGGCTACAACCAGACCACCCGGACACATACAGAAAGAATAGGCAGTGCGTCCCGTAGCGTTATCGTGATGTACCAGGGCATAATCAGCCGCACCCAGTTTAGGGTGACCGGCAAATTCGCCATATTGTGCTTGGTCAATCAAGGTTTGTGCGTGTTCAATCCGCAAACCAATGGCAAAAGGTTTCGCTTCCAAGGCCACCTGCTGTGCCGCTAACATCTCGTAGGTATCCCTAGCGCTATGACCGCAAGCCAATACTACCGCTTTACTCTTAATAATTTCACCACCGGCCACAACAACCCCCACTACTTGGTTCTCTGCGGTTACTAAATCTACTACCTGTTGCTCATAACGAATTTCTCCGCCTAAAGCCACGATTTTTTGGGTTAAACCGGTTACCATGACTCTAAGTTTATCCGTACCAATATGAGGTTTTTGTTCCATTAAAATTTCTTCCGGCGCACCGGCTTCCACAAAGAGCTGTAAAATAGCCCCCAAGCAAGGGTCATTCACCCGCGTGGTCAACTTGCCGTCAGAAAAAGTACCGGCACCGCCCTCGCCAAATTGCACATTGCTGTCTGGATTAAAAACACCTGTTTGCCAAAAGGCTTGAACGTCCTCTACTCTTTGGGCTAATTTTTTGCCCCGTTCTAACAACAGTGGCTTGTAACCACGTTGTGCCAATTTCCATGCTGCTATCAGCCCCGCTGGACCTGCGCCAATCACCACCGGGCGACCGTCTAGGCTTTCCTTGCCGCTAACGATTTTTGGTGGTACCTCCTCTGTCCAAAGGGAAACCACTTGATCGGCCAAAAGTTTTTTGACAAACTTATTCTCACCATCAACTTCTAGCACCAGGTGATAAACTAGGCAAATATTGTTTTTACGGCGAGCATCAATAGCTCGCCGTAAAATATGCACTGCTTTAATATTTTCTTTTCTAATACCCAATTTGCGGGCAACGATTTCTTTCAGGGGTGTACCTTTGAGCAAAGATACCCGCAGGTTATTCATTCTAATTTGCATTAATTTTTTCCCTCATTCTATTCTTTCTCGATTTTAATCTTAATTAAAGCCATATGGTTCTCAGCCAATATTTTATCTGGAATAACCAGGGGCATCTGAACCTCAATATCCCCTGTAATACTGTCCAAAGCAATAGGTGCCGTTTTAATTTCCGTCAAGCCGGCGAGCACGGACGGCTCTGCCGTCAATTTAATTTTAGCCGGGACAGCTTCCACTGCACTCAGCTTGTAGCCTCGCATCAAAGCTCCAACAAAGACAGGTTTAATAGCTACATTATCCGTAGCCAGTTGTTTAAGCATAATGGCTTTCACATAAACCTTGTTGGGAGTAACGCCCAAATCATACATTTCTGTGCCATCTAAGCTAATAGGTGTTAAATTGGCTTCGGTTTCAAAGTTTTTGTCTTTTTCACTAATATCCACCAAAGCTACTACTTTAGAGATATTGGCAATACGACTACTAGCACCTGCTACCGTTACCCGATTAGGCACCATTTCCATTTTGCCCACCGTAACGCCGGAGTTCGGTACACCGACAATCCGTGCTTCTATTTCCATCGTTCTTTCGCCTAGGGTATCCATATCAATAGAGAGGGCACGAGGCGTGATCTCTACGATTTCTCCTACCGGCACTTTGGTTTTGATATTAATATTATGCCGACCTTTTGTCAGTCCCCCCAATTCCAAAACGGCGTGCAAATCTTTGTCCTCTAAACCGGACAAAGCGGTACGAGTGCCTCGTATTTTGAGCATGACGGTATCCGGAACGTTGCTGACAACCATTTCTGCGGCCAAATGTGCTTTTTCTAACGGCACGGTAAAGCTACGTTCAATAAGGGGATTTTGCTCATTCATCACATAAATCCACAACACACAAGCTACCAAAAAAGCAACTATCCGTACAATCCAATTATTTTGTCCCTCTTGGTCTCTCATGGCTTTTTCCCCCAACTTTTTAGTGTCAGCATCAGAGAGTCACGCCAGTTTAACAGCGGTTGGCTCATAGTCGGACGCAATAAATCTTTCACATCTTCTTCCGTCAGATACCGTTGCAAAGAACCACTGCGAGCTAAAGAAATAGTACCTGTTTCTTCACTAACTACCAGCACCAGGGCATCAGACTGTTCGGACAAGCCCAAAGCGGCACGGTGACGCGTGCCTAGCTCTTGGCTCAAATTCCTGGCATCGGTAAGGGGTAATAGACAGCTAGCCGCCACAATTCGGTTCCCGCGAATAATCACAGCACCATCATGTAGGGGGGTATTAGGAATAAAAATATTCATAAATAACTCGGTAGAAACTAAAGCATCGATTTGGACACCGGTTTCTATATAGTCATTAAGACCAGTTTCACGTTCAAACACAATCAGCGCACCAATTTTGCGTCTAGACATGGTACTGGCGGCTTCTGCTACTGCTTCTAACATCATTTCTACTTCTTGTTCATCTAAAATCGTACTTTTGCGGAAAAGTTTTCCCCGCCCGATTTGTTCTAGCGCTCGGCGTAATTCTGGTTGGAACACTACCGGTAAAGCCACCATGACCACGGTCATACTCTTTTCCAAGAGCCAATTAATCACGTGGAGGTTCAGCCATTTGCTGGCTAAAGTAGCCAGTAATAGTACTAAAAGGCCTTTCACCAAGGAAGCGGCTCGCGTATTTTTCAGCATCTGGTACAAACGATATAGAAAATATGTGACAACAATAATATCCATCAAGTCTAGGATAGTGATTGTTTTAATTATCCCCTCAAACTGCGTTAGCAAATAACTCACCCTTCCGTAACCCTTTTAACAAGCTTCTTTAATTATATACAAAAAAAGCAATCCCTGCCACGGAATTCCTTGAGGTTTCACATTTTTTTTTACTTACAGGTAATAATAGGGCTAAGGGGTCTGCACTTTTAGCCTACCAAAACCAAATCTTCCCTCCCTCAGAAAGGAGGGCCAACAGTTTTGTACCTACAAAAAGGCTCTCGCTCACTAGTTGAACGAGAGCCTTAAATGTTGTTAAAAGCAGGTAAACCTGTTGTAGCAAGCAGTGGTAGACTTAGATTTTTTCTTGCAGTTCCTGCAATTGAGCGTGTTGCGCTGTAAGAATTTGGGCGCCTCGTGTCAACTGCAAAGCATTTTCGCTAAAAGCCGGTCCACCGTAGGAAGTGCGTGCCGCCACACAATTTGCCGGTTGGAGTACCGTGAGCAAATCTTCGGCAAAAAGCTCGGAGAACTCTAGGTATTCCGGCAAAGTGATTTCCGGCAAAAATTTGCCCTGCAAAATAGCATAGGCGACACATTTGCCCACGACTTCATGTGCCTGACGAAAAGGCAGTCCTTTGCGTACCAGGTAGTCGGCCAAGTCCGTAGCATTGGAAAAATCCTTGCTCACGGCTTGCTGCATTTTATCCACATTAACCGTCATCGTCCGGAGCATATCGCTATACACCGCAAGACTAAATTTAATGGTGTCAATTGCATCAAACAAGCCTTCTTTATCTTCTTGCAAATCTTTATTGTAAGTCAAAGGTAGCCCCTTGAGGGTAACCAGCAAAGCCTGCAAATGTCCGTAGACACGACCGGTTTTGCCACGTACTAGTTCGGCAATATCCGGATTTTTCTTTTGCGGCATCATGCTGGAACCAGTAGCAAAAGCATCGTCTAATTCGATAAAACCAAACTCAGTACTGGACCACAGGCATATTTCCTCACTTAAACGGCTTAAGTGCATCATTAACACCGAAGCAAAGGAAAGAAAATCCAAAAGATAATCCCGGTCACTAACTGCGTCCATGCTATTGGCATAAACCTGGGCAAAATTAAGTTGCTCCGCTACGTCAAAACGGTCAATGGGAAAAGTCGTCCCCGCAATGGCACCTGCCCCTAAGGGCATCAGATCAGCGCCTTCCCACACGCCCAGTAGGCGTCTGAAATCTCGTTGCAGCATATTGAAATAAGCTAGGAGGTGATGCGCAAAGGTGATCGGCTGTGCCCGTTGCAAATGGGTGTAGCCCGGCATCAAAGTCTGTTGATGCTGCTTTGCGACCGCAAGCAAGGCTTCTTCAAACTGCACCAGCAGTTGTCCGATTTCCACAACTTCCCGCTTCATATACATATGCATATCCAGTGCCACCTGGTCATTACGACTGCGGGCAGTATGCAGGCGTGCACCGGCACTGCCAATGCGCTCGGTCAGGCGGGCTTCGATATTCATATGAATATCTTCCAGTCCTACTTCAAAGCTAAATGTACCGGCTTCAATTTCTTGCAAAATTTCTTGCAAACCAGCGAGGATGGCTACCCCATCAGCCTCCTGAATAATCCCGCAACGCACCAGCATCTGGGCATGAGCCATACTGCCACGAAGGTCTTCCCGATATAATCTTTGGTCAAATTCAATGGACGCATTAAAGGCGTCTACCAATTCATTGGTATTTTTGCTAAATCTTCCGCCCCAAAGTTTCGCCATTATTTTAATTTTCCTTGTTGCATCAAAGCGCGAACCTTCAGTGGTAAACCAAAGAGGTTGATGAAGCCGTTGGCATCGGCTTGGTTATAAACTTCGTCTGCACCAAAGGTGACGTATTCTTGGCTGTAGAGGGAATAAGGGGATTTTGCACCGGCACTAATAACGTTGCCTTTATAGAGTTTAAGGCGCACGGTTCCGGTAACAGTTTTTTGCGTTTCATCGACAAAGGCCGCAAGTGCTTCACGCAAAGGTGAGAACCACATACCATCATAAACTAGTTCAGCGTATTTAATGCTCACGGTTTCTTTAAAATGATTGGTAGCTCTGTCTAGACACAGATTTTCCAATTCGTTATGGGCGTAATAAATAATGGTGCCGCCTGGTGTTTCGTAGACGCCACGGGATTTCATACCTACTAGACGGTTTTCTACCATATCGCAGATACCCACACCGTTACGAATACCAATCTCGTTCAAAGTTTCCACGATTTTAGCTGGGCTAAGATTAATGCCATTCACAGCTACCGGCACGCCTTGAACAAATTCCAGTTCCAATTCTTCTTCTTTGTCAGGTGCTGTTTGTGGGGTATTCGTGACAATGAAAAGTTTATCTTGTGGTGCATTCCAAGGGTCTTCTAGGTCTGAACCCTCATGGGATAAATGCCACATATTACGATCCATGGAATAGTCGGTTTTTTTGGTTACAGGGATAGGAATATGATGTGCTTCAGCATAATCAATAGCGTCTTCACGAGAACGAATATCCCATTCACGCCACGGAGCAATAATTGCCAGTTGTGGTGCCAGAGCTTTAACAGACAGTTCAAAACGAACCTGGTCATTACCTTTGCCGGTAGCACCGTGAGCAATAGCGTCAGCGCCCTCGGCAGCGGCAATCTCTACCAATCTTTTGGCAATCAAAGGACGGGCAAAAGAGGTACCCAAAAGATATTTTTTTTCATATACAGCACCGGCTTTAACTACTGGCCACACATAGTCGGCAATGAATTCTTCTTTCAAATCCAAAACAAAACATTTGCTAGCGCCAGATTTAAGTGCTTTATCATGGACCGGAGCTAATTCATCACCTTGACCTAGGTCAGCGGTAACAGCAATAACTTCGCAATTATTATAGTTTTCTTTCAGCCAAGGAATAATGACTGAGGTATCTAAACCGCCGGAATAAGCTAATACAACTTTTTTGATGTCTTCTTTTTTCATTTTTAATACTCCCCCTCAATGTTTTGGTTTTTGTGCTTTATCTGCTAAACAAAAGTTACACCTAGGCACTACTTTTGCTAAGTCTTGCTTACAAAACGTGGTCGCTCATTAAGAGTGCCATAATCGCTTTTTGCACGTGCAAACGATTTTCCGCTTGGTCAAAAACCACCGCTTGCGGCCCTTCTAATACATCTTCCGTAATTTCTTCCCCTCGATGAGCCGGTAAACAGTGTAAAACAATGGCATCAGGTCGTGCTACATGTAATAGCTCTTGATTAATTTGATAAATGCCCAAAGTTTTTTGTCGCTCGGCTTGCTCGGCCTCCTGCCCCATGGAAGCCCATACATCGGTATAAAGCACATCAGCGCCTTGCGCTGCTTTAAACAAATCCGGTTCTACCGTAATGCTACAACCGGTATGCTTAGCATCTTCTTGTGCTTGCTGCAAAATATCGTCAGCTGGCTGATAACCTACCGGACAGGCACAAACCATATTCATGCCCACTTTGGCACAGGCAAACATCAAAGAATGGGTCATATTGTTGCCATCACCTACATACACCAGTTTCCGTCCCTTAAGCACTTCTTTATATTCCAAAATTGTGAATAAGTCGGTCAGTGCTTGGCAGGGGTGCAAAAGATCCGTCAAACCGTTAATAACAGGAATGGTAGCATAGCTGGCCAATTCTTTAACTGCGTCATGGGAAAAGGTTCTAATCATAATCCCATCTACAAAACGGGACAACACTCTCGCCGTATCTCGCACTGGCTCTCCTCGTCCTAGTTGCGTAGCAGCATCATTGAGATAAATCGGATGGCCGCCCAGCTGAAAAAACCCGACTTCAAAAGATACTCTGGTTCTAGTGGACGCTTTGGAAAAAATCATACCCAGGGTTTTACCTTCCAGGTAGGCGTGCGGCTCACCATTTTTTTGCTTGCGCTTAAGCTTTTTGGCTACATCTAGAATTGTTGCTACCTCACCCACGGATAAATCGTGAATGGATATTAAGTCTTTATTTTTTAACCCCATAATAAGACCCCTCTACTTTAATCAAAATTTCGCCAACACTGTTTGCAATACCGCCAGTAAAGCATCAATTTCTGCTTTCGTAATAATAAGGGGCGGCACCAAGCGAATAACGTTACCTGCCGTACAATTAATAATCATACCCCGGTCTAAACAAGCCTCCACCAGTGGTTGCCCCGGTTTACTTAGCTCCATACCCAAAAGCAGTCCCCGTCCACGTACCTCTACAATATGCTGTGGAAATTGGGCTTGCAGTGCCTCTAATTGAGCTTTGAAATACGTACCAAGCTTTTCGGCATAAGCCGGCAAATTCTCCCGGCGCAGTACTTCTAAAGTAGCATTAGCGGCTGCGCAGGCCAAGGGATTGCCGCCAAACGTAGAACCATGGTCGCCGGGCGCAAAAACATGAGCTAAACGCTCAGTGGTAAGAAATCCCCCCATGGGAAACCCTCCGCCCAAAGCCTTGGCTACCGTCATCACATCTGGTTTCACGCCGCTATATTCCCAGGCAAACCATTTACCAGTACGACCAATACCGGTTTGAATTTCGTCAAAAATAAGAAGTGCCTCATGTTGGTCACACAAAGCCCGCACAGTTTTAAAATAAGCATCTGCCGGCACGTGTACTCCGCCCTCACCTTGAATCGGTTCCAGTAAAACAGCGCAAACATCGTCCGCCATCACGGCTGCCAACGCCTCGGCATCGCCATAGGGAACGTACTCATAGCCTGCTGGCAAAGGCTCATAGCCCTGTTGGTACTTTGGTTGCCCGGTAGCGGTTAGCGTTGCCAGCGTCCGTCCATGGAAAGAATGAACTGCCGTAATAATACGGATTTTGCCGGCGGCTTTTTGATGTCCATATTTGCGTGCCAATTTCAGTGCCCCTTCATTGGCTTCTGCCCCACTATTGCACAGGAAAACACGGTCAAAGCCGCTGATTTCCGCTAAGGTTTTGACTAATTGGGCTTGCGGCTGGGTGTAATACAGGTTGGAACAATGAATGAGCTTACCCGCTTGCTCAGCAATGGCCTTAACTAAAGCCGGATGAGCATGGCCCAAAGCATTAACTGCAATCCCTGCTAAAAAATCCACATACTCTTTACCTGCTAGGTCATAGAGTTTGCAACCTTTACCATAGTCCCAAACAATTTGGTTACGGTTGAACACCGGCAAGTAATACTGCTCGGTAGCGGCAATGACTGTTTGTTGATCCATACAAATTCTCCTCGATTTTTAAAAGTATCCCCAAGCTCTGCTAGACGCAGGCTAATTATTTAATTTCTTTCACCACTTCGGTACCCACACCGCTATCACTGAAAATTTCCATTAGAATAGTATGTTCTTCGCGGCCGTCAATAATGTGGGTTTTTTTAGCGCCACCGGACAATGCCGTAATACAAGCCTTTACTTTAGGAATCATGCCGCCGTCAATATTACCGCGGATAATAAGCTCTTGAGCTTTTTCAAAAGTAAGGGTTGAAATAAAGCTACTTTCATCACGATAATCGGAATAAATACCTTTTACATCTGTTAGCACCAACAGTTTTTCTGCTTTGAGGGCACCGGCAATTTCTCCGGCTACACTGTCAGCATTAATATTGTAGGTTTCTCCACTGGGACCCACACCGGTAGGAGCAATAACAGGGATAAAATCAGCATCCAACAACACATTAATGAGCTGGGTATTTACGTGTTCTACATTACCCACATAACCGATATCTACCAAGTTGACCTCGCCATTTTCATAAACGTCGGCCAAATGTTTTTTTGCTTGAATAAGATTGGCGTCTTTACCATTTAAGCCCACGGCAGCTCCGCCCAAAACGTTTAAGCGTGCCACTAAATCCGTGTTGATTTTACCCACTAGTGCCATTTCGGCTAAGCCGACACTTTCGGCGTCAGTCACACGTAAGCCGCTAACAAACTGAGTTTTCTTGCCCGCTTTTTGGAGCATGGCCGTAATTTCCGGGCCACCGCCGTGCACTACTACCGGGCGCAGACCAGCGCAGCGCAAAAAGACAATATCTTGTAAAACCTTGTTTTTGATTTCGTCATTGAGCATAGCGTTACCGCCGTATTTCACAACTACCGTCTTGCCTTTAAAATCTCTTAGGTAGGGCAGAGCTTCTACTAGGGTATTAATTTGTTCATCTTTAATTTGCATAATCTTACCTCCAGTTATAGTTTCTAGTTTTATATTTTATAAGTTATAAGCTGATGTTGCAAGTGGAAACAAGGTAGACGAGCTTTTAACGAACTTTAGGTATGATATTCGCCGTTAATTTTGACATATTCATAACTAAAATCACAGGTCCACACCGTTGCTGTGGCCTCCCCAGCGGCAAGGTCTAGCGTCATCGTAATATCGTGCTCGGCCATGAGCGGCGCTAAAGTCGCTAAAGGTACACCCACATTCATGCCGTTTTCTACCAAGCGCACGCCGCCAATACTAAGGGTTACTTGTTCGGCTACGAGGGCGGCACCGGAATACCCAGCGGCACAAACGATCCGCCCCCAGTTGGGATCTTCACCAAAAAAGGCCGTTTTAACAAGGGGGGACTTGGCAATAGCCATAGCTGCTAGCTTGGCATCTGCCCAGCTAGCAGCACCAGTCACCGTGACTTCCAAAAATTTTGTGGCTCCTTCCCCATCATGAGCAATCAGTTTGGCCAAATCTTGGGCAGTAGCAAGTAGCGCTGCATAAAAAGCAGGATAATCGGGATGTGCTTCGGCAATAATAATCTCGTTTTCCGCTAAACCATTAGCCAACACTATCATACTGTCATTGGTGCTGGTATCACCGTCCACCACCACCATATTAAAAGACTGATCAGCCACTTTTTTGACCGCACGTTTCAAAACATCGGGGGCAATTGCCGCATCTGTGGTAATGTAGGTTAGCATGGTAGCCATATTAGGATGAATCATGCCAGCGCCTTTGGCAATACCGGCAATGCGAACTTGTTTATCGCCCAGCATAAATTCATAAGCAGCTTTTTTCACAAAAGTATCTGTGGTTTGAATGGCCAGCGCAGCACTTTCTCCCTCGCTAACGTCGAGTTTATCAATCGCATCGGCAATCCCTGTCTTGACCTTGGTCATAGGCAGAAAGTGCCCAATAACACCGGTAGAGCAAACATAGACACCGGCCACATCAATGGCTAATAAATCTGCGGTTAACTCTACCATGGCTTGCGCATCGGCCAGACCCTGTGTGCCGGTACAAGCATTAGCACAACCAGAGTTGACGACAATGGCCTGCGCATAGGGGGCAAGAGCCGTCCTCCGGCTAATCACCACTGGTGCCGCGCACATTTTATTTTGAGTGAAAACCGCTCCTGTGGCGGCTGGAACTGTACTTAAAATAACAGCTACATCTTCTTTACCACTGGCTTTAATACCAGCCTTCACGCCAGCGGCAACGAAACCTTGCGGCGCCGTTAACCAACCGTCAATTTTTTTTAACATTTTGTGCGCCTCCTCAAGGATAAATTGGCAATTGCCGTAAACCCATAGTTTCATCTAAACCAAACATAACATTCATATTTTGCACTGCCTGCCCGGCTGCCCCTTTAACGAGATTGTCCAATACTGACATCACGATAATACGGTTAGTTCGTGTATCAATTTGCCAACCAAGGTCAACAAAATTGGAAGCACGCACGTTTTTAAGTTCAGGGCAATTGCCTTCCCCGCGCAGACGAATAAAAAATTCATTTTGATACATGGATTGGAAAGCAGCCGTAACCATAGCACCAGTAACACCAGGTTGAAGAGTAGCATAGCAGGTAGCAAAAATGCCACGATCCACCGGTAATAAATGAGGGGTAAATTGAATAACCACTGCTTCCCCTGCGAATTCACTATATACCTGTTCAATTTCTGGCGTATGACGATGATTAGCCACACCGTAGGCATGGAAGTTCTCATTCACCGAACAATAAAGACTGCCCATTCTCAGCGAACGCCCTGCACCTGTCGTACCGGATTTAGCGTCAATAATAATCCCTGTAGTGGCAATAAGGCCAGCTTTAAGTAGCGGCGTCAGAGCTAGAATACTGCAAGTTGTATAACACCCAGGGTTTGCTAATAGCTTGGCCGTTTTGACCTGTTCCCGATACAGTTCGGTTAAACCATAAACGGCTTTGGTCTGGGGATCTTCATGTTTCACATGGTACCACTTTTCAAAGACCTGTGGATCTTGAAAACGATAGTCGCCGCCCAAATCAATAATTCGGGTGGAACTACCCCGTAATTGAGCGCCGATTTTCATCGCATGACCGTGAGGTAACGCAATAAAAATTACCTCGCTATCAGCAGCAATTGCTTCAATTGCTTTCATACTGGCAAGTTCAAGGTTAATGTTTCCTGCCAAATGCGGATACAAACTGACAAGGCTTTCCCCCGTATTGCTTTCAGAAGTAATAGTGGCAATTTCTACTGCCGGATGTTGTGCCAGTAATCTGACTAATTCCACTCCGGCATAACCAGTTGCCCCAATGACGCTAGCTCTCATCTTCATCCCCCTTTAATATGTTTATTATTATACATCGTTAATGTATTTTTTTGCAAGCATTTTTGTTGATTTTACGAGTTTTTTTCTTAATTATGTAATATTAGTAGGGTATTTAGCAACCATTTCTCTACTTTTTGTATTTTTATTCATACATTATACATTGACAAGAAGTTGCCGGTGCTCCTTGTCCCTCTGAGTCCTCGTTGTCCTACTATATAGAGTTAATTTTACTACTTATACCTTTAATAATCAAAACTTTTTTCCGCTATCGTCCCACATTTAAGCCTTCCGCTTTTAAGTTTTGCAACTCTAGCCATTTTTTAGTACAATGAAAGCATAAACTATCTGTCAGCGGAGGCTTTACGCATGAAAAAATATCTTTTTCTCTTGAGTGTTTTACTCTTGGTAGTTTTTTATGCCCCAGGCACGTCCTCTGAGCATCCGAGCGCACCGCAGGAGCAAACACTAGCTAGCGCAACTACCATGGAAGCAGAAGTACCCGGCTTCTTCCTCGCCCTTTTGCCCCCGCCAGAAGAGTGGCCGCACCCCCTCGCAATGCTCTGGCGTGCTACTCATCTACATCAGGCGGTCAAAAACCAACTAACCAGTGCGGACTGGGTAAAACTTAAACAAATGGCCCCTAGTTTGCCACTAGCCATCGTCGCTGTGGAAGACAAGCGTTTTTATGAACACAACGGCATTGATCTTGACGGCATTTTTCGTGCGACCTTAGCCAATATTCAAGCTGATGAAATCGTACAGGGCGGTAGCACCATCACCCAACAATTAATTAAAAACGTTCTGCTCACTTCGGAACAAAGTTGGGAACGCAAAATGTGGGAAGCCAGCCTAGCACTACTGGCGGAAACCAATTACACTAAGGACGAACTTCTAGAAATGTATCTTAATACGACTTACTACGGTGCTGGTGCCACCGGAATTAAGGCCGCCAGCAGTATTTACTTTGGTAAAAGTCCCCACGAGCTTACGTTACCAGAAAGTGCTACCCTAGCAGGTTTACCTAATGCACCTTCGGCACTAAATCCTTACGAAAATCCCAACGGGTGCAAAAACAGACGCAACCTTGTCCTCACAGTCTTGCAAACGCAAGGTAAAATCACCGAAGAGGAAGCTAACACGGCCAAAGCTGAACCCTTATTACTTAGTAATTAAAAAGACGCTTAACTGCCTTGGACTAGGCATTTAAGCGTCTTTTTTTAATTTGAACCTAATTTTGCTTTCATGATTTTTTTATAAGCTTCTACACCCGGTTGATCATAGGCATCAACATTGGCCAATTCGCCCTCATAGGCGATACTGAGCATTAGAAAATATAATAATTGTCCTATATAATAAGCATCTAATTGAGGCAATTGATAATTGGCATTAAACCGGCAGTCTTCACTGAGCGCCTGAGCGTTAGCTTCCAAGGCACTGCGCAAAGCCACGTCCAAATGCAAAGCCTGATATTGAGCAAAAAATGGCACCTGAGGAAAAGGCTTCCCCACTATAACGGAGGCTGTATTTTTTTGTAGCTCAACAAATTGCACCACTTTGTTGCGTTTACCGTCTTGATGTTGCTGGGTTTGTGCGTGCATATCCGTCGTTCCCACTGCCGCAATCGGTGTCCTGCCGTAATTAATCTCCACACCAGCCCTGTTGTGGCGTTTACCCAGAGATTCCGCTAATAACTGCACATACCATTCACCTAAAGATTTAAGTTGCATCGCATAGGGCATTAAGACTTCGATCTCACAACCATATTGTTCAGCTGCCACATATTTAAGCACGGCATTCAGTAGTGCCGGATTAGCAGCAAGATCCGTACTCTGGCAAGCCAGCTCCATGTCCTGAGCACCAGCCAGCAGCGCTTCAATATCCATACCCACCACGGCTGCTGTAATCAAACCAGGGTCACTAAAAACACAGAAGCGGCCACCGATACCTTCTTTAATATCAAAGGACGTCCAGCCGTATTCCTGTGCTAGTTGCCAAAGGGGGGAAACCGGTGCTTTGGTGGACAAATCCGTCACCACCGTCACGTCCAGAGTAAATAAATCGGCTTGTGCCTGCAACTGCTCATAGCAATACAAAAACGCCGCTGTCGGCTCAATGGTTGTGCCAGACTTAGAAATTGGTATCAGCATAATACTGGTTTTACCTTGACCAGCAAATTTTTTATATTCTGCCTGCCGCGTAATTTCTGCTAACAACGCTGAGCTTTGATCTGCATCTAAATTATTACCACTAAAATACACCTTGGGATAGCCCTTGCGCTCCAAAGGTTTTTGCTGATTCCAATATTCACCGGTTTGTACGTCAAAAAGCACCTTATTGCCTTGATAAGAACCACCAATACCGAGGAAAATCACAACTTCTGTAGTTTGCCAAACGTGCTTGCTAAAGGCCTGCATTTTTCTAATACTGTCGGGCGTATTGGGATTACCGTCCTTAATAAAGGGCATACGGGTAAAATAGACCGGCTCAAACGAACCGTCCTTGGATAAATGCCCTGCTACCGTACCAGCACTTCTAATAGTAGCTACACCGTCAGTGGCCTTTTTTATTTTTCCTGTCAGTGCGACTAAATCCTCCGGCTGAATACGTTTAGTACCCAACATATTGCGATAATCGAAACAAAACCCGGAGGGTAGTGTTATTTTTCCTGTTAAATTCATATCCTACTCCATTACTATTAAGGTTGGGCTAAGCCCTTAGCTTTAGCTCTCTTGCGCCACAATCTTTTGTAAATAACTGAGGAACTGGGTGCGTAGTTCCGGTCTTTTTAATGCTTGCTCCACCGTTGCTTCCAAAAATCCTTGTTTATCCCCCACGTCGTAGCGTCTACCTTCAAAATTATAGGCGAGTACGCTTTTTTCTTGGGCTAAAACTTTTAAGGCATCAGTAAGCTGGATTTCGCCACCGCGTCCCGGCAACGTTTTTTCTAAAATTTCAAAAATTTCCGGAGCGATAATATACCGGCCAAGTACGGCTAGTCTAGAAGGCGCTTCCTCCCTAGTGGGTTTTTCTACCATATCGTTAATGCGCCAGGTGCGCTCGCCAGTTTGCTCTGTAGGCGACACAATGCCATAGCTGGATACTTTGTCCTCTGCTACCTCTTGTACCCCTAACACGCTAGAACCTGTGGCGTCATACACCTCCATCAGTTGTTTGAGGCAGGGCTTCTTGGCGTCCACCACATCGTCACCCAATAAAACTGCAAATGGCTCACTGCCTACAAAATGTTTAGCACATAAAATAGCGTGTCCCAAACCAAGCGGTTCCTTTTGTCTAATATAATGTAGGGAAATATTGGAAATATCTCGCACCATTTTCAGTAATTCCTCTTTATGATTTTGTTCTAAGCTAAGTTCCAGCTCTATCGAACGGTCAAAATGGTCTTCGATCGAACGTTTACTGCGCCCGGTGACAATTAAAAATTCCTCAATGCCAGAGGCCAAAGCTTCTTCAATAATATATTGGATTGTCGGTTTATCAACAATCGGTAACATTTCTTTAGGTTGCGCTTTCGTTGCCGGCAAAAATCTTGTACCCAGTCCAGCTGCCGGTATAACAGCTTTTCTAACTTTCATAAACATCGTTTTCACGCCTTCCAATCATAGTTTCTTTTCTATTACTATACCATAAAATGCACTATTTTTAAAACTTCTCGCCGCTGCAGTAACCAGCCCGGTTACTTGCTTCTAATACACTGCCTTTTAGTGGCTCTATAATAAATGTTGGAAATATGACCTTTTTGGTCACACCCCAACATTTCTTATAGAGCCAAAGAAACCCCACAGACGTTATGTCTGTGGGGTTTATCGTTTCAACGCTATTAACGTTTACTGAATTGGGAAGCTTTACGAGCTTTTTTAAGACCGTATTTACGACGCTCTTTTTCACGTGGGTCACGAGTCAAAAGACCAGCTTTTTTCAAGGCTGGACGTAACTCTAAATCCACTTTAAGCAAAGCGCGGGCGATGCCGTGACGAATTGCGCCTGCTTGACCGGAGATACCACCTCCGACAACATTTGCAAGTACATCATATTTGCCAGTTGTTTCAGTTGCTTCCAATGGTTGCTTAATGATAAGCTCCAATGTTTTCAAGCCAAAATATTCTTTCAATTCGCGATCGTTGATAATAATGTTGCCTTCACCCGGAACCAGGCGAACACGTGCAACAGAACTTTTACGACGGCCAGTTGCATCATAAGTAACTTTTGCCATTTATTGCTCCTCCTTTTCCGATTAACGTACGTTAATTTCTAAGATTTCTGGTTGTTGTGCAGCATGCGGATGCTCAGCACCGGCATAAACATGCAATTTAGTATAAATTTGACTACCAAGACGGTTTTTAGGAATCATGCCGCGAACAGCAAGTTCAACCATTCTGGTTGGGTTTTTCTTAAGCATATCACCAGCAGTAGTAAAGGTAGTACCACCAAGATATCCGGAATGACGGAAATAAGTTTTTTGGATTAATTTTTTACCTGTCAAAACAACTTTGTCTGCGTTAACGATAATAACATGATCTCCGGTATCCATATGTGGTGTAAAAGTTGGTTTGTGTTTACCACGAAGGATTTTTGCAACTTCAACAGCCATACGGCCAAGAGTTTTATTAGCTGCGTCGACAACGAACCATTTGCGTTCGATAGTTGACGGGGTAGCCATATATGTTTTCATCCTTATCCCTCCCTGTGAATGTGTTCATTTTTAGTTTAGTTTATGTTGTCTTTGTCGTCAATTCCGGGGCTAATGGAATCTACCGCAAAGTCACATACAGATATTGTAAACATCTTTACTATCTTTGTCAAGGGTAAAAGCGTTGCTCTAAACTTTTTAGTGCCTTTTTCCCTTTATTTTTTCAATTGTGGATAAATTACTTCGTCTAAATAAAGACCCTGGGGCGGTGCTGCCATGCCCGCTAAAGCACGCTGTTTGCTGACTAAAATCTCCTGGAAGCGTGCTACCGTAAGCTTGCCCATACCAACACGAACCAGCGTCCCCACAATACTACGCACCATATGATAGAGAAAACCATTGCCTTCAATTGTAAAAATTAATTCATGCGGGTGGAGTTCTTGCCACTGAGCCACAAACATAGTTTTAATCGTATTAACTGCGGCACTACCTTGAGAACGAAAAGCGGCAAAATCATGTGTCCCCACCAGTAACTGCGTGGCCTCTTGCATAGCGGCCAACTGCAAAGGTTTGTGCATTTGCCAGGCATAGTGACGTTCAAAAGGATTAGCGTGTTCCGCAATCAAAATACGATATTGATAGCGCTTACGCAGAGCCGAAAATCGTGCGTTAAAACCACTGTCTACGACTTCGACCTGCCGTACAACAATGTCGGCCGGCAAAAAGCTAGCCAGTGCCGGCACTATTCTGTCCGTGGGTACCGTGCTGACGGTGGCAAAAGAAACGACCTGCCCCCGAGCGTGCACCCCTGTATCCGTGCGTCCTGACGCCGCTAAGTTGATTTTTTCACACAATAATTTGCTCAAGGCTTGTTCTAAAACCTGTTGCACGCCTACGGCATTTTTTTGGCGTTGAAAACCTTGATAATTACTACCATCATAGGCTAAAGTTAATTTTAAATAACGCATAAATTCCCGCTCCATCTGAAAAAGGCTAGGGCGCAAACTACTGCCAGAACTGTTATACCGGCTAGAATATCACGGTATTCATACTTTAATTCATGCATCCGGGTACGTCCCTCGCCCCCTCGGTAACAACGAGCTTCCATAGCAATGGCTAATTCATCTGCTCGCCGAAAAGCACTAATGAAAAGTGGCACTAAAATAGGTAGCATATTTTTTGCTCTTTGGAGAAGATTGCCGGAAGCAAAATCTGCACCTCTAGCCGTTTGCGCCTTCATAATACGGTCAGTTTCTTCCAGTAAGGTAGGGATAAAGCGTAAGGCAATGGTCATCATCATGGCCAGCTCATGTGCCGGTACACCTAATTTACGAAAGGGTTTCAGCAAGGACTCAATACCATCGGTTAAAACGATGGGAGAAGTGGTAAAAGTAAGAATGGAGGAAATAACCAAGAGTAAAATTAACCGCATGGACATCTTAAAGCCCATGGCTAAACCATCTTTGGTAACAGTAATAAATTTCCACGTCCACAGAACTTCGCCTTGCCCAGTTAAAACATGAATACCCATGGTTAAAATTATAATAATCCATAAAGGTTTAATGGATTTAGCCACTAGCAAAAATGGCAAACGAGATAAGGCTATGACAAAACAAACAAAGCCTACCAGTAGTCCATAGGCACAGGGTGCATTTGCCAAAAAAATACCGATAATAAAAACCAAAGTTGCCAAAATTTTAGTACGAGGATCCAGTTTATGGATAATCGATTTACCGGGATAATATTGACCGAGGGTGATATCCGTTAACATTTGTGCCACCCCTTTAAGACTTCGATTGCCTGTACCAAGGCCTCTGTGCGCATCGTTTCCGGTGCAATCTTCATTCCATGGCTACGCAAGCTATCGGCCAGTTTAATGACTTGTGGTACGTCAACCCCTACCTCATTTAAAATTTCCCGCTTGGTGCGAAAAATCTCACTAGTAGCACCATCAATAACGATTTTGCCTTTGGACATAACCAATAAGCGGTCGGCATATTGGGCTGCTTCTTCCATGCTATGGGTAACCAAAATCACAGCAATCCCCCGCAACTGGTACAGTTCTATTATTTCCCGGAAAATAACGTCACGTACACCCGGAGCCAAACCGGCCGAGGGTTCATCTAAAATTAAATAATCCGGATTCATAGCTACGACACCCGCAATGGCCACTCTGCGCATTTGTCCTCCCGAAAGTTGAAAGGGTGAACGTTCTGCAAATTCTTCATAGCTCAAGCCGACAAATTTCATGGCTGCCTGTACCTGCTTTTTAACTTCGTCTTCTGCCAGTCCGCTATTACGCGGACCGAAGGCGATATCTTCATAAATGGTTTCTGCAAAAATCTGATGTTCCGGATATTGAAAAACCATGCCTACTTTGTGTTTAGCTTTTTTAACCTCATCGCCCTTATCGGCCAGGTTCACAGTATCGACAAAAGCCGCACCGCTACACGGTGTTAATAAACCATTGAGGTGCTCCACCAGTGTTGACTTGCCGCTCCCTGTATGCCCGATAATAGCAACAAATTCGCCTTTTTCTATTGTTAGCGTAACTTCTTTCAGAGCTACTCTTTCAAACGGAGTATTCTTCATGTAAGTGTACGACACATTTTCCAAACTTATTGACATAATACTCGTGCCAACTCCTCATCAGTAATGATAGGCAAGGGTATTTTGTGTCCCTTGCTTCTCAAAGTATCGGCAATTTCTGCCGCTAAAGTTGATTCTAAACCAATGGCCCTAATTTCTTTAACTTTGCTAAATACGTCTGCCGGTGTTCCTTGCAACACGATTTTTCCTTGGTTCATCACAATAATGCGATCAGCTAAAATAGCTTCTTCCATTTTATGCGTAATATAAACTACCGTAATATGTTTTTCTTGATTTAACCGTTTGACCGTAGCCACAATCTCTTTGCGACCCTGGGGGTCCAGCATGGCTGTGGGTTCATCGAGAATAATACACTGTGGTAGGAGAGCTAGCACGCCGGCAATAGCCACTCTTTGCTTTTGGCCACCGGAGAGTAAGTGGGGGGCATGTTTAGCATATTCCGTCATATTCACAATTGCTAAGGCTTCTTCAACTCGCGGTCTAATTTCTTCATGGGGTACGCCGATATTTTCCGGTCCAAAAGCCACGTCTTCTTCTACAATGGCCGCTACAATCTGGTTATCTGGATTTTGAAAGACCATTCCTATCGTTTGCCGAATAGCCCATAAATTAGCTTCATCTGAGGTATCTAAACCATTAATTTTACAAGTTCCGGAAGCCGGCCGCAGGAGTGCATTAAAATGTCTAGCCAAAGTAGACTTTCCGCTACCATTAGCACCGATAATGGCGACAAATTCTCCCGGTGCCACGGTTAAGGTAATATTATCCAGAGCTTTAATTGCTGTATTTTGACCATCGTAGTAACTGTAGCACATATTCTTAACGTCAATAATCGGTTGCATTCCTACAAGCCTCCATCATTTACACACTTTACTGCCTTACGGCATCTTCATCTATTATATTATTGATAGTTAAGAGCGTCAACCACTACTGCAAGAACGGGTTAACTCTAACCTCTACGCTTAGACGTGAAAGCAACGAACTGTTCACTTAGTGGCACTATAATAAATGTTGGAAGTATGACCTTTTGGTCACACCCCAACATTTATTATAGAACCCCAAAAATAAAAAGAGCAGAGACATAAGTCCCTGCTCTTGACCCGGCAACAATTAAACTAATTCAAGGATTGCCATTTCAGCAGCATCGCCACGGCGAGGTCCAAGTTTGTAGATACGAGTGTATCCGCCTTGTCTGCTTTCATATTTCGGTGCAATTTCGTCAAAAAGCTTTTTGGTCGCTTCTTCATCCACGAGGAATGCGAGAACCTGACGACGAGAATGCAAGTCGCCTTGCTTTGCTAAAGTAATCATTTTAGCAGCTAAGCCGCTGACTTCTTTCGCCTTCGTCACAGTAGTTTCTATTCTCTCATGTTTGAAGAAGGAGGTCAAAATGCTGCGAAACAAAGCTTTACGAGCGCTAGAATTGCGCCCCAATTTTCTGTATGCCATTTGTTTCCGCCCCCCTTCTAATCTTCTTCAGACTTACGCAAGCTCAAGCCCAAATTCACTAATTTTTTAATGATTTCTTCTAAGGATTTGTTGCCCAAATTACGGACCTTCATCATATCCTCTTCAGTTCTTTGAATTAATTCTTCGACTGTATTAATACCGGCACGGCGTAAGCAGTTGTTAGAACGAACAGATAAATCCAAGTCATCAATTGACATTGATGTTGGGCCTGGAACTACCGGCTCAGGGGTAACAACTTCTGCCACAGGTTCTCCAGCAGCAATGACAATATTAGGTTTAGTTCCAGTTTGGAATAAACCTAAATATTCGATCATAATGCCGGCTGCGGTGCTAATAGCTTCGTCAGGCATAATACTGCCATCGGTCCAAACTTCCAACGTAAGTTTATCATAATTCGTAACATTGCCCACACGAGTGTCGGTAACGCCGAATTTAACTCTTGTAATTGGAGAGAAAATAGAATCTACCGGAATCATACCAATGGGCATGGCAGGAGCTTCTTCGTTTTTGTTCGTAGCTTTTTCCAGAGATTTCCTCTTATCGCCAGGAACATAACCTTGACCCTTCTCCACATAGATATCCATATTAAAGGTTGCATCTTTGTCCATGGTTGCAATGTGCAACTCTGGATTAAGAATTTCAATATCGATATCACCACTGATATTAGCCGCAGTTACTTCTTGTTCACCACTACAGGAGATACGTAATATTTTAGGTTCGTCAGAATACATTTTAAGGCAAAGAGCCTTAATGTTAAGAATAATATCCGCAACATCTTCTCTTACACCCGGGATAGTGGAAAATTCATGCAATACACCGTCAATTTTAACGGCGGTGACTGCTGCACCCGACAAAGAAGAAAGCAAGACACGACGTAAACTATTCCCTAAAGTGATACCGTACCCACGTTCTAATGGTTCCCAAATAAATTTACCATAACGTCCATCATCACTGATATCAGCCGTAACCATCTTTGGTTTTTCAATTTCAATCATGCGGAAAGCCTCCTTTTTGGCGCATTACCACAATACGCGTAATATTTGGTGGCAAATGATTTATTATTTAGAGTACAACTCAACAATCAGATGTTCCGCAATAGGTACATCAATTTCCTCACGAGTCGGGAATCTGTCAATTTTACCGCCAAGATTTTGAGCATCAAGAACCATCCACGCAGGGGTAGTTTTAGTTGCTAAAGTTTCAGCCATTCCTTTGAAATATTCTTTGGAACGACTGCTTTCCAATACGGAAATAACATCGCCAACTTTAACTAGTGCAGAAGGAATGTCAAGACGCTTGCCGTTTACGGCAATATGGCCATGAGTAACAAGTTGACGAGCTTGGCTACGGCTTTCAGCTAGGCCAAGACGGTACACAACATTGTCCATTCTTCTTTCCAACATAACCAATAAGTTTTCACCGGTAATGCCTTTTTGCTTTTCAGCACGTACAAATAGATTGTGGAATTGACATTCCAACATACCATAAATACGACGAGCTTTTTGTTTTTCACGTAACTGAATACCATATTCAGAAACTTTTTTGCGAGCTTGTCCATGTTGGCCCGGTGCGTAAGCACGAACCGCAAAAGCACATTTATCGCTATAACATCTGTCACCTTTAAGGAATAATTTTACTCCTTCGCGGCGACATTGACGGCACACAGCCTCAGTATATCTTGCCATTTAATGGGTACACCTCCCTGTAATTATACTCTTCTACGTTTTGGTGGACGGCAACCGTTATGTGGAATTGGAGTAACGTCTTTAATAGAGTTAACTTCTAATCCAGCAGCTTGCAAAGATCTAATTGCAGCTTCACGACCGGCACCAGGTCCTTTTACGAAAACTTCTACTTGTTTCAAGCCATGTTCCATTGCAGCTTTGGTAGCTTGTTCAGCAGCCATTTGAGCAGCAAATGGAGTGCTTTTACGGGAACCGCGGAAGCCTAAGCCACCAGCAGATGCCCAACTCAATACATTACCGTTAGTATCAGCGATAGTAACAATAGTGTTATTGAAGGTAGAGCGGATATGAGCCACTCCTGATTCTATATTTTTGCGTTCTTTCCGTTTAGTACGGACGACTTTTTTTGCAGCAACCACTCGTCTGATCCCTCCTCACAGATTATTTCTTTTTACTAGTAACACTGCGCTTCGGACCTTTGCGGGTACGAGCATTGTTTTTGGTATTTTGACCGCGTACAGGTAAACCCATACGATGTCTTCTACCACGATAGCAACCAATTTCAACTAATCTTTTTATGTTGAGGGATTCCTCACGACGAAGGTCTCCTTCTAGTTTGTAGTCACCATCAAGTGTTTCACGAAGCTTGGAAATTTCATCCTCTGTTAAGTCGCGAACACGGGTATCTGGATTAATTCCTGTTTTCACAAGAACTTCTCGAGATAAGGTAAGACCAATGCCATAGATATAAGGCAGAGCATATTCAATACGCTTGTCTCTTGGCAAATCGACACCAGCAATACGTGCCATTCAGATACACCTCCTTCTTATCCTTGTTTTTGTTTATGTTTAGGATTTTCGCAAATTACCATAACGCGACCTTTGCGTTTAATAACTTTACATTTTTCACATATTGGTTTTACAGACGGTCTAACTTTCATATAAATAAACCTCCTCTTGCCTGTCTTGGTTATTTGAAACGATATGTAATTCGTCCACGATTTAGATCATATGGAGTAAGTTCCACTGTCACCCTGTCACCAGGCAAAATTTTAATGAAGTTCATGCGTATTTTACCAGATATGTGTGCGAGAATAACATGATCGTTCTCCAATTTTACTTGAAACATGGCATTGGGCAGAGATTCTAAAATTGTGCCTTCAACCTCAATTACGTCCTGTTTTGACACAGATAATAACCTCCTCGTCATTAGGCTTTTGAGCCTGAAATTAATAAAGTGTAACTTCCCGCTAAGCAGATTTTGTCAGTATTTCCGGTTCTTTAGACTGAGTACTTCCCATGCTAGTTCCGGCAACGCCAAATATAGCATGCAACACTAACGCTATCAGCTTCCGCAAGTTGCGGGAACCGGGAATTACTTGTACAACTTCACAGTTCACTGCAACACATCGCTAAGCCTAAATACTAAGCTATTGCTTAAAGGGCTTACACCGGTCTTCGCAACAGTCTTGGATAATTACGGCTAGCGCTTATGCAGCAATTACAGATTCTACGACCTTGCTGACTACAGCCAACGCCAAAGTTACGATCTTGCCAGCTCCACGCCTGCAGCATATTTTTCGCTCAGATTTCCAAAGACTCATTATTTCGTGCCTTCAAGGCTTACCTTCACATCTGCATATACTTTGTCAATGTCTTGAAGACCATTGATTTCTTTATAAACACCATGTTTTTTGTAATACTCAATCAAAGGCGCTGTTTGACTATGATAAACGTTTAAACGATTTTTCACAGTAGCTTCTTTGTCATCATCGCGTTGATATAACGCACCACCGCATTTATCACACATACCTTCAACCTTGCTAGGATTATATTCAACATGGTAAGTAGCACCACAAGCTTTGCAAATGCGTCGGCCTGTTACCCGCCCTACCAGTTCAGCATCAGGAACCACAATATTGACTACTCCGGTCATTTTGATTTGAAGACCAGCGAGGATTTCGTCCAGAGCAACTGCTTGCTCTTCTGTTCTTGGAAAACCATCCAAGATGAAACCCTTGGAACACTCAGGTTTAGCCAGTCCTTCGCGTACAATACCAATTGTAACTGCATCGGGAACAAGTCCACCGGCATCCATATATTTTTTAGCTTCTTTACCAAGTTCTGTACCCTGCTTAACAGCAGCGCGGAACATATCTCCAGTGGAAATATGCGGAATTTGGTAGGCCTCAGTTAATCTTTCTGCTTGAGTGCCTTTACCTGCACCTGGAGGCCCCATTAAAAGAATGTACATAGTCGTCATCCTCCTATTTCATAAAGCCTTGATAGTGACGCATCAAAATCAGCGACTCTATCTGCTTCATAGTATCTAATGCAACACCGACTACGATTAATAATGCTGTACCGCCGAAATAGACACCGTCAATGCCGGTAATCCAAACAACTAAGTTAGGCATAATCGCAATTAATGCTAAGAACACAGCTCCTGCCATGGTTATTCTAGTCATAATTTTGTCTAGATAATCAGTAGTAGGTTTGCCTGGTCTAAGTCCTGGAATAAAACCACCATAACGTTTAATGTTGTCTGACATATCTCCAATATTGACGCTAACCGCCGTATAGAAATAAGTAAAGAATACAATCATTAATACATACAACGTCGTTTGTAGAGGCGTACCCCAAGCAAACCAGTTGGCAATGGTTTTAACCACAGGAATATCAATAAACTGCGCAATTGTAACTGGGAACATTAACACCGATGAAGCAAAGATGATTGGAATAACACCAGCTTGATTAACCTTTAACGGAATGTAGCTCGTATGTCCGCCGTACATTTTACGACCAACAACTCTTTTAGCATATTGAACAGGTACTTTACGGTGCGCTTGCGTAATAGCAACAACAAATACTACCATCGCAATTGCAATAACCGCAAACAAGATAACGTTCAAGAAGCTAATAGTACCGGCCTGTAAGTAGTTGTAAATTACACCAACACCATCAGGCAAGCGAGATACGATACCGGCAAAGATAATCAGCGAAATGCCATTACCAATGCCTTTAGCAGTAATTTGTTCACCAATCCACATTAGAAAAACAGTACCTGCTGTTAAGGTGATTGCAATCATCGCAATGGACATCATGCCCGGATTGTTGATTGCTGCACGTAATCCATAAGCCATACCAATGGCCTGAATTAACCCCAAAACAACTGCTCCATAACGAGTCAGATTTGATAATTTTTTGCGTCCTTCTTCGCCATCCTTGGACCAACGTTCCAAAGTCGGAACAACTACTTGCAGTAATTGTAGAATAATGGAAGCATTAATATACGGAGTAATACTCATAGCAAAGATTGAAAACTTGCTCAAGGCGCCACCAGAGAACATATCCAGAAGACCGAATAAGTTACCACTGGTAAACAGCTGTTCAATCATAGCTGCATTGACACCAGGAACAGGGATATGTGTTCCAGCCCTAAAAACGATGAACATGGCTAGCGTAAAAACTACCTTTTGCCTGAGTTCCGTAATTCTGAAAATGTTAGAGAGGGCTGATAACACTTAAATCACCTCTACTTTTCCGCCGGCTGCAATAATTTTCGCCTCTGCTGTCTTACTAAAGCCCATAGCTTGCACGGTTAGAGCTTTAGTAAGTTCACCGTTGCCAAGAATGCGAACACCGTCGCGAATATTCTTAACTAAACCAGCTTCAATAAGCATTACAGGATCAATTACTGTTCCGTCTTCAAAGCAATTTAAATTTCCAACATTAACTTCAACATAGTTTATGCCGAATTTATTGTAGAATCCACGTTTTGGAAGACGTAGATATAATGGTTTTTGACCACCTTCAAAACCAGGACGCTTTACACCGCCGGAACGGGATTTTTGTCCTTTTTGGCCTTTGCCTGCTGTTTTTCCGAGACCGGAACCTAAACCGCGTCCAATACGGACGGAGGTTTTTTTGGAACCGGGAGCCGGAGACAATTCATGCAAATTCATCTGCAGCACCTCCTTGTTTTAAGCTTCAACTTTTTCTACTTCCACTAAATGTTCCACTTTGTGAATCATTCCGCGAATAGTAGGTGTGTCATTTTTCACAACACTTGTACGAATTTTACCTAATCCCAAAGCCTTAACGGTAGCGCGTTGATCTTGCGGATAACCGATCAAGCTACGGGTTAGCGTGATTTTAATTTGTTCCATCATGCTGCCTCCTTAGCCCAATAATTCTTCCACAGTTTTACCACGCAATGCCGCAACAGATGCAGCGTTCTTCAAGGAAGTCAATCCTTGGAGAGTTGCTCTGACAACATTGTTAGGGTTTGAAGATCCTTGAGATTTAGTCAAGATATCACGTACGCCAGCTAGTTCCAACACCGCACGTACAGGGCCACCAGCAATAACGCCAGTACCTTCTGCAGCTGGTTTTAGGAAAACACGACCAGCACCAAATACACCGATAATTTCATGAGGAATGGTAGTTCCAACCAAAGGTACGCTGATGAGGTTTTTCTTAGCATCTTCAACGCCTTTGCGGATAGCTTCCGGAACTTCGGCTGCTTTACCGAGACCCATACCTACATGACCATTTTCATCACCAACCACTACAAGTGCAGAGAAGGAGAAACGACGTCCGCCTTTTACGACTTTAGCAACGCGGTTGATAAACACGACTTTCTCTTTAAAGCCATCATCTTGTTTTTCGAAATTCGCCACTTTTATTCCTCCTTCTTTTAGAATTGAAGGCCAGCTTCGCGAGCCGCTGCAGCAAGAGCTGCCACACGACCGTGATACAGATAGCCGCCACGATCAAATACTACTACGCTAATACCTTTTTCTAAAGCTTTTTTTGCGATTGCTTCGCCCACAGCTTTAGCTGCTTCGATATTACCGCCATAGTTTTCTTTCATATTTTTCTCAACGCTACTAGCAGCTACCAAAGTTTCGCCAGTCACATCGTTAATAATTTGAGCATAAATATTGCTTAAACTACGATACACGTTCAAACGTGGTTTTTCTGCCGTACCAATGATGTTTTTGCGGGAACGGAGATGACGTTTTAGACGCTTCTCATTTTTATCTACTCTATTAAGCAAGAGTTTCACTCCCTTCCATTAGGAATTATTTCTTAGCGCCTGCTTTACCGGCTTTACGACGAACATGTTCGCCTTCATAACGAATACCTTTACCTTTATAAGGTTCTGGTGGACGAAGTGTACGGATTTCAGCAGCTACTGCGCCAACTGTTTCTTTGTTTGAGCCCATAATAATAATTCTATTAGGAGCTGGAACTTCAAATGTAATACCTGTTGGCGGTTCTTTAACAACAGGATGGGAGAAACCCAAGGTGAAGTTAATATTGTTGCCTTGTTTTGCTGCACGGTAACCAACACCATTAATTTCCAAAGTTTTAGTATAACCAGTGGTTACGCCAACAACCATATTGTTAATGAGTGTACGAGAAAGACCATGCAAAGAACGATGCGTTTTGTCATCGCTTGGACGTTCAACAGTTAATATGTCACCGTTAAGTTCAAGTTTCATATCTTTGTTGATTGCGCGAGAAAGCTCGCCTTTTGGCCCTTTAACGGTTACCAAGTTGTTTTCTATAGTCACTGTAACATTAGCTGGTACAGTGATCGGTAATTTACCAATTCTTGACACTTATGAGCACCTCCTGTCTTTAGAAGTCTTTACCAAACGTATGCGATTACCTCTCCACCAAGACCAGCCTTACGGGCTGCTTTGTCGGTCATCATACCTTGGGAAGTAGAAATAACAGCAATTCCTAAGCCACCGAGGACTCTAGGCAATTGATCTTTTTGAGAATAAACTCTCAAACCTGGTTTAGAAATACGTTTAATTCCAGAAATTACTTTTTCGCGATTCGCACCATATTTCAAGCTCACACGGATAATTCCTTGTTTGCTATCAGCCAGTACTTCGAAATCTTTAATAAATCCTTCGCCTTTCAAGATTTCTGCAATTGCAACTTTAATCTTGGAGCCTGGGATCTCAACTTTATCGTGATGAACCGAATTAGCATTACGAATTCTCGTAAGCATATCGGCAATCGGATCAGTCATAACCATACTTAAATACCCTCCTTCCTATTTGCTGACATTACCAGCTAGCTTTGGTTACTCCCGGAATAGCGCCTAAATAGCTGTATTCACGGAAGCAGATACGGCAGATGCCGAATTTGCGCATGTAACCATGTGGTCTGCCACAAATTTTGCAACGATTATATCCACGAACCTTAAATTTAGGTTCTGCTTTCCATTTTTCAATCAGGGCTGTTTTAGCCAAGATATTCCCTCCTCACTTATGCGCTAAACGGCATTCCGAGAAGCCTTAATAATTCTCTTGCTTCCTCGTCAGTCTTCGCGGTAGTAACAATGATGATATCCATTCCATTTACTTTATCGACTTTGTCGTATTCGATTTCCGGAAAAATCAATTGTTCTTTCACACCCATTGCGTAGTTACCACGGCCATCAAAGGCAGTTGGGCTTACGCCACGGAAGTCACGTACACGCGGTAAAGCAATGTTCATGAGTTTGTCAAGGAAGTAATACATACGTTCGCCGCGAAGGGTTACTTTGGTTCCAATCGGCATGCCTTGACGCAATTTGAAAGCTGCAATAGATTTTTTTGCTTTTGTAATTACCGGTTTTTGACCAGCAATGATTGTCAAGTCAGCAACTGCGGAATCGAGGACTTTACTGTTAGAAACAGCTTCGCCTACGCCCATGTTCATAATCACTTTTTCAACTTTAGGGATTTCATTAACATTTTTATAGTTGAATTTGTCCATCATGCCTTGAACGACTTCGGACAAATATTTCTCTTGCAATCTAGTTTTTGCCATTCATAATCCTCCTTTCTCGGATTTTATTTATCGATTACTTCGCCGCATTTTTTACAGGTTCTTGCGAAGCCACCTGCTACGACGGTTTTCTTAATACGAGTAGCTTTTTTACAAGCCGGACATATCAACATGACTTTGGAAGAAGACATTGCTGCTTCCTTAACCACGATACCGCCCTGTGGATTGGACTGAGAAGGTTTTGTGTGACGTTTTACTTTGTTAATACCCTCGATAACAACTTTTGCTTTCTTAGGCAAAGCTTCAACGATTTTACCTTGTTTGCCTTTATCCTTACCGGATAAAACCACAACTGTATCGCCTTTTTTTACATGCATTTTTATTGCAGTAGCCATGTTAGAAACACCTCCTTTTAGTGCGTAATTTTTTTGAGATTATAGCACTTCCGGTGCCAACGAAACGATTTTCATATAATCTTTATCACGTAATTCGCGAGCAACAGGTCCAAAAATACGAGTGCCACGAGGACTTTTGTCGTCTTTAATCAAGACAGCTGCGTTTTCATCAAAACGAATATATGATCCGTCAGAACGGCGAGCACCCTTACGAGTACGTACAACAACCGCTTTAACTACTTCACCTTTTTTTACAACGCCACCGGGTGATGCATCTTTAACTGCACAGACAATGATATCACCAATGCTAGCATATTTACGGTAAGAACCACCTAATACACGGATACACATTATTTTCTTAGCGCCAGTATTGTCACCAACATTAAGAATAGATTGTTGTTGTATCATAGATTTACCTCCTTTGCCAAATGTTTAATCGGCAAATTATATTATTTTGCACGCTCTAGAATTTCAATAACGCGCCAGCATTTATCCTTGGATAATGGGCGAGTTTGCATAATTTGCACAGTATCACCGATATGCGCTTCATTATTCTCATCATGAGCTTTAAGCTTAATTGTATGTTTTACACCTTTTTGATAAAGGGGATGCTGCACAAAACGTTCAATTGCAACTACTACAGTTTTGCTCATTTTGTCGCTAACCACTTTGCCGGTACGTGTAGCACGTAAATTTCTTTGTTCGGTCACGAGATTATTCCTCCTTCATGTAGACTAAGAACACACCCATGTTGTTAAGCGTTTAATTCCCTTTGACGCTGAATGGTTTTAATGCGTGCAATGGATTTCTTAACTTCCCTGATTTTCATGGGGTTTTCCAATTGTCCAGTTGCCATTTGAAAACGCAGGTTGAAAAGTTCATCCTTCAAACCGGCTATTTTAGTATCTAATTCAGTCGCAGACATTTCACGAATCTCTATTGTTTTCATTAAGCTTCACCACCCACTCCATTTTGTTGTGCAGCGATTTCGGCTTCCAATTGAGCTTTGGTCACAAACTTCGTTTTAATTGGTAGTTTGTGGCTTGCTAAACGCATAGCTTCTTTAGCAATGTCCTCGGTTACGCCGTTCATTTCGAACAATACGCGACCTGGTTTAACAACTGCTACCCAATACTCAGGAGAACCTTTACCACTACCCATGCGGGTTTCAGCCGGTTTTGCCGTAATTGGCTTATCCGGGAAAATTTGAATCCATACTTGACCGCCACGTTTAATGTAACGAGTCATTGCGATACGAGCTGCTTCAATCTGACGGTTGGTAATCCAAGCCGGCTCCAAAGCAACAAGGCCGAAATCGCCATGGGCAATCTTGTTACCACGCATAGCACGTCCGGTCATACGACCTCTGTGTTGTTTACGATGTTTTACTCTCTTTGGTAATAACATTAGTTTACGCCTCCTTCACGAGGAGCAACCTTAGCTACTTCTTTGGTTTCAGGAAGCACTTCACCTTTGTAGATCCATACTTTGACGCCAATACGTCCATAAGTAGTATGTGCTTCAGCTGTGCCGTAATCAATGTCAGCGCGTAGTGTGTGTAGTGGAATACTACCTTCTCTATAGCTTTCGCTACGAGCAATTTCAGCACCACCAAGACGACCGCCAACTTGTACTTTAATACCTTTAGCACCCATACGCATAGTACGACCAACACATTGTTTCATTGCGCGGCGGAATGCGATACGGCGTTCTAATTGAGATGCAATATTTTCTGCCACCAAGTATGCTGCCATATCAGGTGTTTTAATCTCAATAATATTGATATCAATAACGCTTTCGGTCATTTTTTTCAAATCGTTTTTCAACAATTCGATGTTACTACCTTGACGTCCGATAACCATACCAGGTTTTGCCGTGTGAATGGAAATACGAGCTCTGTTAGAAGCACGTTCAATTTCAACGCGTGCAATACCGGATAAGAATAATTTTTCTTTAATAAACTCACGAATTTTGATGTCTTCTAATAAGAATTTTTGATAGTCTTTGTCAGCAAACCATTTGGAATCCCAATCTTTGATTATGCCTACACGCAGACCATGTGGATGTACTTTTTGACCCACTATCGTTTCCCTCCTTCTTTTCGGGATATTATTTTTCTGCTACCGTCACGGTAACATGACTGGAACGTTTCAAAATTTTGAACGCCTGTCCACGAGAACGTGGATGAATTCTTTTCAATGTTGGACCTTGATCAACAAATGCACTGGATACGATCAAGTTGTCAACATTCATGTCATAGTTATGTTCAGCGTTTGCGACAGCGGAATGTAGCACTTTTTCAATAACCTCAGAACCAACCTTAGGGGTGTGTTTGAGGATCGCGAATGCTTCACCCACAGATTTACCGCGGACTATGTCAATTACGATACGCAATTTGCGTGGCGCGATGCGAACATATCTAGCAATAGCTTTTGCTTCCATCGTGTGTTTGCCCCCTTTCCCCTATTTTAAAGATGTCGTTTTATCGGCATGACCTTTGTATGTACGTGTAGGAGCGAATTCTCCAAGTTTATGACCAACCATATCTTCCGTTACGAAAACAGGCACATGCTTGCGACCATCATGGACAGCAATAGTATGACCAAGGAAATCTGGAAGAATAGTGGAGCTGCGAGACCATGTTTTTACGACTTTTTTATCGTTAGCAGCGTTAAGTGCTTCAATTTTTTTCTGAAGACTTGCATGGACATAAGGTCCCTTTTTAACTGATCTGGACACTATGTTGGCCTCCTTTCTTTAATTCCTGTTATTTTGTTCTACGTTTAATAATCAATCTAGAAGAAGCTTTTTTAACTTTACGTGTACGAGTACCAAATGCACATTTACCCCAAAGAGTAACAGGACGTTTACGTCCAACTGGAGAATGTCCTTCACCACCACCATGTGGATGGTCATTCGGATTCATTACAACACCACGGTTAGCTGGGCGAATGCCTAACCAACGGGAACGACCGGCTTTACCGATAGTAAGATTTTCAAAATCAATATTACCAACTTGGCCAATGGTTGCGCGGCAGTTAATATGTACTTTACGAATTTCACCAGAAGGCATACGAAGAAGTGCATAATCGCCTTCTTTAGCCATTAATTGTGCTGAGGTTCCTGCAGAACGAACTAATTGACCACCTTTGCCGATTTTCATTTCAATATTGTGGATTGTAGTACCTAGCGGAATGTTTTTCAATGGTAAACAGTTACCATTTTTAATGTCAGATTCCGGACCACTAACCACGATGTCACCGACTTGTAATTGATGCGGTGCCAAAATATAACGTTTTTCGCCATCGGCGTAGTGTAAAAGAGCAATGTTTGCGCTACGGTTTGGATCATATTCGATTGTAGCAACCTTTGCAGGTACATTATCTTTATTACGTTTGAAATCAATAATACGGTATTGTCTTTTGTGACCGCCGCCTTGATGACGAACAGTAGTTTTACCAGTGTTATTACGGCCTGCATGTTGTTGTAGACTCTCTACAAGCGGACGATGAGGCTTGGATGTTGTAATCTCTTCGAAGGTTGACACTGTCATAAAGCGTCTCGAAGGAGAATACGGATTAAAGCTTTTAATAGCCATTTTTTTACCTCCTTAGTGCTAAATTACATTCCTTCGAAAATTTGAATTGTATTACCTTCAGCAAGTTTTACAATTGCCTTTTTATAATCGGAACGTTTACCCATTGTTTTACCCATCCGTTTGGTTTTACCAAATACACGAAGAGTATTGACACTTACTACTTTTACTTTAAAAATTGCTTCAACTGCTTGACGTATTTCAACTTTGTTAGCACCAAGAGCAACTTTAAATGTGTACTTATTGTCTTGCATCATTGCAGAAGTTTTCTCTGTAATAATAGGACTAACTAAAATATCACGAGGATTAGCGGCCATTATGCAAGCACCTCCTCTATCTTAGCTACTGCATCTTTAGCAAGCAATACTTTTTCATGATGGAGAATATCAAATACATTCAGGCAATTATTAGAAAGAGCCTTAACTCTTGGAATATTGCGAGAGGATTTGTCAACGTTTTCGTTGATTCCATCAGTAATGATCAGAGCTTTCTTGCCAGCTGCTGCAAAACCAGTGAGCATTGTAGTAACGTTCTTGGTTTTAGGAGCTTCAAATGCAAGACCCTCCACAATCATTAATTCGCCTGCTGCAACTTTTGCGGACAATGCGCAACGGATTGCAAGACGGCGGGCTTTACGTGTCATTTGTACAGCATGGCTACGTGGTTGAGGACCAAAAGTAGTACCACCACCTACCCAAATTGGGGAACGAGTGGATCCGCTACGAGCACGGCCTGTTCCTTTTTGTTTCCAAGGTTTACGACCACCACCACGAACTAGTCCGCGGGTTTTGGTAGCATGAGTGCCTTGGCGTTCATTAGCTTGTTGCATAACAACAGCCTGATGAACAACTGCTTCATTCATTTCTACGCCAAAAACGTAGTCCATTAATTCTATCTCTTCGCCGGTTTTTTCGCCGGCAATGTTATATACTGATAACTTCGGCATTTAAGCATCCTCCTTTCTTTCGCGTACGTCTTATTTGTTAGGTTTAACTGTTTCCATCAATACTACGAAAGAACCAGCAGCACCAGGAATTGAGCCTTTAACCAAAATAAGATTGCGGTCAATATCAACTTTAGCAATAGTCAAGCGTTGTACCGTTACATTTGCAGTACCCATGCGACCAGGTAATTTCTTACCTTTAATTACTCTACCACCAGGGCCAGAGTGCATTGGTCCCATAGAACCTGGTTCACGGTGAGACTTAGAACCATGTGCCATTGGTCCGCAAGCGAAATTATGACGTTTAATCGTACCTGCAAAGCCTTTACCACGAGAAATACCACTTGCATCAATCAACTCGCCAGCAGCGAAGATGTCAGCAACAATTTTTTGTCCAACTGTATACTCAGAAGGAGCTGTTAAACGCAATTCTCTGATAAATTTTACTGGAGTAACACCAGCTTTATCAAAGTGGCCTTTCATTGGTTGATTAGTGTGTTTTTCTTTTAAATCGCCAAACCCGAGTTGAACAGCATTATATCCGTCTGTTTCTTCGGTTTTATTTTGAATTACTACGCAAGGACCGGCTTCTACTACAGTTACCGGAATCATCTTACCATCAGCTTCAAAAATTTGGGTCATACCTAATTTTTTGCCTAAGATTCCTTTAGCCATTATCGCACCTCCTCCTTACAGTTTTATCTCGATATCTACACCAGCTGGAAGGTCAAGACGCATTAAAGCATCAACGGTCTTCGCAGTTGGTTCCAAAATGTCAACAAGTCTTTTGTGTGTACGCATTTCAAATTGCTCACGGGAATCCTTGTTTACATGTGGGGAACGTAGAATCGTGTAAATATTTTTTTCAGTAGGAAGCGGGATAGGACCGGAAACTTGAGCACCAGTACGTTTCGCTGTATCTACAATTTTCGCAGCACTTTGATCAAGCGCTTTGTGGTCATACGCCTTTAAGCGTATTCTGATTTTTTGGTTCTTTGCCATTAATTTTTCCTCCTAATTCGCCCAGTTTCTAAGAACGGACATACTCCGTGAAAATCTCCCTGTCTAGCAGGCAAGCAACCTCTCACATCATCGCAGGCCATACAAATAAACATAATAAATTGAGGGGCGTTATCAGCCCCTCAATTGGGATCTAATAAATTATTTTTCTTCGATAGAAGCAACTACACCTGCACCAACAGTACGGCCGCCTTCGCGGATTGCAAAACGTAGACCTGGTTCAATAGCAATTGGAGTGATTAGTTCTACTTCAATTGTTACGTTATCGCCAGGCATTACCATTTCAATACCTTCTGGTAATTCTGCTACGCCAGTTACGTCTGTTGTACGGAAGTAGAATTGTGGACGATAGCCATTGAAAAATGGTGTATGACGTCCGCCTTCTTCTTTAGTCAAAACATATACTTCTGCTTTGAATTTAGTGTGGGGATGAATACTACCCGGTTTAGCAAGTACTTGACCACGTTCAATGTCTTTACGTTCTACGCCGCGTAAGAGGCAACCAACATTATCGCCTGCTACTGCTTCGTCTAACAATTTACGGAACATTTCTACGCCGGTTACTACTGTGGTTCTCTTGTCTTCGCTCATGCCTACGATCTCTACTGTATCGCCGACTTTAACGACGCCACGTTCAACACGGCCAGTTGCTACTGTTCCACGACCGGTGATAGTGAACACGTCCTCAACTGGCAATAAGAATGGTTTGTCAGTTGCTCTTTCAGGTACTGGAATGTAGCTATCTACAGCTGCCATCAACTCAGTGATTTTAGCTTCGTATTTTGGGTCGCCTTCTAGGGCTTTTAATGCGGAACCAACGATTACAGGAATATCATCGCCTGGGAAGTCATAGCTGGAAAGTAATTCACGTACTTCCATTTCTACAAGCTCAATCAATTCTTCATCGTCTACCATATCAGCTTTGTTCAAGAATACTACCATTGCTGGTACGCCTACTTGACGTGCCAAGAGGATATGCTCACGTGTTTGTGGCATCGGACCGTCTGCTGCGCTTACTACTAGGATTGCGCCGTCCATTTGAGCTGCGCCAGTAATCATGTTTTTAACATAGTCAGCATGGCCTGGGCAGTCAACGTGTGCATAGTGACGAGTTTCAGTTTCATACTCTACGTGAGAAGTATTAATCGTGATACCACGTTCTCTTTCTTCCGGAGCTTTATCAATCATGGAATAATCCATGAATTGCGCGCCGCCTTTTTGTGACAACACTTTTGTGATTGCTGCCGTTAAGGTCGTCTTGCCATGGTCAACGTGACCGATAGTACCGATGTTAGCATGCGTTTTGGATCTGTCGAATTTTTGTTTAGCCATTATATAGTCCTCCTCAAATTTTGTTTAGTTTATTAAGCTTGAGTTCCTTTTACTTTAGCAATAATTGCTTCAGCGATATTTCTTGGAACATCTTCGTAATGATCTACTTCCATGGAATAGTTGCCGCGGCCTTGCGTTTTGGAACGAAGGTCTGTAGCGTAACCAAACATTTCAGAAAGTGGAACAAAAGCATTAATTACTTGTGCGCCATTGCGAGCTTCCATACCCTCAATACGGCCACGGCGAGAATTCAAATCGCCAATAACGTCGCCCATATAATTTTCAGGTACAGTAACTTCTACTTTCATGTAAGGTTCTAGAATAACCGGATCGGCCTTATTAGCACCGGAACGGAAACCCATGGAACCAGCAATTTTAAATGCCATTTCCGAAGAGTCAACATCATGGTAAGAACCATCATAAACACTTACACCGATATCAACCATCGGGTAACCTGCTAAGACGCCATTAGCCATAGCTTCTTTAATACCGGCCTCGATAGGTCCGATATATTCTTTCGGAATAGAACCACCAACAACCTTGTTTTCAAACAAGAAGCCTTCACCCGGCTCACGTGGAGTAAGTTGCAACCAGCAGTGACCGTATTGGCCTTTACCACCGGATTGACGTACAAACTTACCTTCAGACTTAACAGCCTTACGGATAGTTTCACGATAAGCAACTTGTGGGTTACCTACGGTACAACCAACTTTGAACTCGCGTAGCAAACGGTCAACGATAATGTCCAAATGCAATTCGCCCATCCCAGAAATAATCGTTTGGGAGGATTCAGGGTCTGTATGTACACGGAAGGTAGGATCTTCTTCGGCCAATTTTTGTAGGGCAATGCCCATTTTTTCTTGGTCAACTTTGGTTTTTGGTTCAACTGCTACGGAAATAACAGGATCCGGGAACACCATGGATTCAAGAATAATTTCTTGTTTTTCATCGCAAAGAGTATCACCAGTAGTTGTATCTTTAAGACCAACTGCAGCAGCGATATCGCCGCTGTAAACAACATCAATCTCTTCTCTATGGTTAGCGTGCATTTGGAGAATACGACCGATACGTTCTCTGTTGCCCTTAGTGGAGTTATACACATAAGAACCGGCAGATAAGGTTCCGGAGTAAACGCGGAAGAATGCAAGTTTACCAACAAAGGGGTCGGTAGCAATTTTGAAAGCCAGTGCGGAAAATGGAGCGGCGTCATCAGACTCACGTTCATCAGCTTCGCCGGTATCAGGGTTGACACCTTTGATCGCTGGTACATCCGTTGGTGCTGGCATATAGGCTACAACTGCATCCAATAAAGGTTGCACACCTTTATTTTTGTAAGAAGAACCACAGCACACAGGTGTCATTTTGCAAGCAATCGTCATTTTACGAATACCTTGATGAATTTCTTCTTCGGTGAAAGTCTCACCTTCCAAATATTTCATCATCAGTTCATCGTCGCTTTCAGCAACAGCTTCTAGCAATTGTTGACGGAATTCTTGAGCTTTTTCCAACATATCTGCAGGAATCTCAACGAACTCTTCATCTTTACCTAATTGGTCGCCGTATATAATTGCGCGCATTTTGATTAAATCAATCATGCCGGTAAAAGTATCTTCGAAGCCAATAGGAATTTGGATTGGTACAGCATTAGCATGAAGACGATCTTTCATCATTTGCACAACATTGAAGAAGTCGGCACCGGTGATATCCATCTTGTTAACATAAGCCATACGAGGTACATTGTATTTATCAGCTTGACGCCATACAGTCTCAGACTGTGGCTCAACGCCGCCTTTTGCGCAGAACACTGCTACAGAACCATCAAGTACGCGGAGGGAACGTTCTACTTCTACAGTGAAGTCAACGTGGCCTGGTGTATCAATGATGTTAATGCGATGGCCATTCCATTGGCAGGTGGTAGCAGCAGAAGTAATAGTAATACCACGTTCTTGCTCTTGTACCATCCAGTCCATTGTAGCGCCACCATCGTGAACTTCGCCTATTTTATGAGTTTTACCTGTATAAAACAGAATACGTTCAGTCGTAGTGGTCTTGCCCGCATCAATGTGAGCCATGATTCCGATATTTCTTGTTTTGTCAAGTGGAAATTGTCTGGCCACTAATTAATCCTCCTTATTCTTACCAACGGTAGTGAGCAAATGCTTTATTTGCTTCTGCCATCTTGTGAGTATCTTCACGTTTTTTAACTGCTGCGCCTGTTCCGTTTGCAGCATCCATGATTTCTCCCGCAACACGTTCGTACATAGTTCTTTCACCACGTAGACGTGAGTAGTTTACCATCCAGCGAATACCCAAGGTGGTTTTACGGTCTGCACGAACTTCAACCGGTACTTGATAGTTAGCACCGCCAACACGGCGAGCACGTACTTCAAGGATAGGCATAATGTTTTTCATAGCAGCGTCAAATACTTCCAAAGGATCTTTACCGGTCTTAGAACGAACAAGGTCGAATGCATCGTATACAATACGTTCTGCAACGCCTTTTTTGCCGTCTAACATAATTTTATTAATAAATCTAGTTAATAGTTTTGAACCGTATACTGGATCCGGCAAAACGTCTCTTTTAGTTACAGGGCCTTTTCTCGGCATATGTTTTCCTCCTTTTAGAAATCGTTTGTAATGTTATTTCGCTTAATTATTTCGCAGCTTTAGCACGTTTTGCACCGTATTTAGAACGAGATTGATTACGGTTTGCAACGCCAGCTGTGTCAAGCGCACCACGAACGATGTGATAACGAACACCCGGAAGGTCTTTTACTCTTCCGCCTCTAATAAGAACAACACTATGTTCTTGTAGATTGTGACCGATACCTGGAATATAAGCTGTAACTTCAATTCCGTTAGTCAAACGAACCCTTGCTACTTTACGCAAAGCAGAGTTAGGTTTTTTAGGGGTAGTAGTATAAACTCTTGTGCAAACACCACGTTTTTGTGGGCAGTTTTTCAACGCCGGAGCAGTGGATTTTTGAGTAAGAGCCTCTCTACCTTTACGAACCAATTGATTAATTGTAGGCATATCGGATCCTCCTTCCTAAAATAATTAGTGTGAATGATTATAAAAACCCTCCTGCAAAGCAGTTAGGATCCCTATCAATCTTTAAGTATCGCAGCGGTAGCAGCCCCAACATGAATACCACAAGCTTTGCCAAGTTCATGCATGGTCGCAACAAGCTCGTAAGCTATCTGCGCCTTAGTACAAGTAGCAATCAAGGATTCTGACACTCTTGCATCTGCATCTTGAGCAATAAAAACCAAACTTGCATTACCCTTTTCAATTGCTTTGGCAGTTTGTTTCAGACCAACAACATGTTTGGTCCCAGTCTTTAAAACTTCCATCGACATCGCAAACACCTCCAAATAGCATAGCTGTACTTAAGATACTTGATAATTGTAACACCATGAACAGTCGCTGTCAACATTTTTTAACAGTTTTAAACGCACTTCAGCCACTGTTTATGTGCCTCTGTGTTTACACGTTGCCTAGTGTTTCTTTTGTGTAACATTGCAATATTTTTTTGTTTTCATCTATTTTTATGTAATGTTTTTTCTTTATTTTTCAAACATTTAGAAGTCGCTTTTTATTATTTCTTCCATAATACCAACTACACCCGCAACTTTCATACAAACTTCTTCAAATTGTTTCTTTTTTGTAGTCAATTACGAATAGTGTTTTGAAATTCCCTCTACTTTTAAGACTATTTTGCCGGTAAACACACTCTCACAGTGGCAAAATTCAGTGGCAAAACGCCCTTAGTTCGTGTAAAGTCAAAAAAATTCCTTTGTGGCTTGCGGCCACAAAGGAATTTTAGTTTTAGCTTATTTCTCTTCAAGATTATACTTGATTTTGATATCGCGATAACGAGTCATACCAGTACCAGCAGGAATCAACTTACCAATAATAACGTTTTCTTTGAGGCCCAACAAGGGGTCAACCTTACCTTTAATAGCGGCATCGGTTAAGTTACGCGTTGTTTCTTGGAAGGAAGCTGCCGATAAGAAAGAGTCAGTAGCCAAAGAGGCTTTGGTAATACCGAGTAGAACTGGATGACCTTGTGCTTTTTCCAGCCCTTTTTCTTCCATTTCAAGATTTTGACCTTCAAATTCCGCAATATCAATAATTTCTCCAGGAAGCATTGATGTATCACCGGCTTCATCAATACGAACTTTTCTTAACATTTGACGAACCATAACTTCGATATGCTTATCGTTGATTTCTACGCCCTGTGATTTGTAAACGCCCAGTACTTGAGTAACAATATAGCGTTGTGTCGCTCTTACGCCACTAATGCGCAAAATATCATGAGGATTCAAAGAACCTTCGGTCATTCTGTCGCCAACGCCAATTTCATCGCCTTCATTGACATGGATTTTTGCACCATAAGGAATAGTATAAGACTCGATTTCACCATTGGCTTGGGTAATCATCACACGACGAATGCCATCTTTTTCACCAAGACTAACAGTACCGGCATGCTCACTTAAAATACCAGGATGTTTAGGTTTACGTGCTTCAAACAATTCTTCAACACGAGGCAAACCTTGAGTGATATCATCACCGGCAACACCACCGGTATGGAATGTACGCATGGTTAACTGAGTACCAGGTTCACCGATAGATTGAGCGGCAATTGTACCAACTGCTTCACCGACATCAACGTTTTTACCGGTAGCCAAGTTACGACCATAGCACTTACGGCAAACGCCGTAACGAGCTTTACAATTCAGTACGGAACGAATCTTGACTTTGGTTCTTAATTCTACGATTTTGTCAGCCATCTCGTCTGTAATATATTCATTGAGATGATAAATAACTTTATTCTTGGAGTTGGTAATATCTTCGGCAAGATTTCTACCCACAATACGATCATGCAAGGATTCAATAACGGTTTGACCGTTTTTGCCTTCTGTAATTGCGCCGATTTCAATACCTTCGATAGTATGATTACGTACTTTGACTTCTCGGACGTGTTCATTGGCAAGCACCATTTCAACCAAGGCTTCATCAAAGATTGTACCAACCTTAGCTAGTACTTTACCTTCTTCACCTATAATATTCTCGGCTAAAGGCTTGCCGGCAAAATTATGCATTAAATGTTCTTTGAAGACAGAATGTACTTTTTCTTCACTTACATTAATAATCATAACCTCAGTTTGTTCACCATCGAAATCGTCCATAGCATACAAAACGACTTCCATTACCTTAACCGCGTTAATTTTGTTGAAGACCTCGTCAGAAATCACGGTATCAGCTTCGACCAAGAGCTCGCCGCTCACTGGGTCAAAAACATTGGCAGCTAAATTTCTACCCACCAGTACGTCTCTGAGCTTAGTTTGGCTAGCGCCAATGGTGGCTTTGCACAAACGGCTACGTTCCTTAATCAAGTCCATACCAATAACGTCGCAGTCGTCCTCACGCACAATAACATCTTGAGCCACGTCTACAAGACGACGAGTCAAATAGCCGGAGTCAGCTGTACGCAAAGCGGTATCTGCCAAGCCCTTACGTGCACCATGTGTGGAAATAAAGTATTCCAAAACGGTTAAACCTTCACGGAAGTTAGCTTTAATTGGACGGTCAATGATTTTACCTGTTGGATCTGCCATCAAACCACGCATACCTGCTAGCTGACGAATCTGTTGTGTGTTACCACGAGCACCAGAGTTAGCCATCATATAAACAGGGTTGAAAGGATCCAGCGTGTTTTTCATCAAGGCTTCAGTAACATCATCAGTAGCTTTATTCCACAAGTCAATAACTTTACGATAACGTTCATCCGCTGACATTAAGCCACGCATAAACATATTCTCTGTTCTATCAACTTGTTTTTCAGCCGCTGCCAAAATTGCAGGTTTTTCTGACGGGATTTTAATATCAGAAACAGCAATCGAAATACCGGCTTTACAAGCATTGTTGTAACCCATTTTTTTAATCTTATCCAGAATTTCAGCAGTTTTAAGATTACCAAACAGCTTATGTGCTTTAGCAACTAAGCGGCCTAATTCTTTTTTATCTGCTAATTTATCCAGTTCCCAGCCTTCTTTACCCTTATGATAGTAACGCAATTCAATTGGTAACTCTTCATTAAAGATAGCATTACCAATAGATGTAGTTACTAGGCTATGGCCTTCGTTGGATTTTTCAAGGAAAATTTCATTGTTTGGCATATAGATTTTGACGCGTGCCTGCAAGGCAACCACTCCGTGGAAATAAGCGAGCAGTGCTTCGTTAAAGCTACTGAAACGCATACCTTCACCCTTGGCGTGTTCTTTGAAGATTGTCAAATAGTAAACACCAAGCACCATATCCTGGGAAGGAACAGCAACTGGTTTACCATCTTTAGGAGCCAAGATATTATTAACTGAAAGCATGAGCATTCTTGCTTCCGCTTGTGCTTCTGCAGAAAGTGGTAGATGGACTGCCATTTGGTCACCATCAAAATCGGCATTATAAGCAGTACAAACCAATGGATGCAGTTTGATCGCACGGCCTTCAGATAAAATAGGCTCAAAGGCTTGAATACCTAGTCTATGTAGCGTCGGTGCGCGGTTGAGTAGAACAGGGTGTTCTTTGATAACATCCTCTAAAACGTCCCACACGGCTGAATTAGCACGTTCAACCATACGCTTAGCACTCTTAATATTATTAGCTTGTCCGCTATTAACCAAACGTTTCATCACGAAGGGTTTAAAGAGTTCCAGTGCCATTTCTTTAGGTAAACCACATTGGTGCATTTTTAATTCCGGTCCAACTACGATAACAGAACGTCCTGAATAGTCAACACGTTTGCCAAGCAAGTTCTGACGGAAACGACCTTGTTTACCTTTAAGCATATCAGACAAGGATTTAAGCGGTCTGTTGCCTGGTCCTGTAACAGGACGACCACGACGACCATTATCAATCAAAGCATCTACGGCTTCTTGTAGCATCCGTTTTTCATTGCGTACAATGATATCCGGTGCATTAAGCTCTAATAATCTCTTCAAGCGATTATTGCGATTAATAACACGGCGATAGAGATCATTAAGATCAGAGGTAGCAAAACGACCACCGTCAAGCTGCACCATCGGACGCAATTCCGGTGGAATTACCGGCACCACATCAAGAATCATCCATTCCGGACGATTGCCTGATTTTAAGAAGGCTTCACAAACATCTAGTCTGCGAACAAGGCTACGACGTTTTTGGGTACTGGTTTCAACTTTGAGTTCAGCACGTAATTGAACGGATAGTTCATCCAGTTTAATTTCTCTGAGCAATTGTTTAATAGCAGTAGCACCCATCCCCACGGTAAAGTGGTTGCCATATTTATCAAAGTTTTCAATGTATTCTGCTTCGCTTAGCAATTGTTTTTTGGTCAAAGGCGTTTCACCTGGATCAAGCACAATGTAATTCGCAAAATACAAAACTTTTTCTAAAGCACGTTGTCCGATATCAAGAATGGAGCCCATTCTGCTTGGAATGCCTTTGAAGTACCAAATATGAGAAACGGGAGCAGCCAATTGAATATGCCCCATACGGTCACGACGCACTTTAGAGCGAGTTACCTCAACTCCGCATTTGTCACAAACAATCCCCTTATAGCGAATTCGTTTGTATTTTCCGCAATGACATTCCCAATCTTTTGTTGGTCCAAAGATTTTTTCGCAGAACAAACCATCGCGCTCAGGTTTTAGTGTTCTGTAGTTAATTGTTTCAGGTTTGCGTACTTCGCCGTAGGACCACTCCAAAATTTGTTCCGGCGAAGCCAGACCGATACGCATTGAGTCAAAATTATTTACATCCAACAGAATCGATCGCTCCCTTCTACTCAAACTCTTCTTTGGAATCATCAACTGCTGAGGTGATTCCATCGAGGTCATCATTTTTATCATCAAAATTATCCAAAGACATATTGCCGATATCAGCAATTAAATCAAAATCCGGATCCAGTGGTTCACCGGCATCGTTTAATGATTCATTGCTATTCGTATTGGTTGCCAGTGGCAACTCTCCGTCGACATTGATATCCATTTCACGAGCTGTTTCATTAATATCATCGTCATTATCACGCATAGAAATTTCTTCCTCATCTTCATTGAGGACTTTAATATCCAAGCCAATACTTTGTAATTCTTTGATTAGAACTTTGAAGGATTCTGGCACTCCCGGTTCAGGAATGTTTTCTCCCTTAACAATCGCTTCATAAGTTTTAACACGACCAACAACATCATCTGATTTAACGGTAAGGATCTCTTGCAGCGTATAAGCAGCGCCATATGCTTCCAAGGCCCAAACTTCCATTTCACCAAATCTTTGTCCGCCAAATTGAGCTTTACCGCCCAATGGTTGTTGTGTTACTAAAGAGTAAGGTCCAGTAGAACGAGCATGAATTTTATCATCAACAAGATGATGCAATTTCAGCATATAAACGCAACCAACTGTTACCTTATTATCAAAAGGTTCGCCTGTCCGGCCATCATAAAGCAAGGTTTTGCCGCTAGGGTCAATTTCAGCTAATTCCAGCGTGTCTTGCAAATCTTGTTCATGAGCACCATCAAAAACAGGTACAGCCATTTTTACCGCATGTTCCACGGTTTTTGGCATACCATATTTTTCAGTGTCGTAGCCATAGCCATTGAGTTTTTCAGCAAGACCACTTTCCCCTGCCTCAATTTTCAGCCCCAACGCACAAGCAGCCCAACCTAGATGTGCTTCCAAAATCTGTCCAATATTCATACGGCTCGGTACGCCCAAAGGATTGAGTACTACTTGCACAGGTTCACCATTAGGCAAGAACGGCATATCTTCACGTGGCATAATACGGGAAACAACACCCTTATTACCATGACGACCGGCCATCTTATCGCCTTCGGAAATTTTACGTTTTTGTGCAATATGTACCCGCACTTGTTCGTTAACTCCTGGTGGCAATTCATCACCATTTTCACGGGTAAAGACTTTGACGCTAACGATTTTACCGGCTTCACCATGTGGAACCCGTAAAGAGCTATCGCGAACTTCTCTAGCTTTTTCGCCAAAAATAGCACGTAATAAACGTTCTTCCGCTGTAAGCTCGGTTTCACCTTTAGGTGTTACTTTGCCTACCAAGATATCGCCAGGACGAACTTCCGCACCGATGCGAATAATTCCTCGTTCATCAAGATCTTTACGTGCTTCTTCAGCTACGTTAGGAATATCACAAGTAATTTCTTCCGCACCTAATTTGGTATCACGAGCATCGCAATCATATTCTTCAATGTGGATAGAGGTAAAGACGTCTGCCTTAACCAAATCCTCATTCAATAAGATAGCATCTTCATAGTTGTAACCTTCCCAAGGCATATAGGCCACAACAACATTGTGTCCTAGTGCCAACTCACCATGATCGGTAGCGGGACCATCTGCCAGTACTTGCCCAGCAACAACTTGGTCACCCTTGTGCACAATCGGTCGTTGGTTAACACAAGTTCCTTGATTGGAACGTTTGAATTTTAAAAGCTTGTAGGTGTCAACACCGTCATCATTTTTAATTTTAATTTCATTGCCGGTAACTCTTTCCACAACACCTGCGTGTTGAGCCAGAATACAAACACCGGAGTCAACAGCCACTTTATATTCCATACCAGTGCCCACAACAGGAGCCTGTGTGCATAAAAGCGGTACTGCTTGACGCTGCATATTCGCACCCATTAGAGCACGGTTGGCATCATCGTTTTCCAAGAAAGGAATTAAAGCCGTTGCAATAGAAACAACCTGTTTCGGAGAAACGTCCATATAATCTGCTTGTTCAGCTGGAATAACCAATACTTCATTACGATAGCGTGCTGTAACACGTTCTTCAAGGAAGGTGCCGTCCTCGGCTAAAGGTTCATTGGCCTGAGCACAAATGTACTCATCTTCTTCATCAGCCGTCAAATACACAATTTCATCAGTTACTTTACGATTCTTTTTATCCACTTTGCGATAAGGCGTTTCCATGAAACCAAAACGGTTGATAATAGCAAAGGTAGACAAAGAACCAATCAGTCCGATGTTAGGACCTTCAGGGGTTTCAATCGGGCACATACGGCCATAATGGGAGTGATGTACGTCACGCACTTCATAACCGGCACGTTCACGAGATAGTCCACCAGGTCCAAGGGCAGAAAGACGACGTTTATGTGTCAGCTCTGCTAAAGGATTGTTTTGATCCATAAATTGTGATAACTGACTGGAACCAAAGAATTCTTTAATGGAAGCAACTACCGGGCGAATATTAATCAGGGCCTGCGGTGTAATGATTTCCACGTCTTGAATCGTCATACGTTCCTTAACAACACGTTCCATTCTGGCCAACCCAATGCGGAACTGGTTTTGTAATAATTCGCCAACGCTACGTACACGACGATTACCCAAATGGTCAATATCATCTGGAATACCTAAACCATCCATTAAGTTCAACAAATAACCAAACGCAGCCAAAATATCTTCGGCCGTTACGGTTCTATGTTGTTCAGGAATTTCCGTCGTAAAAATCAACTTCAAGGGTTGATTTTTCACCATCACCATAGCCGATTGCAAGCCACCGGCAGCATAAATACCACTTTGTTCAATAATATCAATAGCGGCATCGTCAATATGAGTGCCAGCTTCAAGAATAATTTCACCGGTAGTAGCATCCACGATAGGTTCAGCTAAAGTTTTGTCCAGCAAGCGTCTCCGCCAGCCGAGTTTTTTATTTAATTTGTAACGCCCAACGCTTGCTAAGTCATAACGTTTAGGGTCAAAAAAAGTAGTTTCAATCAATTGTTTAGCATTTTCTAGGGTAGGAGGTTCACCTGGACGCAATTTTTTGTAAACTTCTACCAAGGCTTCTTCGCGATCAATGGTGGAATCTTTTTCCAAGGAAGCTAAAACTGCTGAATGATTGCCAAATAAATCCACAATCTCTTCATTGGTGGAAAGCCCCAAGGCACGCAAAAGAACCGTGGCCGGTAATTTTCTAGTCCGGTCTACACGGGCAAAAACAACATCATTAACATCAGTTTCAAACTCAATCCACGCACCACGGTTAGGAATGACAGTCGTACCATAAAGTTTTTTCCCGCTAGGATCCATGTTGCCATTGTAATAAACGCCAGGAGATCTGACTAATTGGCTAACAATGACACGTTCCGCACCATTAATAATAAAAGTACCTGTTTGGGTCATGAGAGGGAAATCGCCCATAAATACTTTGGATTCTTTAATCTCACCAGTATCTTTATATAGAAGTCTAACATTTACATTCAACGGAGCTGAATAACTGGCATCACGTTCTTTACATTCTTCGACATTATATTTCGGCTCACCCATAGCAAAGCTCTCAAAGGTCAATTCCAAATTGCCGGTAAAATCTTTGATTGGAGAAATATCTTTAAATATTTCGCAGAGACCTTCACGCATGAACCACTCATACGATTTTCTCTGGATGTCAATCAAATGAGGCATTTTAAGAACTTCTGTAATTCTAGCGTAGCTATACCGTGTTCTATCACCAATCGGAACCGGTTTAAACATGTATTTCCTCACCCCTTAACATTTTTGTTAGGCAGACACAAGTAAGTGCGTTTTCGTAGACGAAAAAAATAGCAAGGCATTCATATCTATAATGACCTCGCTTTTTACTCGATGACGTAAACGTACTCCATCTCCCCTATATGAGCGAAACACGATGCTCAACCACTGAACCCTCGCGTTCGTTATCAACTACTTAAAGCTTACTGTAGGATAGTATTTTATCATAATCATCTTACATTGTCAATAACAAATAGACAAAAAAAATACCCTCTGTTAAGAGGGTATTTTAAAAATCAATTATTTAACTTCTACAGATGCGCCAGCTTCTTCAAGTTTAGCTTTCAAAGCATCAGCGTCAGCTTTAGCGATTTTTTCTTTAATTGCTTTAGGTGCGCCGTCAACCATTTCTTTAGCTTCTTTCAAGCCAAGACCAGTTACTTCGCGAACAACTTTGATTACGTTGATTTTGCTGCCACCAGCACTAGTTAGGATTACGTCAAATTCGCTTTGCTCTTCAGCAACAGCAGCACCAGCAGGAGCTGCAGCTACAGCTACAGGAGCAGCAGCAGACACGCCAAATTTTTCTTCAAGAGCTTTCACCAATTCAGAAAGTTCAAGCACGGTCATAGATTCAATAGCTTCCATAATTTGTTCATTAGTCATAATATATACCTCCAAAGTTTTCTTTTAATTTATTTTAGGGCCTTGCCCCAATTAACAACTTAGTAGTTCGCTTATGCGGACTCTTTTGCTTTGCGTACTGCTTCTAGAGCGTACACAAATTTGCGAATGGTTCCTTGCAATACATTAGCCAATCCAGAGATTGGAGCTTGCATGCTTCCCAGCATTTTTGCAAGTAATACTTCGCGTGGCGGCAACTCGGCCAAAGCTTTAATTTCCTCTGCAGAAATGAGCTTTCCGTCAAGAATACCAACTTTAACTTTCATAACCTTGTTCGCTTTAGCAAAATCACAAATGATTTTTGCTACGGCAACTGGGTCTTCAGGAGCTACCGCAATAGCAGTATTTTGTTCTAGATAAGAATCTAGTCCTTCAATACCAGCATCCTGAGCAGCAATACGTAGCAAAGTGTTTTTTACAACAACATATGTTACACCTGCTTCACGCATACTACGACGAAGTTTTGTATCCTGAGCAACTGTTAAGCCATGGTAATCAACCAAAACTGTACATTTTGCGCCAGTCAAAAGTTCCTTAATTACAGCAATTTTTGCAACCTTTTCAGGTCTATAATCTGCCATCTATTACACCTCCTTGTCGAAATCTCATCAAATCAAAAAGACCTCTCGGCGCACAAGCCGGAGGTCGTAGTAATTTATACGTCTCCAACCTCGGCAGGCGATTTTCATCTTACGCAACAAGTTGCACCTACTGTCTCTGGCCCGATCATCTATTTTGAAATGATTTTATATAAACTGCAAGCAGTTTATGATTATTTATCGCTGGTAGCTTTCAATACATCAATAGCTACACCAGGTCCCATTGTCGTGGACAGGGTAACAGATTTAATATATTGGCCTTTTGCGCCAGCTGGTTTTACTTTAATTAAAGTTTCGATCAAAGTAAGATAGTTTGCCAACAATTGTTCAGCAGTAAAAGATGCCTTACCAATAGAAGTCTGGACATTACCAGATTTATCAGTACGATATTCAATCTTACCTGCTTTAATTTCGTTAACTGCACGAGTTACGTCCATAGTAACAGTACCAACTTTAGGATTAGGCATTAAACCTTTAGGTCCTAAAATTTTACCAATACGACCAACTAAACCCATCATATCAGGAGTTGCTACAGCAACATCAAAATCGGTCCAGCCAGCTTGAATTTTTGCTACAAGCTCATCAGCACCAACATAATCAGCACCAGCAGCTTCAGCTTCAGCCACTTTAGCACCTTTAGCAAAAACCAAAACAGTTTTGGATTTACCAGTACCATGTGGAAGCACTAAGGCGCCACGTACTTGTTGATCAGCATATTTAGGATTTACACCCAAACGGATAGATGCTTCAACGGAACTGTCAAATTTAGTAACGCTGGTTTTTCCCATAAGCTCTACAGCTTCTTTAGGAGCATAGAATTTGTCAGCCTCAATTAATTTAGCGGCTTCTTGATATTTTTTACCTTGTTTTGCCATGTTTCTTTCCTCCTCGTGGTACAAACGGCTCTACGCCTCCCACTAATTTAAAACTAATTAGTCAACGATAGTGATACCCATGCTACGAGCAGTGCCTTCAATCATACGCATTGCAGCTTCAACATCGGCAGCATTAAGGTCTTCCATTTTGCTAGCAGCAATTTCGCGTACTTTATCACGACCAAGCTTAGCAACTTTTTTCTTGTTAGGTTCACCGGATGCTTTGTCAAGACCAGCAGCTTTTTTCAAAAGAATAGCAGCAGGCGGAGTTTTCGTTACAAAAGTGAAAGAACGATCTTCAAATACGGTAATTTCAACCGGAATAATCAGACCAGCTTGTTTAGCTGTACGTTCATTAAAATCTTTAACGAAAGCCATGATGTTAACACCAGCTTGACCAAGTGCTGGACCAACCGGAGGAGCCGGTGTAGCTTTGCCAGCAGGGACTTGTAATTTAACCATTTTTATTACTTTCTTAGGCATTTATTTACACCTCCTTAATTATTCTGTTTCTTCTACTTGTGTAAAATCAATTTCAACAGGCGTTTCGCGACCAAACATATCCACTAAAACTTTTAGCTTACCACGTTCAGCGTTGATTTCAGCAACTTTACCAACACAACCCACAAAAGGTCCTGCAGTAAGACGCACCAGCTGTTGTAATGTAAAATTAATTTTGGGTTTCCCATCTTCTACGCCCATCGAGCCAAGTATACGTACTACTTCGCTATCGGTTAAGGGAATGGGTTTTGAGCCGGAACCAACAAATCCAGTTACACCTGGAGTGTTACGAACGGCATACCAAGAGCGATCATTAACAATCATTTCCACCAAAACATAACCGGGGAAAACTTTTTTGGGAGTGATCTTCTTTTTACCATCTTTAATTTCAATTTCATTTTCCATGGGTACCAAGACATTAAAAATCTCTTCTTCCATACCTAGGGAACGAATTTTACGTTCTAAGTTGGCGGTTACCTTATTTTCGTATCCGGAGTAAGTATGAATAACATACCATCGTTTTTCTGAATCCATAAATAGCGGGAAAACAAGTTTTCCCTACCTCCTTGAGTCTTAGCCTTTCAATAACCAGCGGAAAGCAACACTGAAGAAGGAATCTATTGCCCAAATCAACGCTGCAACAAAAACAACCGCAATAAAAACAACCGCAGTATAAACAACCAACTGTTGTTTAGTAGGCCAAGTTACTTTTTTCATTTCGCCTTTTACTTCACGCAAGAACGTCGAAATTCCATTAACGCTTCTGACGCTTGTAGTTTCTGGAACGGCCATTTTCTCACATCCTTACTCAATACCTAATAATAAACAACACTCACAAGAAACAAAATTATTTTGTTTCTTTATGTAAAGTGTGTTTCTTGCAGAATTTGCAATATTTATTAAGTTCGATACGATCAGGATCGTTTTTCTTATTTTTGTTTGTTTGATAATTACGCTGCTTGCATTCCATACAAGCTAGAGTAACTCCATTACGTGCTCCTGCAGCCATTATTTCACACCTCTCTTACCCTACAAAATATGCTAATCTAAAATTGTCGCTAATATAGCGTAACATAGCTGACACTTTATGTCAACAACTAAAAAATATAAGCCGGTCAAGTAATGACCGGCTCATATCAGACAAAATACGGCTGGTTATTTTTCTTCGATAGAAGCAACTACACCTGCACCAACAGTACGGCCGCCTTCG
>JAVXCQ010000005.1:83280-83669 GCA_036659415.1 Acidaminococcaceae bacterium
TTGGATCTGTCGAATTTTTGTTTAGCCATTATATAGTCCTCCTCAAATTTTGTTTGGTTTATAATACACACAACTATAGGCTCTATTCGTTATTTTAAGCAAAAATCCTGCTAAAAAACCAAAATAAAAAAACCCCAAATTTATGAGGTTTAAAATTTATTGGTAGCGGCGCACGGATTTGAACCGCGGACACCCCGGGTATGAACCGAGTGCTCTAGCCAACTGAGCTACGCCGCCATAATGCTATGGAGCTAATGACCAGGATTGAACTGGTGACCTTATCCTTACCAAGGATACGCTCTACCGACTGAGCTACATCAGCACGATAATTTAATGGTTGCGGGGGCTGGATTTGAACCAACGACCTTCGGGTTATGAGCCCGACGAGC